>CAVFFR010000012.1:0-36651 GCA_963621875.1 Bacteroidaceae bacterium | reverse complement strand
TCAAAAAATTTTTTGAGATTTTTTTATTTTTCTATTGACATATTACCGAATTACTTTTTTAGCACTTCTGCTTTATATATATTATGTAGTGTTTTTATAATTGTGAATTTTGTTTGCATAATTTTATGTTTTATTCTATAATATAGTTTATTATAGAAAGGAGATTTGCTATGGATACAAGACCTATTGGAATGTTTGACTCTGGTGTTGGCGGTCTTACTGTTTATAAAGAGATTAGAAAAATATTTCCTAATGAAGATGTAATTTATTATGGAGATACTAAAAGTTTTCCTTACGGCAATAAATCTAAAGAAAGCATCATTAGTCTTACAAAAAAGGGAATTGATTTTCTTATTAGTAAAAATGTAAAAGCGATCATAATTGCCTGTGGAACAGCAACTAGTCAAGCTTTAGAAGCTATGCGTTGTTTATACACTATACCAATAATTGGCATTATAGATTCAACCGCTAAATATATAGCAAAACAACTAAATTTAAATACAATTGGGGTCGTTGCCACCAGTGGTACTATTAGAAGTAATGGCTGGCAGTTAGCACTTCTTAAATATAATTCTAGTTTGCATATAATTAATAAGCCTTGCCCTTTGTTAGCTCTTATGGCAGAAGAAGGTTGGACTAATAATCAAATCGCTGATTTAACAATTAGTGAATATATGAAAGAATTATATAATGTTGATGCTCTTATCTTAGGATGCACTCACTATCCTCTTTTTACTAATATATTTAAAAAATATTTAAAAGCAGGAGCTTTAATAATTAATACTGGAACTATAATAGCTCAAGATCTCTGTACAGTACTCAAAGACAATTTGCTAAATTATTCTACACATACTGGAAATTTAGATATTTATTTAACAGATACAGAATGTAATTTTGTTTTTGTTGCTGATAAATTATTAAATAACTCTAATTTAGTAATCCACAATGTTCTATAGCGTTTGTTTTATATTTTTCAATCTTCTATAAAAAAAACGTAAAAAAAATACAAAAGACTTGTATTTTTTAAATTTTTATGTTATTATAGTATATAGTCGATTTTAGCTAAATCAGTAGGAGGTGCAGTAACATGGCAAAATGCGCAATTTGTGATAAGGGTGTATCACACGGAAATAAAATTAGTATCGCTCGTTCTCATGTTAGTAGAAGAGCTGCTAGAACTTGGAAACCAAATTTAAGAAGTGTAAAAGCTATTGTAAACGGAGAAGCAAAAAACATTCAAGTATGTTCAAAATGCTTACGTTCTGGAAAAGTTACAAGAGCTTAATTAAAGTAAAATAAAAATAGGGCTAACCCTATTTTATTTTTTTGCTATTTTATGTATTATTTTTCGTCTTTTATTCCAAATACTAATTTGATAAATCCTCTTAAAAATTTTGGTACCTTTTTAACCACTATTTTCATACAAATCATATCCTTTCTTTTATTTTTTACAAAATAGCCAAGCTATTCCTAATATAAATAATGCACAACCTATTAAAAATAGCCATCCTGTAACAGGAAGTAATAATACTAATAATATTCCGGTTCCTATTCCCACAAGACAAAGTCCGATTGTCTTTTTTAAAGCTTCAAACATATTTTACCTCCCTTTCTTATAATATTTTATTATTAATTTTACATAAATGTGAGCAATAATTTTATATTGTATATTTATTTTGTAAAGCTTTTATTATATAATATGCTTATAAATTAGAAAGGGATTAATTATGAATAAAAAGGATGTATTAAATATAATTACAATTTTAAAGCAAATGTATCCTGATGCTAAATGTAGTCTAGACTTTTCAACTCCTTTTGAGTTGTTGGTTGCTGTAGTCTTATCTGCTCAGTGTACTGATAGTAGAGTAAATTTGACTACTCCTGCTTTATTTGCAAAGTATTCTACCCCTGAAGATTTTACAAACATTGATATACATTTATTAGAAGAATACATTCATTCTTGTGGTTTTTATAAAAATAAAGCTAAGAATATTAAAGCAACTGCACAAATTTTAGTTGATAAATATAACAGTATAGTTCCTGAGAATATGGATGACTTAATGACTCTTCCTGGAGTTGGTAGAAAAAGTGCAAATGTTATTATGCTTGAAGCTTTTAATAAACCTCAAGGTATTGCTGTTGATACTCATTGCAAGCGAATTTCAAATAGATTAGGATTCTCTAATTCAAGTGATTCTCTTAAGATTGAAATGGATTTGTTAAAGGTTATTCCAAAAGAATATTATAGAGATATGAATCATCTTTTTATGTGGCATGGTCGAAATACTTGTACTTCTCAGAGTCCAAAATGTGAATTATGCCCTCTAAAAAGTTATTGTAAATATCATTGACATTTTTTAGTTTTGAATATATTATTATGTATATAATTTTGAGAAGGGAGAATTCTTATGAAAGGATTAAAATCAAAAATTTTTATTTTATTGCTTCTTATAGTAATGTTCATTTCAACAGTTTCATTTGCTACAAACGAGAGCGAAATAAGTACTATTTCTATTAATGAAGATGATGTAAGTTCTGTATTGGATGAGTCTCAAATTCCTGTTTCTAAAGACGTAGATAAGGATTTATTTTTAATAGACTCTGATGTAATTATAGATTATAATGTAAATGGAAATGCATTCATTATGGGTGATACAGTTACTATTAGTGGTAAAATTAGCGGAAATGTATTTATTATTGCTAACACATTAAATGTTACGAGCACAGGTTATATTTATAACGATTTATTTGTTTGTGGTAAAGAAGTTAATATAAGTGGTTTTGTATATGATGTATATGCTACAACTACCAAATTAACAATTTCTTCTGGTGCTACAGTTTTTAGAGATGTATCTGCTGGAGCACAAACATTAATTTTAGGTGGTAAAATTAAAAGAAATGCAAATATATCTTTTGATAATGCTACTTTTGGAGATTCAGCATATATTGGAGAGAATTTTAATTATTCTTCATCAGCAAAAGTTGAAGTTCCAGAGAATATGGTTAAAGGATCTGTCAACTTTACTGAAACAGATAATATAGCTAGTCAATCTACAACAATAGTTCACAAAAAGAATTATGTATGGGATGCTATAAAGGTATTATTAATATCTTTAGTTGTAATTTTAATTGTTGTATTAGCAACGCCTAAATTTGCTGAAAAAGAAGAAATTGTTCTTACTAAGAAATTTGGTCCAGCTTTAGGATATGGTGCTTTAGCACTAATTACTATACCTATTGCTTGTATCATACTTTTCTGCACAATTATAGGTATATTACCATCAATTGTATTATTATTAACATACATATTATTTGTTGCTAAACTTGCTTATGCATTTGTTGCAATTCCTTTAGGAAAAATCATTTGCAAGAAGATTAATAAAGATTCAAAAGTTATGAACATATTATTTGATTGTATTTTAGTTCTTGCATTTTGGGCAATAAATTTAATTCCTTTTGTTGGCGGATTAGTAAATTTAATTATTAATTCATTAGCATTCGGAATTATCTCATATACAATATTTGCTCGCAAGAAATTAGATGAAGATAATGTTGTAGCTTCTGCTAGTGCAGTTGTTGAAGCAAAAAAAGATGATTCTAAGAAATAAAAATTAAACTGTTGGTTTTATGCCAACAGTTTCTATTTTTTATGCCATTTTTAAATTTCTAATTGTTTCTTTATAGTCTTTTGAGTTTATTATTGCACTTCCTGATACTAATATTTCTGCTCCTGCTTCAACTAGTTCAGTTGCGTTTTCCACATTTATTCCACCATCAGCTTCTATCTCAAAATCCAAATTGTTTTGCTCTCTAAAAGTCTTTGCACCTTCTATTTTTGCTATTGTTTCTGGAATTAGTTTTTGTCCGCCTTCTCCTGGTTCTACTGTCATTATTAAAATTAAGTGTACATATGGTAGAAATTCTTTTATTTCTTCTAGTTTTGTATTTGGTTTAATTGAAATTCCTACCCTTCTTTCTTTTCCTTTTATGTATTTTATTATTTCAAATACTTCTTCTTTTTCCTTACAAGCTTCATAATGAAATGTTATTATATTAGGATTAAATATTGAATAACTGTCTACATAGTTTTTTATATCTTTTACCATTAAATGTACATCTAATGGTACTTTGGTTATGTGATCTAAGTATTCTGCATATTCTAGCATAATGTCATGTGTATTGTTTTTTACAAACTCCCCATCCATTACATCTATATGAAAATAATTTGTTTTTGCATCTTCTAGTTTATATATTGTATCTATTATATTTTCTTTTTTTACACTTAATATTGATGTTGATACATCTACCATTTGTGTTCCTCCTTGTCTTTTAGTTCTTCATATATTTTAATATAATTTTCATATCTTTGTCTGTCTATTTTATTTTCTTCTATTAGATCTTTTACTCCACATTCGTCTTCTTTTATGTGGCTACATCCAATATATCTGCAATTTTCTATTCCATTTTTAAATTCCACAAAGTACTTGTCTAATTCTTTATATGGAATTTCATACACATCAAAAGTTGAGAATCCAGGAGTGTCTGCTATATATGTATCTTTGTTTAATTCATATAGCTTTATATGTGTTGTTGTATTTTTTCCCTTTTTATTTTTCTGACTTACTTCTCCTTCTTTTGTTATATTTTCATTAAATAAATCATTTATTAATGTTGATTTCCCTACTCCTGAGTTTCCAGAAAAAGCACTTATATTATCTTTTAGTTCTTGTTCTAATTCCTGTATTCCTATCTTTTCTTTTGCATTTGTTTTTATTACCTTGTACCCTATATCTTTATAAGTCTGGTTTATTTTATTAAATTCTTCTTTTTCATCTAAATCAATTTTGTTTAATACTATTATAGGTTTTATATGTAGGTATTGGGCAAAAGCTAATTGTTTGTCTAACATTAGTAAATCAGGCTTTGGATGTTTGCTTGATATTACAAATATTATTTTTGTTATGTTTGCAAGTTTTGGTCTTTTTATATATGTTTTTCTTGTTTTTATTTCTTCTATTACTGCTGTGCGTTTTTGTTCTTCTAATATAGATATTTCTACTATATCTCCTACAACCGGTGAGGTATTCTCGTTTTTGAACTTTCCTCTTGCTGTTGCTATATATTCTTTTTCATTTACTTTTACTTTATATAGATTTGCTTTGTTTTCTATTATTAATCCCTGCATATTTTCTCCTATTTTTATTTTTTACTTTTTTATTATAACATTTTTTTAATGCAAAAAGCAACTCATATTAGGCTATGAGTTGCTTTTGGGTTTTTTATTCAAATGTGCATGTTGTTGTAACATTCATATTAATCTCTTTTGTTCCTTTTAATATACCATCTACATAAATTTTTATTGTTACATTTCCTTTTGCACTAAATCTTGCACTGATGTTGGTTGTAGTTTTTGGCTTACTTTCATTGTATATAGTGTCGTCTCCTACTACTATTTTTACTTGACCATTTTCTATGATTTCTTTTCCATCATCATCTTTTTCTGGTGTATATTTTAGAAGTGATTTTAGGTTGACATTTACTGTTCCATCTTTCATCTCTGCTAACTTGTTTACTGTTATAGTTATTTCTGTTCCTTCATCAATGTTTTCGCCAGCCTTTATACTTTGTCTTAGGACTTCTCCATTATTTTTTGTACTATCTTCTTCATATTCTATATTTACTTTTAAATTCTTTGCTTCCAATGCTGATTTTGCATCGTTTTCATTTTTTCCAACTACTCCTGGTACTACAACTTGTGGTATCCCAGAGCCAATGCTTACATGTATTTTAATTACATCTCCTGCATTTGCAGTTGAATTTGCTTCTGTCTCTTGACTTATTACAATTCCTTCTTTTATGTCTTTGTTTGCTTCTTCTACTTTTTCAGCTTTTAATTTAGCTTCTTCTAATTTTTTAACTGCATCGTCATATGTGTCACCAATTACTTTTGGTACTGTTGTTGTTTCAGTTCCCTTACTTACTTTAACTGATACTTTATTTTTTTGTTTTATTTTGTATCCTTCACTGTAACTTGGTGTTTGTTCATATATTTTTCCAGCTTCATAGTCTTTGTTATAGTCTTCGCTAATTTTTACATATTCTAGTTTTAATTTTGCTAGCTCTGCTTTTGCTTCATCCTCTGTCTTTCCAACTAGGTTTGGTATTTGTACATCTTTTGGATTTACCGCACTCATTATTGCAGATGTTATTCCTATACTTCCAAAGAATAATACTAGTATAACTAATATTATAATTATAGGTTTCATTATTGGATACTTCTCACACAATTGTGCTAGTTTTCCTTTTTTCTTCTTCTTTTTATTTGAAGTAGAAGATTTCCTAATCATATCATCTGTTATAGCTCCCATCCTTCTTGTTAAACCATCATTTGCTTCTTCTTCAACAAATTCTCCATCTGGGTCTTTTAATGCCATCGATAAGTCAGCAAGCATTGCTGTAGCAGTTTGATATCTTGCCATTGGCTCTTTTTCCATTGCTTTTAGGATTATGTCATTTACAGCTTTTGGTATGTTCTCGTTTATATCCATTGGTGGAACTGGTGCTTCTTGCATATGTTTTAAAGCTACTGATACAGATGTATCACTGTCAAATGGCACTTTTCCTGTAAGCATCTCGTACATCACTACTCCTAATGAGTATATGTCTGATTTAGCATCTGTGTATCCACCTTTTGCTTGTTCTGGTGAAAAATAATGTACTGATCCTATTGTTGTCCCAAAGGCTGTTATTGTAGAGTTTGATACAGCTTTTGCTATTCCAAAGTCTGTTACCTTTGCAACTCCATCTTCTGTTATTATTATATTATGTGGTTTTATATCTCTATGAACTATATTGTTTTTGTGTGCTGTTTCTAGTGCTGAAGCTATTTGCATTGCGATGTTTACAGACCATTTCCAAGGAAGTGCTCCTTCTTCTGTTATGATTTGCTTTAAAGTTTTTCCTCTTACTAGCTCCATTACTATATAATAAATATTATCTTCGTTTCCTACATCATATATTGATACTATGTTAGGGTGTGACAAACTTGCTGCTGCTTGCGCTTCTGAATTGAATCTTTTAACAAATTCTTCATCTGTTGTGAATTCATCTTTTAATACCTTTACAGCAACATTTCTATTTAGTACTTTATCTTTTGCAACATATACTGTTGCCATTCCTCCCACACCGGTTTTATTAATTATTTCATACCTATTTGCTATTGTTCTTCCTATTATATTCATAACATTTCTCCCCACTTATAATATTATAACAACTGTTATGTTGTCATATCCACCATTATCATTTGCTTGTTTTATTAATTTGTCTACCGACTTTTCTGGGTCTTGTTTAATAATGTCTAAGATTTCTTCTTCTTTTACCATATTTGTAAGTCCATCTGAAGTCATCAATATTATATCATTTTTCTTAAAATTTTCTTCATATATGTTAGGTACAACATCTCCCATACATCCTAACGCTTTTGTTATCATATTCTTTTTAGGATGATTAAATGCTTCTTCTTTTGTTATTTTTCCATCTTCAATCAAGGTCTGTACATAGCTGTCATCCCTTGTAATTCTCTGCATTTCGTTATCTCTTATTCTATATACCCTGCTATCTCCAATATGTCCTATATATATCTTATTATTATATATTAGACAAACATCTAAAGTAGTACCCATTCCTTCTAATTCTTTTTTTGTTTTTGCTTTTTCATATACTACTTTGTTTGCATATTCAATTGATTGTCTAATTGTTTCTTCTATGTCTTTTTTTAAAGGATGTTCTTTTATATATTCTCGTACGGCCTGAGTTGCTGTTTTGCTTGCTACTTCGCCTGCATTATAGCCTCCCATTCCATCTGCTAGAATTGCTAACTGAATTTCATCCTCTGCATCCGATATATAGAAAAAGTCTTCATTTATTTTTCGCTCTTTCCCTATATCTGTTTTTGCAAGTATTTGCATAGTTCTCCTCCTATTATTTTCTTAAAAAACTTTAATAAGATCAAGCATTACTGACTCTCATTATTTTCATTTTTAGGATCCAGATTTTTTCTTCTTAATTGTCCACAAGCAGCTTCTATGTCAGAACCTAGTTCTCTTCTTATAGTTGCTACAATTCCGTGGTCATTTAGATAATCTCTAAATTTAATTATATTTTCATTTGAACTTTTTGTAAATTTTCCATTTTCTATTTTATTTATTGGTATTAAATTAACATGGCATAACATTCCTTTTAGCAAATTGACAAGTTCTTTTGCATCTTGCAAATTATCATTATTGTCCTTAGCTAGTGCATATTCAAATGATATTCTTTTGTTTGTTATTGCAATATAATCCTTGCAAGCTTTTATTAATTCTTCTACACTATATCTATTGTTAACCGGCATCATACTTGAACGTTTTTCGTTGTTGCTTGCGTGTAATGATACTGATAATGTACATTGTATATTTTCTTTTGCTAAGTCATATATTCTTGGAACTAGTCCGCTTGTAGACACACTAATATGTCTTGCACCTATTCCTAATCCTTTTGGATTATTTAATATTCTTATAGCCTTTATTACATTATCATAATTATCTAATGGTTCTCCAATTCCCATAAATACTATGTTGGAAATTTTTTCACCAGTATCTTGCTCTATTGCTAAAATTTGTTCTACAATTTCTCCTGCCGTAAGGCTTCTTACAAATGGAATTCCTGTTGATGCACAGAATTTACATCCCATTTTGCAGCCTACTTGCGATGAAACACATACTGATTTCCCATAATGGTATTCCATTAATACAGATTCTATAATATTTCCGTCTAAAATGTCAAATAAGTATTTTTTTGTTCCATCTGATGATTCTAATTTTTTTAATATGTTATAGTTACAAATTGTATAATTGCTTTTTAGCTTTTCTCTTAATTCTAGCGAAAGATTTGTCATTTCGTCAAAACTTTTTACTTTTTCTTGGTATAACCATTTAAAAATCTGTTCTGCTCTAAAGCCTTTTTCTCCAATTGATATAATCTCTTGTTTCAAATCTTCTAGGTCATAATTTTTTATATTTTTCATTTTATCTCTTTCTATTTTACTTTTAATCTTATTTCTTCTAATCTCTTTTGATATGCATCTATTAAGTCTGCTTCATATTTAAGCTTTGGTTCTTTTATTCCTAGCATCTCTAGTATTTTTTTCGTTAATAGTGGATTTAGTATTAAAATTGGCCCTAATAAGTATGTTCCAATTAAATTGTTTACTCTTATTCCTTCTAGTTTGCTCTCTTTATTTATTCCTATTCCTTTTTCTGCTTTTACAAAGTAATTTTCAGTATTATCAGTATATATCATTGTGAATTGTGATTTATATCCAATTACTTCTATGTCTTCAAATTGCCCAATAAATGCACTATTATGTCTGTGCATCATATCTCTTTTCGCATATAAATCTAATATACCTAAAGCTTCTATCTTGCTTCCATCTTCATTTTCTATATACTTTCCAAATACTTCTACTGCATTTCCAACTAGTAAAAATACCACTTTTTTTTCTATTAATTCTTTTATTCTTTTTTTATAAGGTTCTAGTTTTTTTATTGCTAATTCTTGTATACTTTCTGGCATTGGCGCCATATATATCATATTAACATCTTCTGAAACAAATCTTGGAGTATCTGTTAAAGCTGTTTTTATAGTTTCCACATCATCTATACATTTTTCTAGATACTTTATATTAAAAGTTTCACCATATAAATTACACACTTCAGGGAATAATACTTCTATTTTTATCATTTATTTTCCCTCCTTTATTCTGCTTCTTATATTCTGTTGCAAAATTGCTAATAGTCCTAATGAGTCTATATCATATAATACATATATGTCTTTATCTTTGTCTAATGATAAGTATTTATATGCTTCTGTCGCTTTTTTGTCACACACTATTTTTTCTTCTGGTATTCCTGCTAGTAGGCATCTAATACGATAATCTTGTGAACGAGCACCACCTATGATTATTTTATTTATATTCTCGTCTTTTAAAAATTCGAAATCTGTATCATATATCCATGTTATATTTTCTGGCCAATCTTTGCTATCGTAAATATTTTCAATTATTAATATTACATCTTTTTTGTTTGGCTCTTTTCTAACATAGTCAAATACTCCTGAAGTTGCTACCGGATTACCCCCTTTAGCCATATAACTAATTATTTTATATCCTTCAATTTCTTCATCCTCGTATCTTGATTTCGTTATTTTTAAATTTTCAAATAATTTTTGTACCTTTTCATCTGATAATCCAAATTCTCTTAGAAATGCTATTGCTGCTAGTTCATCATATATATTGAATATGCTTTTGTTATTTAGTAATTTATATTCTTCATCGTTCCCTTTTCTATGTACTATTGCTTTATTTTCTTTATAATCAATATTTGTAATACAATAATCAGCCTCTTTTGATTTAAAATCGCAATTTGGACAATATCCATTTCCTATATGATTATTTCTTACATAGTTATATTTCATTTTAGTATGACATTTAGGACATACTGCCATATCATTTACTATGTTTGGACATTCTTCGTAATCTGAATCCAATTTTGCTATTCCATAGTAAACTTTTTCATTTTCTTTACCTAAGTTGCTACTTAACATATCATCCGCATTTAAAATTAGCTTTGTTTTCTTTGGCAAATTAGAATTTATAATATTAAATATAAATTCTGGGTGAGCATTCCTTCTTAACGAATCTCTTAATAAATTCGTGCATATTAGGTAATCTGGCTTTATGTATGGATATACCTTTGGAGAGCTTCTTTCATCTATTTCAAAAACAGCTATATCTCCTTTTACTTTTTGTCCAAATGTTACGCCATGAACTAAACTACTTGCTATTCCTGCATTTATATTAGCTCCAGCTTTATTGTTTATTACTTTATATCCACAATCTTCCAAGCAATCTAATACAAGATTTGTTACAGTTGTTTTTCCATTTGTTCCTGTTATTCCTATTATTGTTTTTGGTTTTTCTATCATTCCTAGGAAGTCTGGACATAGTGTTACTGCTACTTTTCCAGGAAAATATGTTGCTTTTCTCCCTAATATTTTTAATGCCAAGCTTGCACATTTTGCCATTGTTAAAGCAAAATAAAATCTAAATGTTCTCTTCATATTTTCTCCTTATTTTTTAGATGTTTTAATAAAGCTTATCGTTTATCATAATTAAACACCTTTTTATATCATTTACTTCTTTGTTAAACAATTCTGCTCTCATATCATTAATTTCGTGAAATTCCTGCATTTTGTTTAGTTTTTGTAAACATTTATTAAACTCTTTTTTTATTTCTTTTTGATCTTCTATTAATCCATCTATTTTTTTATTTAATTTTTCTACTGCTACTGCAAGTGTTTCTTCGTTTTCTTTTTTCATAAAATCCACCTGCCTTTTCTAATTTTAAACTTTTTATTTATCAATTTTTATGTGTACATCTTTTAATTGTTGTGTATCCACTTTGCTTGGAGCATTCATCATTATATCTCTCGCTTTTTTGTTCTTTGGGAATGCAATTATTTCTCTTATGTTTTGTGTGTCTGCAATTAGCATTACCATTCTATCTAATCCAGGAGCTGCTCCTGCATGTGGTGGAGTTCCATATTTAAATGCTTTATATAACGCTCCAAATCTTTCTTTTACTGTTTCTTCTGAATATCCAGCAATTTCAAATGCTTTTACCATTAATTTAGGATCGTGATTTCTAACGGCTCCTGAAGCCATTTCATATCCATTGCACACCAAATCATATTGATATGCTAGTATATCTAGTGGATCTTTGTTTTCTAATGCTTCTAATCCGCCCTGTGGCATTGAGAACGGATTATGGTTGAAGTCAATTTTTCCTTCATCTTCGTTATATTCATACATTGGGAAATCTACTATAAAGCAAAATCTATATACATTCTTTTCTAACAAATCTAATCTCTTTCCTAATTCAATTCTTACTTGTCCAGCTATTTTTTGTGCTTTTTCTAATTGATCAGCTACAAAGAATATACTGTCGCCTTGTTTTGCTCCTAATTTTTCTTCTAATCCCTTTAGTACATCTGCTGTAATAAATTTTGCAATTCCGCCTTGAGCAGTGTTATCTTCTTCTATTTTTGTCCAAGCTAATCCCTTTGCTTTTTGTTCTTGAACTGCAAATTCCGTCATATTATCAAAGAATTTTCTTCCTTGATTTGCACCATTTGGAACAACAATTGCTTTTACAATATTTCCTTTAAATGCATTAAATTCTGTATCTTTAAATATTTCTGTTGCATCTTGAATTATTAATGGATTTCTTAAATCTGGTTTGTCTATTCCGTATTTTTCCATTGCTTCTCTATATGGAATTCTTACAAATGGTCCTTCATCTACTTGCCAATTTGTATGTTCCTTAAACACTGATGGAATTACTTTTTCAATAACTCCTAAAACATCTTCTTGTGTAGCAAATGCCATTTCAAAATCTAATTGATAAAATTCTCCTGGTGCTCTATCTGCTCTTGGATCTTCATCTCTAAAGCATGGAGCAATTTGATAATATTTGTCAAATCCTGATATCATTAATAATTGTTTAAATTGTTGTGGTGCTTGTGGTAATGCATAAAACTCACCTGGGTGCAATCTACTTGGTACTAAGAAATCCCTTGCACCTTCTGGTGAAGAATTCGCAAGTATTGGTGTTTGAATTTCTACAAATCCTAAATCATCCATTCTTGCTCTTAAACTTTTTATAATTTTTGCACGAAGTAAAATATTTTTATGAATTGCATCATTACGCAAATCTAAAAATCTGTATTCTAGTCTTAGGTCTTCTCTTACAAAAGCTATATCTGCTTTTTCCGAATTTACTTCAAAAGGAAGCGTTTTTTCGCATTCTCCAAGCAAAGTAATTTCTTTGGCATCAATTTCTATATCTCCTGTTGCCATTTTAGAATTTTTATTTGAGCGTTCCGCAACTATTCCATCCACAGATATTACACTTTCTGTGCATAAGTCAGCCATTTGCTCTTTCAATTTCTCGTTAGATATTATTATTTGGGTTATTCCATATTGATCTCTTAAATCAACAAATGTCATACCTCCTAAATTTCTAATTTTCTGTATCCAACCAGCTAGTTTTACTTCTTGTCCTACATTTTTTATTGTTAATTCTCCACAATTGTGATTTCTGTATTGATTTGTCATATTTATCATATCCTTTTATTTAAATTTCCTAGATTTTCTTAAATCTTTGCTTTTATATTTTACTACTTATTTGCTTAAAAGTCTATATTTTTAGACTATTTTTTGACATTATATATACTAAAATATTCATCTTCATATATCTTTTTATAACTATCATCTTTATTTAAGTATGTATTTATTCCTTCTTCATTGTAAACTAATACATAGTCTATATTATATTTCATAAATACTTCGTCATAATGTACTTTAAAATCACGTACATTAAGCCAATCTTGCAATATTTCCACATCATTAAACTCTTTACAATATATTTCACTTCTAGAGTCCACAAATGCTCTTATATCGCAAAACTCTAGGTAACTTCCAAAGTTAAAATGATTATAGATTTTCATATTTTTATAGTCTAAATTGTTTTTTATATAATCTACTGCTTCAACTGGATATCTTTTTTTATTTATATAAGGTTCTTTTATCCTTGTCACGATATTAGGTGCTATCATTATAAATATTAACATTGCCAATATTAATATATTTTTATTTCTTTTCAGACTATTCAATGCTTTATTTAATAAGTCGTCTGTATCATACATATTAAATAATTCTTGTATTAAATTTATAGTTGGTATCATTCCTATCAGATATAAGAACACTTTATTTCTTCTAGCAAGTATTGCCATAATTAATAACCCATAGAACAAAAACAAATCTCTTGCTCTTATTTTTACTTTTGTTGATAACGATATTATTGAGAACAAAGCCAGCATTGCAGTTACTCCTATTGTTCTACTTATTTCCGTAAACTGTAACTCTTCTATAAATGTACTTGATAATCCGCCTATCGTTTTAAACATATATGTATATGTATAACTTCCTATCGGAGATAAAAAGCTTCCAACAAAAAGTATCACAATAGCAATTATTAATTGTTTTATTTTTATGTTTTCTATAGTTATTCTCTTAGTTTTGTTTATAAACTTTGATAATATTGCTTCTGCAAGGTATGGCATTACAAGTATTACAGACATCATCCAAACAGATGCGTGAAAGTTTACTATTAAAACAGATGTTAATCCTAAAAATACATAATATCTTTTTTGGTTAGTTTCAATTAATTGTTCTAAGCAAAACACTTCCCATAATAATAACAAATAAGATATTATCTGCCCTCTAGCAGTAAATCCTGACACACTTGTTATTAATACTGAGGATATCAGTGCTCCCGTAAAACTCAAAATAACACTATTTTTTCGTTTCAATAGTATATAATATAGTGATAATATTGTAATACTTCCTATTATTAAGACAAATATATATATTCCGCAAAATCCAAAATTATTAAATATAGAAGCTATTAAGACATCAAACGCCCACCTCAATTTGTAAAAGTGTAAATTATTATGCCATGTCAAATGATCTTCATTGTCATATCCATTCTGAAGAATTTCATTTCCTGTTGCTATTGTAAAAAATGTATCATTTTGCATAATTTTTGTAATGTTTGTAACAGTTACTATTACTAAAAAACACGCTAATATAAAAATTGTTTTGTTATTACTTTTTTTATTCATTATTTTCTTCATATAATCAATTGTTTAGAAATATTAGTCTATTAATTGATAAACCCTTTCTTTTTAATTTTTGATATAATGTATATTCTTTTATATTTTGCCTTTATCTTATCGTAATTTTGTGTGTTTTTCAATCTTTTAGTTAAAATTTCCTTGATTTTTCTATGTAATGAATGTATAATCTTTATATATTATGATAGGAGGATAGATTATGGAAAAGACAACAATAAAAGATTTATATCGCGACACACAAAAATATATAGGTCAAGAAGTTGAAATTTCTGGTTGGGTAAAAACAGTTAGAGATTCTAAAACTTTTGGATTTATAGAATTAAATGATGGTTCTTTTTTGAATAATTTGCAAATAGTTTTTACAGATAAGCTATCAAATTTCGGCGATGTTTGTAAAGTTACAATTAGTTCTACTTTAATTGTAAAAGGAACTATTGTTAAGACAGAGAATGCTAAGCAACCATTTGAAATGCAGGCTACTTCAGTTGAAATATTTAATCTTGCAGATAGCTCTTATCCTCTTCAGAAGAAAAGACATTCTTTTGAATATTTAAGAACTGTTGCACATTTGCGTCCAAGGACAAATACTTTCAATGCAATTTTTAGAATTAGGAGTGTTGCAGCTTTTGCAATTCACGAGTATTTTCAAAAGAATGGATACGTTTATTTAAACAGTCCAATTATCACTTGTGCAGATTGTGAAGGTTCTGCTGAAATGTTTAAATTAACAACACTTGACTTAGATAAACCTCTCCCACAAAAAGATGGTAGTACTGATTTTTCGCAAGATATATTTGGCAAAAAGGCTTATATAACAGGTTCTGGACAGCTACATGGCGAAACTTTTTCGCAAGCTTTTGGAAAGATTTATACATTTGGTCCAACATTAAGATCAGAAAATTCTAACACAAAAACTCATGCCAACGAGTTCTGGATGATGGAACCAGAAATATCTTTCTGCGATTTAGAAGAATTAATGAATATTGAAGAAGATTTCTTAAAATATGTTGTAAAAGCGGTTTTAGAGAGATGCCCTGAAGAAATGGAATTTTGTGATAAATTTATTGAAAATGGATTAATAGAAAAATTAAAGAAAGTTATATCTTCTAGCTTTACCAGAATCGATCATAAAGAAGCTATAGACATTTTAAAAAAAGCTGATAGAGAGTGGGAATTCAAACCAGAATATGGAGAGGATTTAGCAAAAGAACACGAAAAGTATATTACAGAATATTTTAATGGTCCTGTTTTTGTAAAGAACTGGCCAAAGGATATAAAATCATACTATATGAAATTGAATCCAGATGGCAAGACTGTTGCAGCAGTTGATCTTGAAGTCCCTGGTGCTGGTGAAATTATGGGTGGTTCTCAAAGAGAAGAAAACTATGATAAATTAGTTGCTCGTATGAATGAAATGCATATAAATACTGATGAATTATATTGGTATTTAGACCTTCGTAGATACGGATCTGTTATCCATTCAGGATTTGGACTAGGCTTTGAAAGATTACTTATGTACATAACTGGTATGGAAAATATTAGAGATGTTATTCCTTATCCAAGGACACCAAATAATTGCGATTTTTAATCGTTTTTTATTCTAGAATATGGATGTTTTTTAATAATACAAGATAGAATAAGTAAAAATCGTCCAAAAGTATATTGAATACTTTTGGGCGATTTTACTATTTACTTATTTTTTGTCTTACATATTCGTACAGTATTATTCCCGTTGCAACAGAAGCGTTTAAGCTTTCTGTTTTTCCAAGCATCGGAATCTTTACTTTTTTGTCAGCTATCTCTTGTACTTCTTTTGTAACTCCATTGGCTTCATTTCCAATTATAATTACCTTTTTAATGTATTTTACATCATAAACGCTTTCCTCTGTATCAAGTGAAGTTACTATTAGCTCAAATTTATTCCTTTTTAATTCTTTTAAGGTTTTTACTAAATTATCAGTTTCTATTACGCCTACCCTAAAAATTGCTCCCATTGTTGATCTTACAACTTTTGGATTATAGCAATCAGCTGTGTTCTTTGTAACTATTATTTGTTTTAAATTAACACTATCGGCCGTTCTTAAGATAGTTCCTAAGTTTCCCGGATCTTGTATTCCATCTAGTACAAGTATAATATCTTGATCATATTTTATTTTTGTATTAGGATTTGGCTTTTCCACTACCGCTAGTATTCCTTGTGGTGCAATTACATCTGTTAAAAAGTTAAATACTTTTTTGTTTACATATATACAGTCATATTTTGCAATTTCATATAATAGTTTTTGCTCTATATCTCCTGCTTCCAAGCATTCTTCACAAATTACAATTTTTTTAATGTGTGCTTTTTCTTCTATCGCTTCTTCTATTATTTTTATTCCTTCAATTACATATAGTCCCGCTTCATCTCTATATTTCTTATCTTTTAACTTTTTTATGCTTTTTACTATTTCATTATCTTTACTAGTAATAATTTGCATTACGCTTCCTCCCTACTTTATTTTTCTACAAAACTTAGAAAATTATTACACTTTTTCTTCTACTATAATTGATTGTAATAAACCTTTAATTTTTTGAACAACTCTTTCTTCACTCGTTTCATCAATTTTCAATGTGATATATGGTTCTACTCCTGGCGAAAATCTTATATCAATTCCGTATTTATTTATTAGATTATTTACAATTTTTTCATTAATTTTAATATTGTCTTTATCTAGTATTACCATTATACTTCTTTCTTTTTGAACGATTTTTATAGCACAGGCTTTACGAGCTAGCACCTTAATTCTTGCCACTTCTATTAGGTTTTCCACTTCTTTTGGCATACTTCCATATCTATCGATTATTTCATCAATAACATCTTCAATATCTTTTTCATTTTTACATAGTGCTATATCTTGATAAATCTCTATTTTTTGAGCACTATCCTCAATGTATTTTTCTGGTATGTAGCTAGATAGGTTAATGTCGATTTGTATATCTTTTTCTTCTTTAACAGGAACTCCTTGCATTTCTTTAATAACTTCATCTAATAGTCTACAATATGTATCATATCCTACTTGTTCCATATGTCCTGATTGTATTTCTCCAAGTAGGCTTCCAGCTCCTCTTATTTCTAAATCCCTCATTGCAATCTTAAAGCCAGAACCAAATTCTGTAAATTCTTTAATAGCTTTTAATCTCTTATCTGCTATTTCTGTTAATAATTTATCTTTTCTATAAGTTATATACGCATATCCTTGTCTATCAGCACGTCCAACCCTTCCCCTTATCTGATAAAGTTGTGCCAGTCCGAGCCTATCTGCATTTTCCACAATTATAGTATTCGCATTTGGTATGTCGATTCCAGACTCTAGTATTGTTGTGCAAACAAGAACATCTATTTTATGGTTTATAAAGTCTTGCATTATACTTTCTATCTGGTTTCCTGTCATTTTTCCATGTGCAAATTCAACTTTTGCTTCTGGAATTAGTTTTGTTATTTCATTAGCTTTTTTTATAATTTGCTCTACATTATTAAATAGATAGAACACTTGACCTTTTCTTTCTAGCTCTTTTGTGATAGCCTCTTTTACTATTTCGTCATCATACTCTAACACATAAGTTTGCACTGGTTTTCTGTTTTGTGGTGGTTCATATATAACTGACATATCTCTTATTCCGACAATAGACATATGTAATGTTCTTGGAATCGGAGTTGCTGTCATTGTTAAAACATCAATATTTTCTTTAAGTTTCTTGATTTTTTCTTTATCTTTTACTCCAAATCTGTGTTCCTCATCTATAATTAACAGCCCTAAATCTTTAAACACCACATCTTGGCTTAATATTCTATGTGTCCCTATTACAATATCTACTTCTCCAAGTTTAAGTTTTCTTACGACATCTTCTTGTTCTTTTTTCGTTCTAAATCTATTTAGTAATTCCACATTTATTGCAAAATCTTCCATTCTAGATTTAAATTCTTCGTATTGTTGATTTGCCAGTATTGTTGTTGGTACCAAATATGCAACTTGCTTTTGATCCATCACTGCCTTAAATGCTGCACGAATCGCAACTTCCGTTTTACCATATCCAACATCTCCACAAAGAAGTCTGTCCATCGGTTTATTTGATTCCATATCTTTTTTCACTTCTGATATACATCTTAATTGATCGTTTGTTTCTGTATATTTAAAGCTGTCCTCAAACTGTTTTTGCCAAGGAGTGTCTTTTGAAAACATAAAGCCTTTTGCCTTTTGTCTTCTAGCATAAAGTTCTATTAGGTCTCTTGCTATTTCTTTTAAATTTGATTTTACCTTTAATTTAGTGTGTTCCCACTCTTTACTTCCTAATTTATTTAACTTTGGTTGAGCCTCTCCACCACCCACGAATTTTCTAATATTGTCAAGCATATCTGTTGGAACATACAAAATATCATCGTTTTTATATTTTATTTTGATGTAATCCTTTGTAACTCCATCTGCTGTTGTTATAGTATTTACACCTATGTAAATTCCTATTCCTTGACTTCTATGTACCACATAGTCTCCAGCTCTTAAATCTGCAAATACTACTTTTTCTCCTTGTTTAAAACTATCTGTTGCTCTTTTTCTTTTTTGTTCCGAGCTGATAAAATCTTCTCCAGTTACTACCAACATATTTAAGTCATAATTTTCAAATCCTGCCGATAGACTCCCATTAGATATGATTACCTTTTTGTTCTTTAATTCTTCTTGTATTGAATTTATATATATTCTCTCTTTTGTATCATCTAGTTTTTCAAAATACTTGTATTTTATATCTTCTTGTGCAAGTAATGTTTCTATTTTCTTAGCACCAGCTTCATTTCCAGCCAATACAAATACTTTTTTCTTTGCTTCTAATGCCTTCTTTATTTCAGCAGTTAATATGTTTAACTCGCTCTTAAAGAAGTGCATATTTCTATATTTGAAATTATATACATTTTTAGAAAATTTAGTGTTTTTCCCATTTTCTAGTAAATCTGTTTCATATAAATAAATTGTTTGTCTATTTGTATTTTCTAGATTATATTTTTCTATGTTTTTTATTGAATCTGGAACAATTTTCCCTTTTTCTTGTAAAGCCTCTGTAAGTTGGAAATTATCTTTAACAATATTGTCTTGTCTTGTATTAATTTTATCTATATCATCTAATAGTAACATATAATCATTTTGTATATAATCTAAAAAGCAAGCTTTTTCATCATAAAAGCTATTAAAATATTTGTCTATTTTGTTTATATATTTTTCTGCTTTTATTTCTTCTATATCTCCTGATACATCTTCGTGTTTACTTTGCTTTATTTTTTTACATATTTCTTCTATGTTTTTAGTTAGAATCAATTCGTGAGAAGGATATATTCTTGCACTTTCAAGCATTTTGTTTGAACGTTGTGATGTTATACTAAAGCTTCTTATTGAATCTACTTCATCTCCCCAAAACTCTATCCTTATTCCCTGAGTTTTAGCAGTTCCTATATCTATTATTCCGCCTCTTACACAAAATTGACCTTTGCCGTCTACTATTTCAGCTCTTTCATATCCTAGATTTGATAATGTATGTTTTAAATCTTCTAAGTCAAAAGTTTTTCCTATTGAAAATTCTAATATATTTTTGTATATTTCTTCTTTTGAAATCATTTTTTGCATTACGGCTTCTACTGTTGTTACTATGATTAACTTATTCTCTGCAATATCAAATTTCTTTTTTTTTGCTTGATCAAATATTTTATTTAATGTTTCTATTCTTTCATAAGGTAAGTCTTTGCTTTCTGCTTCATAATCATATGGTGCAATTTCTCTTTTTGGAAAGAATATTACATTATTAGTAAAATATTTTAAATCTTGTATTATTTTCCTAGCTTGTATTTCATTATATGTTATTATACATATATTTCTGTTTGAATATTGTTTAGTTGCTTCTATTAACTGTATTTTTCCTACGCTAGATAAGCCCGATACTACTATCGGACTTATTTTATTTTTTACACATTCATTGTACTCTAAAAATTTAGGTGATTTTTCAATTTCTTTTATTAGAACATTCATATTTTCTCACATTATTATGATACTACAAAAAGCTTTAAAAATCAATACATACGCATTATGTAATTGATTTTTTGTTGATTTTGTGCTATAATTAATTTATTAAGCGAGTACTACTCGCGTAACATAATGGAGGAGAAATAATGAACATTTCACGGCAAATCAAGATTACTCAAGTCATCAAAAAAACATTAGGGCTGGCTACTCCAGTAAATAGCAAACTCACTTTGATGAAGGTTTTCATACCTTTGGATACTCTCAATAACACAGCAGATCAGCAGGCTCTTTCGTCAGCCACAAGAAGGTATCTTATGAGCAAACTCGGAATTTCAATTAAATCTTTCACAGGATATCTCTATAGAGAGAATATGAATGTTGATGTTCAGACCTTCTATGTTGTTCAACTTAGCTTTTTCGGAATGCTTGACGAACAAAATGTGAATGATTTGATCGCAGAATTGGACACGGTTCGGAACAATTTTAATTAATAGCCGAATTCTCCCATAGAAGTAATCTATTTGATTGCTTCTATTTTTATTTTCGTAATTCAGTTACAATTTTTGTTATATTTTTTATAAAATAATCTATATCTTCTTTTGTATTTTCTTCCCCTAATGTTAATCGTATGCTTCCTTCTAAATAGCTCCTTTCTAGTCCAATTGCAAGTAATACATGTGACGGCAAGCTACTTCCTGACGAACAAGCAGATCCCCCTGATGCACATATTCCTATCTTATCTAGTTCTAGCAAAATCTGATTAGAGTCACATCCATTAAAAGACACATTTATATTGCCTGGTAATCTTTCTTCTAAATCTCCATTTATTTTTATATCTTTTATATTATTTTTTAATTGCTTTATACAATATTCTCGTAGTTCTAGAAGTTTTGCATTATATCTTTCTATATTAAAATTGGCTATTTCAATTGCTTTTCCAAGCCCTACTATTTCAGCAACATTTTCAGTCCCTGCTCTTTTATCTCTTTCTTGATGTCCTCCATCTTGTATTCTATCAAAAGTAATTCCCTCCTTAACATATAAAGCTCCAATTCCTTTTGGACCATAAAATTTATGTGCTGACATTGATAGCATATCTATATTCATCTTTTGTACATCTATTTTTATATTTCCTATCGCTTGAACAGCATCAGTATGAAATACAATATTATTTTGGTGTGCAATTTGTCCTATCTCTCTTATTCTCTGTATTGTTCCAATTTCGTTATTTGCTGTCATTATGCTTATTAATATCGTATCACTAGTAATTACTTTTTTTAGTTCATTTAGGTCTAAAAAACCATTCTTATCAACATTTAAATATGTTACTGTAAATCCATTTTTCTCTAATGTTTTACACGCATTTAGTACTGCGTGATGTTCTATTTTAGAAGTTATTATATGATTTCCTTTATATTTATTTGCATACGCAAATCCTTTTATTGCTAAATTATCACTCTCGCTACCACAAGATGTAAAATATATTTCTTCACTTTTACAATTAAGAGCTATTGCCACCTGCCTTCTAGCTTTTTCTATTGCCCTCTTTGCATTTCTTCCTATTGAATATAATGCAGATGGATTACCATACTCAACTCCAAAATATGGTAGCATAGCATTTAACACTTCTCTTTTTACTGCTGTTGTAGCAGAATGGTCAAGGTATATTGTTTTCAATCTAATTCACACTCTTTTCATTTTATCATTATAATATTATATGCAGCTTTATTTATAAATGATAAAAAAACGACTGCCTTCTCTAGGTAGTCGTTTCGAAAATAAAAGGGGATGTTTTTTATTTTTAGTTAGCTTTTGGAGTCTTGCTAACTATGATATTATATTATCAATGTTTTTTGTCCATTTTGTGAACTGATTGTAACGAATTTGTATATTATTTTTCTTGCAATGTGATTTTTAAATCTTTTTCTTTTCCATCTCTACTTACTGTTATTGTCATTGTTTCTCCAATTTGATGTTCATTTTTTATTGAGTTTAATTCAGTCATGGTTTTTATTTCTTGGCCGTCTGCTTTAATTATTACATCTCCAGCCTTTATACCTGCCTTTTCTCCTGCTGAAAATTCATCAACTTCTACAACATATATTCCTTGTGGTAAATTATTTCTTTCTGCCACATCTTTACTTAGATCTCTGCCACTTATTCCGATATAAGGTCTTTTTACTTTATTATATGTTATTAGTTGTTCATATATTGGTTTTGCAGAATTAATAGGTATAGCAAATCCCATTCCCTCAACTCCAGTAGATGCTATTTTTAATGTGTTTATTCCTATTACTTGCCCTTTGCTATTTACAAGTGCTCCACCACTATTTCCTGAATTTATTGCAGCATCTGTTTGTATTAATTTATATGTTTTTCCATCAGAATCTGTAATTTCTCTATCAACTGCACCAATCATCCCTGCTGTTACAGAGCTTTGCATTCCTAGAGGATTTCCAACTGCCATAGCAAATTCTCCTACTTCAACACTATCTGAATCTCCAAGTTCTGCTACTTGTAATCCTTCTTTTTCTATTTTTATAACAGCTAAGTCAGTTTCTTCGTCTGTTCCAACAACTTTTGCTTCATATTCAGTTTCATCATTGTATAAATAAACACTAACTTTGGTAGCCTCACCTAAAGAATAATATGAAGAACTTGAACTTGAGTTAATAACATGATTATTTGTCAATATATAGCCATCTTCGCTTATAATAATTCCTGATCCTTCAGCTGATGCAGTGCTCTGTTGCTGTTGAACAAATATCGAGCTAACTGGATATTCAACTTTTATTCCTACTATTGATGGCAATACTTTTTGAGCTACCGATATTCCTATTTCTGAGTAGCTTTCCAAAGATAGCTGAGTTGTATTTAGTTGAGTTGTTTTTTGGTTTGAAGTACTTGTAGACACTGTCTCATTTGTAGCTTTTAGTAATCCAGTTCTAACATCTGGAATTCCTAAGCAAACACCTAGAACAAGTCCAGCTCCTAATACGCCACTAACAAATGGCATAAATATTTGTTTACCCCAATTTGTTTTTTGTGTATTACCTTCTTTTTTTACTTTTACTGTTTTAAATTCTTTTCCATTTGTGTTCAATACTTTATCTGGTTCTTTAACATTATTTTCTTCCATAATTTCCTCCTAAAATAATAAGTTTAGTTTATTTTTACTTACTATATAAGTATAATACAATATAATTGTGACAAAAATGTGAAATTTGTTTGAAAATTATTGTATTTTTCTTCTTTGTGCATAATAACAGAAAAATGCTGATATCTGGTCTGGAAGAAGCTTTGCAAATATTCTTCCTAGCCATATAAAGAAGTTTGGAAATATAAGCGTTCTATTTCTAAACATTAATCTAACTGCATATTTTGCAACATATTCACTATCCGCTTCTGCTAAATTAAATTTCACATCAGCTACTTTATTAAAATTTGTTGCAACTGGTCCAGGACATAATGCACTAATTTTTACTTTAGATTTTTGCTTAAATAACTCGTGCCTTATACTTTGTGTTAGCCTTACAACATAAGCTTTGGTAGAATAATATGTCGCCATTAAAGGTCCTGGCATAAATCCAGCTATTGACGCAACATTAAGAATGTGCCCTTTGTCTGCCTTTACCATATCTTGCAAAAACAATTTTGTTAATATGTGTAGAGCCACTATATTTGTATCTATCATTCCTAATTCTTTGTCTAAGTCTGTTTCTGTAAATTTGCCACAAGTTCCAAAACCCGCATCGTTGATTAGTATATCTATTGTCCCATATTTTTCTTTAATCTCATTATGAAGTTTTTTACAACCTTCTCTGTCTATTAAATCCATTGCTCTTACATCCACATTAACTTTGTATTGTTCTTCAAGTTCTTTCTTTAAGTTCTCTAATGCTTCTTTTCCACGAGCAACTGCTATTATGTTATACTTCTTTTTAGCAAGTTCCCTTGCTATATCTCTCCCTATTCCAGAAGAAGCTCCTGTAACCAGCGCTATCATATTTCTCCTCCTAAAAACTAATTATTTTATTGTATACATTTATTGCTTTATTATCCGTCATTCCAGATATGTATTCCACTATTGCTTGCACATAATCTTCTTTTTTATTTAGATCATATAATTTATTGTTTTTTAGCTTTCTCTCTGCATTGTTTAAGCCATCATATTCAATGCAAAAATCCTGTAGCCAATACGCAAATTCTTCTATTACTTCTTTATATAATTTTGCCTTAGAGTTTCCAATAATATTCTCTATTTTGTTGCTATACACCGATTTTAATACATTGTAAATTGTATTTATTATTATCTTAAAATACTCATCACCTATTGCAAGCTTTTCATTTTTATATATTTTTTCGTAATTAAATTCCTTTAGTCTATTTATTAAATTTAGTCCTTCTTCTGAGAATGTTAGTCCCTTTTCAATTGAAGTATTTTTTATTAAATCACCACTTAAGAAATTAATGATATTTGTATTATTTAAAGTATCATATCCAAAGTTATTAAATTTTAGTTCTTTATTTAGATTTTCTATATCTTCTGGCTCTAGTATCTCATATCTTAGAGCATCTTCTATATCTCTTCCTAAATATGAAATTTTGTCAGAGATTTTTACTATACATCCCTCCCAAGTAAATGGTGCATACTCATTTGGTTTTGTATATTTGTTTAAGTCTATTGCTTCCATTCTAGGCTTTACACTGTTTTCATCGATTTCTCCACAGTGAGATATTATTCCATCTCTTACAGCATATGTTAAATTTAAGTTCTCCTTGTAACCTTCTCTGTTTTCCAATAGTTCTATATTATCTACATGATTAAGTCCATTTTTCTCGTGCCAAAATGTTTTTCCAGCATCTCTTACTAGAATTTCATTAAGTTCTCTTTCTCCTTTATGTCCAAATGGTCCATGTCCTAAATCGTGTGCAATTGATATTGTTTTTGTTAGTTCTGTGTTTAATCCAAAAGCTTTTGCTAAAAGATAACTTATTGATTCTACATAATTTACGTGTTCCATTCTTGTACATATATGATCATTTTCTGGAGAGAAAAATACCTGTGTTTTGTGTTTTAGTCTTTTATATGCATTTGAATAAAGTATTCTTGTATAGTCTCTCTGAAATTCCGTTCTTAAATCTATTTTTGTACTGTATAATTCTTTTTCTCTTAATATCATTTGCTCCCATTTTGGATTTTTATTATTTGCTGCTTCTGACGCAAGTTTATTTAATTCTATTTCTTTCATATGTCCTCCTTGTATATGATATATTTTATTATATTATTATTGTTATCTCAAGTCATTGTAAACATAATAAAAGTGCATATAAATATTTATACGCACTTTCATCTTTTATTTTATTGTAAACTATTTTGTTTTTACCATTATTTAATTAAAAAAATTATTTATATTAAAAATAAAACACTTCTTTCCTGAAGTGTTCTATTTGTTTTATTTAATTATAATTTCATCATCTTTCGCTGTTGCTACTGATTTTTTGCTTGGTTTTATTGTTCCGTCTAAGATTGCTTCTGCAATTTTATCTTCTAGCATATTTTGTATTGATCTTCTTAATGGTCTTGCTCCATAATTGTTGTCTACACCTTTCTTAGCAATTAACTCTTTTGCTGAGTCATCAATTTCTACTTTATAGTTTTGAAGTTCTAATCTTTTTTGAACTTGTTTTAGCATTATTTCCATTATTTTGCTTATATCGTTGTTGTTTAGCTTATGGAATACAATGATGTCGTCAATACGGTTTATGAATTCTGGTCTAAATTGTTTCTTTAATTCTGCTAAAACTTCTTTTTTGATGTTCTCATATTCTTGTTTCTCATTTTCTGTACTCTTGTCATTAGCAAATCCTAATTTATTCTTGTCTGTTATTAATTTTGCTCCAACATTTGATGTCATTATTATAATTGTATTTTTGAAGTTTACAGTTCTTCCTTGTGAATCTGTTAGTCTTCCATCTTCTAGTATTTGCAATAGCATATTCATTACATCAGGATGAGCTTTTTCCATTTCATCAAATAATATTACAGAATATGGTTTTCTTCTTACTTTTTCTGTAAGTTGACCACCTTCGTCGTATCCAACATATCCTGGAGGCGAGCCTATTAATTTTGCAACAGAATGTGATTCCATAAATTCTGACATATCAATTCTTATCATTGCATCTTCATTTCCAAACATTGCTTCTGCTAATGCTTTTGCAAGTTCTGTTTTACCAACACCAGTTGGTCCTAAGAATAAAAATGAACCTGTTGGTCTATTTGGATCTGTTAGTCCAACTCTGCCTCTTCTTATAGCTTTTGCCACTGCTGATACCGCTTCATTTTGACCTATTACTCTCTTGTGTAAATTTTCTTCTAAGTGTCTTAATTTATCACTTTCTGTTTCTGTAATTTTATATGCAGGAATTCCTGTCCATCTTGCAATAACTTCTGCTATATTTTCTTTATTTAGTGTAATTACATTTTTAGTATTTCCATCTTTCCATTTTACCTGTTCTTCTTCTAGCTTTTCTTTCTTGTTTCTTTGTTTATCTCTTAATTTAGCCGCTTTTTCAAAGTTTTGGGTTACTATTGCTTCTTCTTTTTCCTTATTTATTTTTTCAATTTCTTCTTCTAATTTTCTTATTGAGTTTGGTTTTGTATATGATTGCATTTTTACCCTTGAAGCTGCCTCATCAATTAAATCGATTGCTTTATCTGGCAAGTATCTGTCATTTACATATCTTATTGATAAATCGACTGCAGCCTTTATAGCATCATCTGTTATTTTTACATTATGATGAGCCTCATATTTATCTCTTAGTCCTTCTAGTATTTTTATTGCATCTCCTTCAGATGGTTCTTCTACTGTTACAGGACTAAATCTTCTTTCTAGTGCTGCATCTTTTTCTATATATTTTCTGTATTCGTTTGTTGTTGTTGCTCCTATTACTTGAATTTCACCTCTTGCCAAAAGTGGTTTTAAAATATTTGCTGCATCAACAGCACCCTCTGCAGAGCCAGCTCCAACTATTGTATGGATTTCATCTATGAATAAGATTACATCTCCTGCTTTTTTTACTTCATCTAATGATTTTTTGATTCTTTCTTCAAAATCTCCTCTATACTTTGCACCAGCAACCATACTCGATATATCCACACTTACTATTCTTTTGTTTTTTAATGTCTCTGGTACATCTCCTGCAACTATCTTTTCTGCTAATCCTTCTGCAATAGCAGTTTTGCCAACTCCCGGCTCACCAATTAGACAAGGATTATTCTTTGTTCTTCTTGATAATATTTGGACCACTCTATCTATTTCTGTATTTCTTCCTATTACTGGATCTAGTTTCCCTTCTGTTGCTCTTTTTGTTAAATCGCCTCCATATTGATTTAATGTAGGTGTTGAATTAAAGCTTCCTTTATTCGAGCTTCTTTTTGTTCCTTGCTCTTTGCTTTCTGTTTCATTTATTGTTTTGACAATTTCGCTGTATAACTTTTGTGGATTTACATTTAAGTTCATCATTATTCTTACAGCTACACTGTCTCCTTCTCTCATTATACCAACTAATAAATGTTCTGTTCCTATATATTGGCTGTTTAGTCTTCTCGCTTCTATAAACGCATTTTCTATTACTCTCTTTGTTCTTGGAGTAAAACCTATTGCATCTATATCTGTAATAGATGCTTCTTCATTTATTCCTATAAGGTCCTCAATTTCCTTAAGCACTTCCACCTTAGTAACTCCTTGGTTTGCTAGCACTTTACTTGCAACACCATTTGCTTCTTCTACTAATCCGTATAAAAGATGTTCTGTGCCTATATAGTTGTGTCCTAATTTTGCTGCAATTTCATTTGCTATTTCTAATGCAATTTCTGCACTATTTGTAAATTTGTATTTCATAATAATTCACTTCCTTCTTTGTATATTTTGACAAATTTACTCGTTTATAATCTTTCTAATTACCTCCGTTCTTTTTGCGTCTCTTTCTTTTTT
Organism: Bacteroidaceae bacterium; assembly: GCA_963621875.1. Taxonomy (GTDB): domain Bacteria; phylum Bacillota; class Clostridia; order TANB77; family CAG-508; genus CAG-245. Next base: position 7,820 of record CAVFFR010000012.1, on the reverse strand, counting down.
AGACATTTCTTTTCCAAGATATTTTTGTAGATTATATGGTTTTGTGTATAAATACAATTTTTTTATTTTGAAATCATTTAGTTCTGCAATTACTCCCATATCTGTTCCTAGTTTAACATCTGATAGTAGATTTAAACATTCATTACTACTCAATAATCTTGCATTTGATAGTACACCAAATGCTCTATAAACTTTATCAGCAAATTCAATTTCGTTTTTGCCCAAATATTTTCTAGCAACTCTTTCTTGCTCTATGATTTTTTCTACTATTGTTTTCATGTTTTTTACTATCTCTTGCTCTGTTACTCCTAGAGTTTGATTGTTAAATATTTGATACATATCTCCTATATTTTGATTTTCATCTCCATATATTCCTGTTATAGTCATTGCAAAACTATTTACTGCGTGAAATACCTTGTTTAAATTTCCTGTTTTTGCTAATCCTGGAAGATGCATTGTTACTGATATTCTTACTCCTGTTCCAACATTTATTGGGCAGGCTGTTAAGTATCCATATTTTTCACTATATACATATGGTAATAATTTTTCCATTTTTTGATCTATCTCAACTGCCAAATTCATAAGTTCTTCTAAAGCTATTCCTTCTCCAAAAGCTTGAAGTAATAAATGGTCTTCGCTATTTATCATTATGCAGATGTTTTCTTCTTTATTTATAGCTATTGCTGTGTTCTCGCCTTTTTCTATAAAATCTGGTGTAATTAATTTTTTCTCTACCAATGATATTTTAGTTATTTCATCCATATCTCTTAGTTTTAATAATTGAAGTCCATATCCTAATGAAGGAATAATATCTTCAACCTTGTCTAAGATTTGCTTTTTCTCGTCTTCACTACATTTGTTTTCAAAATTAAACCCTTTTAAATTTCTTGCTAGTCTAACTCTTGTACTAACTACTACATCTGAATCTTTTCCATTTTGTAAATACCAGTTTGACATATTATTACTTCCTTTCGTTTAGTTTTTTGATTTCGTCTCTTAATTTGGCTGCATCTTCATATCTTTCTTCTTTTATCGCTTGATTTAATTCTTGTGTTAATTTTTCTGTTTCGCTCATTTTCTTTTCTGGCTTTTTATTTTCACCTATGTTAGAAAGTTTCTCATCTATGTTTAGAGGTTTTCTTCCTATATGTTTTGTTCCTCCTTGTATATTTCTCAATACACTTTCTAGTCTATCTCCAAACATATCATAATCAGAAGGACATCCTAAAAGTCCAGTTTTTATAAAATCATCATATGATTCTCCACAGTTATTGCACTGACTGTGTTTTTCTCTTACGAAACTTGGTAAAAGTTGCTCATCTGTGAAGAAGTCATCTAAGAAATTAGAGAAATGTATTGGCATATTAATTTTAAAATTATCAATTCCTAATTTAGATGCACAGTCTTCGCATAGCACCATTTCCTTTTTTACTCCATTAACAATTTGTGTATATTTTACATTTGCTTCATTCTTTCCACAATTTTGACATAACATAATAATTACCTCCTTTTATGTTTAGTCTTCAACTAAATTTACTAACATATTTTTAAATATGTTGGCTCTTAGTCGATCTCTATTTTTGGGGTCAATGTTTAAAACATTGTCACTCGTTGCGACCTTTAAAAGTTTTGCCTCATTTGGTGTTATCATCTCATATGATAGAAAATTACTAATAAAAATGCTTACTTCTTGTGCTGTTATAGAATTTCCCATACTCGATATTATATGCATAAAATAATTGCTTTTTGTGATGTTTACTTTAGTAATTGTTATATGTCCTCCTCCACCACGCTTACTTTCTACATAGTATCCTTGTGTTGGTTTAAACCTTGTTGATATTACATAGTTTATTTGTGATGGTACACAATTAAATTTTTCTGCTAAGTCATTTCTTTGTATTTCTATTTTATTTTCTTCTTCAAAAAGTTCTTTTATAAATTCTTCTATCATATCTGACATTCTCATTTCAGTCGCCTCTTTTCTTTGTTTTTTGACTTTGACTTTCTTTGACTTATATAAATATTATAGCACGATTTTTTATGTTGTCAATATATTTTTAATAAAATTTTTTAATTTTATTTTTCTCATTGACTTTGGTTACTGTAAGTTATACAATATAAAGCATACAATCATCAAAAAGGAGTTTTACTATGATTATTTTATTAGATGCTATGGGTGGAGATAACGCCCCTGATGCTAATATTAAAGGTGCCGTAGCTGCTATAAATCAAGTTAATGCAGAGATATGGCTAATCGGAAAAGAAGATGTAATAAAAAATAAACTAAAAGAATTCTATAATAAAACAGCTGAAGAAATTTCACCAAAATTAAAAATTTATCACGCACCAGACACTATAGAAATGGAAGACACCCCTACTGTTGCAATCAAGCGCAAAAAAGAGTCTTCTATGGTTGTCGGATTTAACCTTTTAAAAGAAGGTAAAGGTGATGTTTTTATCTCCGCTGGAAATTCAGGTGCACTTTTAACTGGTGCTACTTTATTAGTTGGAAGAATTAAGGGTATTGACAGACCTGCTATTGCTGGTATTTTGCCTTCATACCATAAAAGATTAGTTCTTATGGATTGTGGTTCAAATACCAATTGCAAACCTATTAATCTTTTGCAATTTGCACAAATGTCTAACATATATATTCGTGATGCTCTAAAAATAGAGAATCCAGCTATTGGTTTATTAAATATTGGAACTGAAGAAACAAAAGGTAATGAGTTAATAAAAGAAAGTTATCAATTATTAAAAGAGAAATCTGAAGAATTAGGAATCAATTTTATTGGTAACATTGAAGGCCGTGATGCTTTCTCTGGTAAAGTTGATGCTATTATAGCTGATGGATTTACAGGAAATATTTTCTTAAAAACTGTTGAAGGAATGGGTAAATTCATAAAGAAATCTTTAAATGAGAGTATAAAGAAAAATATATTTTCTATCATTGGCGCTCTTCCTACTCTTCCTGCTTTAAATAGATTTAAGAAAATGATGGATTATAAAGAATATGGTGGAGCTTTATTCTTAGGAGTAAAGAAACCTGTTGTAAAGGCTCACGGAAGTAGTGATGCAAAAGTTTTTGAATTTACTATAAAACAAGCCGAACAATTTGTAAATAATAAAACTGTAGATAAATTGATTGAAGCTTTTGAAGCTCAAAATGAAAATAAATAATAAAATTCGCCCTAAAGGATTTTCCTCTTGGGGCGAATTCATTTTAGTCTTTTTTTATAAATTTTGCTACAAAAAATCCTTCCATTTCTTTTGATGGTAGTATTCTTTTGGCTTTACTAATTTCTTTGTTTGAGTCTATATTAAATGCTGGTATCATCTGTTTTACTTCTAATTTTACTTCTTCCTGTTTTATTTCTAAATTATCTAATGCCCATTCTATTATATTTTCATTTTCTTGTCTATTTAAAGTACAAGTTGAATATACTAATGTTCCTCCTGGCTTTAGTGCTTCATATGCACTTTTAAATAATTTTTTCTGTACTTTCACTAGTTCATTTACTGTTTTTTCTGACCATTGTTTATAACTTTGAATATTATAAATTGTAAATCTTCCTTCTCCACTACAAGGTGCATCTAACAATACTTTATCAAATTGTTCTTTGTAGTTTTCCCCTATCTTCTCTCCTCTGCCATTTACAACTTCTACAATATTTGCTCCTTGCATTTCCACATTATATTTTAATCTTTCACATCTTAGCTTGTCTAATTCATTTGCTAAAATGTATCCTTTACCATTCATAAGTGCTGCCATTTCTGTTGTTTTTCCTCCAGGAGCTGCAGTTAAGTCTAATACCTTTTCACCTGTTTTGGGTGAGAGTACTAATGGTGGAATCATACTTGGAAGACTTTGCAAATATATTTTTCCTTCTTTGTAGATATCTAGCTTTTGCAAATCTTTTTCATTTGCATTTTTTATTATTAGTGCATCGTTATACCACAATACTCTTTCAAATTTTATATTGATTTCTTTAAAATATCTCATTAAGTCCTGTATATTGTATTTTAAGGTATTTACTCTTAGTGTTGTAAATCTTTTTTCTGCTATTCCTCTAAAGACATTATCTATAATCCCCGGCGAAAACATTTCATATAATTCTTCTACAAATTTTTTTGGTAGTCGATTTTTTATTTCTGTTATTGATGCCATTCAATTTCCCTTTCTTCTTATAGAATATATTATAACATATACTTCTCTACATTTAAAGCTCATCTAGTACAAACGCTATTTTTTATTTTTCTGCTCTGTCATTTTTTGTAATTCTTCTGCTCTTTTTCTCTGTTCATCCATTCCTAACCAATAAAAATACGAAGTAACAAATTCTCCATAGTTACTTGTTTTACCTTTCAATTCTTTTTCATCCATAAAAAATACACCTCCAAATAATTTTTATTATTTATTGTGTGTATTTTACATATTTTTATTATTTTAATTTAATATAAATTTTTCTATTGCTTCTGCAACTCCATCTTCATTATTGTTTGCTACTATTTGATCTGCCATTTCTTTTATATATGGTGCTCCATTGTCCATAATGATTCCCATTCCTGCATTTTGTACCATTTCTTTGTCATTAATATTGTCGCCTATTGCTATTATTTCTTCTGGTTTTATTTGTAGTATTCTCGCAAGTTCCTCTAGCGCACTCCATTTGTTTACATTTTGACTAGTAATTTCTGTATAATGATATTCAATCTTTATTTCTTCTGTTCCCAAGGTTATATATTTCCTTGCCATATGCTGTATATCTAATACATCTATATTTTTTATTTCTCTTAGTTTTTTTATTATACCACCAAATATTATTTTGTTTTCATCACATATTGTGATTTTTAATATTTCAATATCAGGGTTTTCTTTTACATATTTATATATGTCATCTATTATTTTTATATTTGTCTTTTTATCATCTGGAGCTTTTTTGTTTTCGCTATTAAAGAATTGTATATTGTAATTTAATGATTTCGATAATATTATATTTTCTGTATATAAACTATAAAAAATACTGTTTTGTTCGCATATTTTTATTATTTGTAAAACTTTGTTTTTTTCTATAAATTTATTATATAATATTTGTTCTTTTTGGATATCATATAAAGTAGAACCATTACCACATATCATATAGTGATTTGCTCCTATTTCATTTGCGAAACTTCTTGCTGATGATAAAGGTCTCCCAGATGCTATTACTACTTCTGTTCCTTTTTCAATTGCTTTTTTTATTGTTTCTTTATTTTTTTGCGAAACATTACCATATGAGTTGAGTAATGTTCCATCTAAATCTATTGCTACTAATTTATACATATTTTTTCCCTTCTTCAGTTTTTTATTATATCATATTGTTTGTTTTTTTAATAGTATATTTTGAATTTATTTTCATAAAATTACCAGTTTATTTTCAGGATTTTTCGCACATTATATATATTGAAAAAGCAAAAAGTTTTTTCAAGTATATTCACATTCTAGGAGGTGAAAATTATGGCACATTCATCAAGCAACAGCAATTACAAAGTAGTTCCAGAAGCTGCTGACGCATTAAACAAATTCAAATATGAAGTAGCTAGCGATATGTGTGTTAAAAATATATTTAAACACTACTATCTACTAGCTACTTCATTTTTATCTATGCCGTTTTCTTTTTTAATTCTTTCATTTCATTTAATTCATTAAATTTAAAATAAATATTTATTTCTTTATTTTCAGATATTGTTATTTTTTCTATCAATTCATTTAGTAATTGCTTTGTAGGCTTTTCTAATGATAAAAATTCTTTTGCAAGTTTTTCTATTTTAGCAGTTTCATCAATTTGTGGTTTTTGATTATTTATAATCTTTATTAGTTCTTCTTTTTCTTTTATTAAGATATCTCTATCTTTTGTAAAGTCTGCTACTAAAGAGATATAATCATTTTCACTTACTACGCCTTTTACTTTGTCCATATATAGATTTTTAATATATAATCCAATATCTGATATTTTTTGGGAAATAGTTTTTAATCTTTTTTCATTGTTTATTTGTTTTAATTCAAGCTGTTTTTGTTTTTTAGCCATATTTATTAACTCATCTTGTAAATTTTCATTAATATATCTGCTACATACTTCTTTAATGTGCTTTATTAAAACTTCTTCTAGCTCTGGTATGCTATTCGAATGTCTTGTACAAATGTCACTATATAATCTTGAATAACTATAACAAATGGTTGTGTATCTGTATTCTCCGTATCTTTTTAATGCATAATTTGAATATGTTACATTTAATCTTGCACCACATTCACTGCAGAATAATAAACCTTTGAATAAATAATCATGTTTTGTACCTTTAAAAGATTTGTTCTTTTTTAATATGTTTTGTACTGCGTTAAAACTTTCTTCATCAATAATGGCTTCATGTGTTCCCCTGCAAATATATCTTTCTTCTTCTGGTACAGTTATTCTTCTTTTAGATTTATAATTTATTTTTCTTCTTTTAAATTGTACAAGTTCTCCTAAATATACTCTATTATCTAATATTCTTCTAATAGTTGTTTGCTTCCAAGAACTATATAGTGCAGTTCTTCTTGTTTTACCAATATCTCTTGATTCACCAGGAACTGGAATTCCATCCTTTGTTAATATTTGTGCAATCCTTGTTAGACCATTTCCTTCAAGATATAATCTAAATACTCTTTTTACAATTTCTGCTTCTTTTTCATTTATTATTAAATGAAATTTATTATTCGGATCTTTTTGATATCCATATGGTGCTGTTACTCCTAAAAAATTCCCAGCCTTTTTTCTTTCAATTAAAGAACTTCGTATTTTTTTAGAAATATCTCTTACATACATGTCATTTATTACCCCTTTAAAAGGTGCCATGTCGTTCATTCCTGCATCAAAATAGGTATCAATATTATCAAGAAGTGCAATATATCTTACATTATGCTCTGGAAAATATATTTCAGTATAATGTCCTACACCTAATCTTTCTCTTCCAAGTCTTGATAAATCTTTTGTAATAACAGTATCAATTATTCCTGCCTCAATATCTTCTATCATTTGCTTGAAACCTGGTCTATCAAAATTTGTTCCTGTATATCCATCATCTACATACTCTTTTACAATAAAAAAGTTTTCTTGTTCAGATACATACCTTTTTAACATTTCTCTTTGATTTGTTACACTAGAACTTTCTTCTTTATCACCATCTTCCCTAGATAGCCTCATATAGAGACCTACTCTAAAACTTTTTGTCTTTTGATTGCTTATTGGTTTATTCATTCTCCACATCCTTTCTTTTTAAGCACAAGTTCGGAAAAGAATGGTTATAATGCTAGGCACATGAGTTAGAAATTTATGAGGTGTGCTTTTTGCACATTGATTAAATTTCTAATGAAATGCAACAACGCAGGATAACCATTATTTTTTGAACTTCACCGTTAAGCAATCGCCTAAATTAATTATAACATACATTCTAAAAATTAGTTATAATTTTAGGCGATTTTCTACATATTTTTCCCTTCAGCTTTCAAAGACAATAAAAACGAATTTTTTAATATTTCGTTTATATTTGTTTTAGAGTTTTCAGCAAAAAAGTAATTTACTTTATACTCTTCTTTTGTATTTTCTTTATTTTTTTCTTTACCATTATTCATTAAGTATCACCTACACTTATTATTCCGCTCGACAGCAGAATATATACATTTATTGGTAAATAAAAAGAACATAGCATTTTTGCTATATTCTTAAAAATATTATTCTTTCCATATAACTTGTAAGTTGTTGTTATAATGATTGTAATTGTTTCTTAAATATAATTCTAAAAAT
>CAVFFR010000011.1:0-37811 GCA_963621875.1 Bacteroidaceae bacterium | reverse complement strand
AATGTACACCATGTACATTTCCGGTATTTTTGACTCGGTTGCCTTGTTATACTTGCTTCTAATTAAAATTTTGAAAAGCAAATTAATTAAGAATCATGTCTTGCTTCGTTAGTCTTCGCATAAAAAATGCTCGATGTACAACATGTACTATCTGCGCTTTTTTAGCTAGACTGCCTCGCAATACTTGTTCCTAGTTAAAATTTAGAAATATTAATTATAAGCTGTATCTAGCAAAGTTAACCTTCATCTAAAAATATCCTCAATGTACACCATGTACATTTCCGGTATTTTTGACTCGGTTGCCTTGTTATACTTGCTTCTAATTAAAATTTTGAAGATCAGATTAATAATCTCATAAAAAATATGTAATAAAAGGAGGAAAAATAAAAAGATGGCAACAGACGGAAGAGAATTTCCTTTGGAGAAAACAAGAAATATAGGAATAATGGCCCACATTGATGCAGGAAAAACAACAACTACAGAGAGAATACTTTTCTACACTGGTAGAACTCACAAAATCGGTGAAGTTCACGACGGTGCTGCTACTATGGACTGGATGGTCCAAGAGCAAGAGAGAGGTATAACAATCACATCAGCTGCAACAACATGTAACTGGAATGGTACAAGAATAAACATCATAGATACACCAGGACATGTTGACTTTACAGTTGAGGTTGAGAGATCTTTAAGAGTTCTTGACAGTGCTGTATTAGTTTTAGCTGCTAAAGGTGGAGTTCAACCACAATCTGAAACAGTTTGGAGACAAGCTGACAAATATCAAGTTCCAAGAATGGTATATGTAAACAAAATGGACATAACAGGTGCTGATTTTTATGCATGTGTTAACCAAATAAGAACAAGATTAGGAGCTCATCCAGTTCCAATCCAATTACCAATTGGTTCAGAAGACAACTTCCAAGGAATAGTTGACTTAATGAAAATGAAAGCTTTCGTTCATAAAGATGATTTAGGAAGAGACATTGAAGAATGTGAAATTCCTGAAGATATGAAAGCGGATGCAGAAAAATACAGACAAGAAATGATAGAAGCTGCAGCAGAACAAGATGATGAATTAATGATGAAATATCTTGACGGTGTAGAACTATCAGAAGATGAAATCAAAGTTGGATTAAGAAAAGGAACTATAAACAATAGTTTAATTCTTGTAACTTGCGGATCATCATATAAAAACAAAGGTGTTCAAGAATTATTAAATGCAGTTGTTGACTTCTTACCATCTCCACTTGATATACCACCAATCAAAGGTGTTGATGAAAGCGGAAATGAAGTAGAAAGAAAGACTGACGATAAAGAGCCTTTCTCAGCATTAGCATTCAAAATAATGACTGACCCATTTGTTGGAAAATTATGTTTCTTTAGAGTATATTCAGGAACTTTAACAACAGGTTCTACAATATTAAATGCTACTAAGGAAAAGAAAGACAGAATAGGAAGAATCTTATTAATGCATGCTAACCATAGACAAGATATAGAAAAAGTTTATGCTGGAGACATTGCAGCAGCAGTTGGATTAAAAGAAGTATCAACAGGTGATACACTATGTGATCCAGCACATCCAGTTATACTAGAATCTATGGAATTCCCAGAGCCAGTTATCGATATAGCTATTGAGCCAAAGGATAAAGCTAACAGCGAAAAAATGGGAATAGCTTTAGCAAAACTTGCTGAAGAAGATCCAACATTCAAAACTTGGACAGATCAAGAATCTGGTCAAACAATAATCGCAGGAATGGGTGAACTTCACCTAGATATTATCGTTGACAGATTAAAGAGAGAATTTAAAGTTGAATGTACAGTAGGTAAACCACAAGTTTCTTACAAAGAAACTATCAGAAATAAAGTTAAAGTTCAAGGTAAGTTTGTTCGTCAATCTGGTGGTCACGGACAATATGGTGACGTTTGGTTTGAAATGGAGCCATTGGAGCCAGGTTCAGGTGTACAATTCGAGAGCAAAATCGTTGGTGGTGTAGTTCCAAAGGAATTCATCAAACCAACAGAAGAAGGAATGAGAGAAGCTGCAATGAGTGGTATATTAGCTGGATACCCAGTTATAGACTTCAAAGCAACTTTAGTTGATGGTTCATACCACGAGGTTGACTCATCAGAAATGGCATTCAAGATTGCTGCATCAATGGCATTCAAAGAAGGATGTAAACAAGCTAAATCTGTTATACTAGAGCCTATTATGAGAGTTGAAATAACAGTTCCAGAAGAATATATGGGAGATGTTATTGGAGACATTAATGCTAGACGTGGTAGAATGGAAGGAATGGAAGCTGTTTCAGGAAATCAAGTAATAAGAGGATTTATTCCACTTTCAGAAATGTTTGGTTATGCAACAGACTTGCGTTCTAAAACACAAGGTAGAGGAACATATTCAATGGAACCAAGCCATTACGAAGAAGTTCCAAAATCAATACTTGAACAAATTATTGCAAGTAGATCAAAGAAAGAAAATTAGTAATAAATAGTATAAAGTAACTGTTTATAAATATACAGGTTTATTATATTAATGATGTTTTAAATAGTTACTTATATACAAAATATTTATAATTAATATAGAGTAACAAACTTTAAAATAAGACAGAATAGTTTTAATATATAAAAATAGCTAAAACTATTGCAAAAATCATAAAAATATTATAAAATGCTTATGTATGAAGAAAAGTTAAAAGAAAAAAGTATAGATTTCAAATAATTTGTAAATATATTCGATTAACAAACTTCACCAAACTAAGTTATTAATATTAAAAATAAATAGAAGATGAACAAGAATTAATATTATGGCATAAAGCGAATTTTTAGTTAGAGTATTTAAAATCAATAAATTCTGAATTATCAAAATTTAATTTATTGAATATAAATGACTTATATTTTAGAAAAAGTATATGTGTTTAAATATTGATTCTAAGTCAAGCTTCAAAATTAAAGGAGGAAATTTAAAATGGCAAAGGAAAAATTTGTAAGATCAAAGCCACACGTTAACATTGGTACAATTGGTCACGTTGACCACGGAAAAACAACAACAACAGCAGCTATAACAAAATATTTAAGCTTATTAGGACAAGCAAAATATGAAGCATACGATCAAATAGACGGTGCTCCAGAAGAAAAAGCAAGAGGAATTACAATCAACACAGCACATGTTGAATATGAAACAGAAAACAGACATTATGCACACGTTGACTGCCCAGGACACGCAGATTATGTTAAAAACATGATCACAGGTGCTGCTCAAATGGATGGAGCTATATTAGTAGTTTCAGCAGCAGACGGTCCAATGCCTCAGACTAGAGAACATATATTATTAGCTAGACAAGTTGGTGTTAAATACATCGTTGTTTACTTAAATAAATGTGATATGGTTGATGATCCAGAATTATTAGAATTAGTTGAAATGGAAGTTAGAGACCTATTATCAGAATATGGTTTCCCAGGAGACGAAATTCCAATCGTAAAAGGATCTTCATTAAAAGTATTAGAGAGCACATCAACAGATCCAAATGCTCCAGAATATCAATGTATAAAAGAATTATTAGATGCAGTTGATAATTACATCCCAACACCAGAAAGACCAATCGACCAACCATTCTTAATGCCTATTGAAGATGTTATGACAATAACAGGTAGAGGAACAGTTGTTACTGGTAGAGTTGAAAGAGGAGAAGTTAAATTACAAGACGAAGTTGAAATCGTTGGAATAAAACCTTCTTCAAAAACTGTTGTAACAGGTGTTGAAATGTTTAGAAAATTATTAGATCAAGCTGAAGCTGGAGATAATATCGGTGTATTATTAAGAGGTGTTCAAAGAACAGATGTTGAAAGAGGTCAAGTTCTTGCAAAACCTGGAACAATACATCCACATACAAAATTCAAATCACAAGTATATGTTCTAACTAAAGACGAAGGTGGACGTCATACACCATTCTTCAATGGATATAGACCACAATTCTACTTTAGAACAACAGATGTTACAGGTGTTATTGAATTAGAAGCTGGAACAGAAATGGTTATGCCAGGAGATAATGTAAATATGACAATCGAATTAATCACACCAATCGCTATCGAAAAAGGACTAAGATTTGCTATCCGTGAAGGTGGTAGAACAGTTGGTTCAGGTGTTGTTTCTGAAATATTAGCATAGTAATAACTATAAAATGAGTTAATAGCAAGGGGTACAAGAATTGTATAACCTTGCTATTTTTATTATTACACTATTTTAACACATTAGTTTAGTAAGTAATCTGTTTTATTAATAATTTTGCCTTTGATTTTTGTAAATCATAAAGATACATTGAATTTATTTTTGCCTACTTTTTATAATGTAAAATTTGTAAAAAATCTAAAATATATCATATAAAAATTGACTTTTTAATAGTTTAATTATATACTATAGGCGTGAATACTAAAGAGATAATAAAAATATGTTATTTAGGAGAAGTGTATGAATAAAGTTAAATATTTAATAGCAAGTGCAATAATTATACTAATGGTAGTATTTGCAAACAAGGCACAAGCATCAACAGGAAAAGTAGATACTGAAACTCTAAACTTGAGAAAAGAAGCATCAACATCTGCTGATATTTTGAAATTATTAAGTCAAAATGATGAAGTAGAAATAATATCTGAATCAGATGGATGGTATAAAGTAAAATATGAAAATATAGAAGGATATGTTAGTAAAGATTACATCAAAGTCAAAGATAATGAGGAGCCAAAGACAGAAACAGCTACTAATACCAATTCTACCAATAATGATACAGTTGGAACTACAATGACTATAGATGTAGAGAAAGCAGCAATAAAAATTCTACCTTTGATTAATTCTAATACAATTGGAATGTTAAAAAAGGGTGACACAGTAACAGTTGTTTCTAAAGCAAATAAATGGACTTTTATACAAACTGATAATATATCTGGTTGGATAGTGAGTGGAATAGATACTACAAAATCAAATGATGATAACAATGACACTATTAAATCAGAAGAAAATGAACCTACAGAGGAGCCAGAGGATAACTCTGACGAGGTTTTATATGATAATAATGTTACTAAATATATAAATGCATCATCAGTATATATAAGAAAAGGACCATCTACAAACGAAGAAATAGTAACATCTTTAATAAAGAACACTGATGTTACTGTAATTGGAGAAAATGGTGACTGGTATAAGGTAAAGTATAATGGAAATGAAGGATATATTTATAGGAACTTATTGTCTGATAATAAGGAAGAAGAAACTAACAGAAGTGGCAGATTTATAGATATTGAAAAAAGCAATACACAAATTAGTACAGTATCATCATCTAATCTTGGGGAAGAAATCGTAGCATATGCAAAGCAGTATTTAGGATGCCCATATGTATATGGAGCATCTGGAAGCTCATCTTTTGACTGTTCTGGATTTACGATGTATGTATATAAAAACTTTGGCTATTCATTAAGCCACTCAGCTAGTGCACAGGCTAATAAAGGGGAATATGTTGCAAAAGAAAATCTACAACCAGGAGATTTAGTATTCTTTTTAGACTATCCAACAATGGACGGTATAGGACATTGTGGAATTTATATAGGAGATGGGGAGTTTATACACGCATCATCTGGCTCGGGATATTGTGTAAAAATATCTACACTGTTATCTGGAGGGTACTATAATAGATATGCAACTGCAAGAAGATTAATTTAAATTTTAAACCAAATAAACATATGGCAAATTAAAAGGAGATAATATGCAAAGACCACTTTTAATTGTTGCTATATCATATATTTTAGGAATAATTATAGGGGTATACTTACAAAAAAGTATACCCCTTGTTGTGTTAATCGTTTTAATAGTTGCTATAACAACAATAAGATTAAAAAAATACAATAAAATAATTACTGTAATCATAGTAACAATAATAATTGCCACAGGAAAAACGGTTTATTTAAATAATAAATATGAAAAGTTTTATGAAAATTTTGACACTAAAGAAATTACTGCTGTTGTAACTATATGTGATGATATAAAAGAAACTGATTATAGATATACTACAGTAGTGAAAATTGACCAAATGAAAGGAGATACAGAGAACAAACACAAAGGTAAAAAATTTCTTTTATACATAAGAAAAAGTGAAAAAGTAAAATTGGAATATGGAGATCAAGTTAAAATATCAGGATTTTATGATGAGGCAGAAGGAAGGAGAAATTATAAAGGGAGTAACTATCAAGAATACCTGAAAAATAAAAAGATATATGGAATTCTAAATTGTGAAAATGAGTGTAAAGTTGTAAAAAAGAAAAATTTAAATTTTGCCAATATGTTTATAAATAAATTGCGAAACAAATTAAAAGAAAATTTTATAAAAATTCTAAATAAAGAAGAAGCTGGTTTAGCAATAGGAATATTGCTAGGGGATAGTTCTGATATAGATGATGATATAAAAGAGAGTTTTAAAAACTGCAGTTTGTCACATATGTTAGCTGTGTCTGGAGCTCATCTTTCTTATCTTGTCTTAGGATTAAATTTTATATTGAACGAAAAAATAATAGGAAAGAGAAAATGTTATGTTATTAATATAATTTCAATAATAATATTTATGATAATGACTGGTATGAGTTTATCTGTGATTAGAGCTGGAATTAGTTCAATATTGTCAATTATAGCTGTACTGATATATAGGAAATCAGATAGCTTTGAAACTTTAGCATTTGCACTGTTATGCACAATAATAGATAATCCATTTACTATATTTAATTTAGGATTACAGCTTTCGTATTTGGGAACGGTTGGAATTGTTATATTAAATAAAGAATTGAACAAATTTGAACAAAAGCATAAATACAATTCAAAAATAAAAACATATATATTAGAAAATACATATGTAACATTGAGTGCCACATTACTGATTTTTCCAATTACGCTATATTACTTTAATATGATATCTCTAAATTTTTTGATAGCAAATTTACTTTTGGGACCACTATTAGGTTTTGCAATAGTTTTAGGATTAATTACTTTGATAATATCATTAATTATGCTACCTATAGCAAAATTTGTAGGGATCTTTTTAAATCTAATATTGAGTTTTATTATAAAGGCTACATATGTAATTTCTAAAATTCCAATATCGAATATAACTGTTGGAACACCTAGTGTAATAACAATAGTTACAATATATATAGTCATAGCTTGCATAATAATATTTATAAAAAAACGAAATAAAATAATATTAAAAAAAGTTGTACCGTCAGTTATTATTATATCTTTAGTGATTAATATTATTATAAATACAAACTGGAAAGGAGACTTAAAGATATATTTTGTAGATGTAGGACAAGGGGACAGTACATACATATGTACTCCTAGTGGAACTAAAATACTAATAGATGGCGGAGGCAGTAGAGAACCAGAGAAATATGATGTGGGAAAGCAAATATTATTACCATATTTGTTAGACAGAAAAGTTAAAAAGATTGATTATTTGATGGTATCTCATTTTGATAGTGACCATTGTCAAGGTTTAGAGCAAGTTCTACAAAATATTAAAGTGAAAAACATAATAATAGGCAAACAACCTAGTATTTGTCAAGAATTTGAGAAGATAATGGAAATATGCAGAGAAAAGAAAGTAAATATAATTAATGTAAAAAGGGGAGGAAAAATAAGTATTGATAAAAATTTATATTTCGAAATATTGCACCCATCTGATAATATGTTAGACGACGGAAAAGGAGGTCTTAATGCAAATGCAATTGTTGCTAAGATGTGCTATAAAACCAAGAATAAACAAGTATTTACAATGCTATTTACTGGAGATATAGAAAAAGATGCGGAAAATGAATTGGTAAAAGAATATGGAGAAGATTTAAAAGTTAATATATTGAAAGTTGCACACCATGGATCTAAAACATCGAGTACTAGTGAATTTCTTCAACTAGCAATGCCCGAAATTGCTATAATAGGAGTAGGCAAGAGAAATAATTTTGGACATCCAAATGAAGGAGTAATAAAGAAATTACAAGAGATAAAAGCAAGAATATATAGGACGGATTTAAATGGAGAAATAACTATTATAGTTGACAAAAAAGGACAATACAAAATTCGCCCAATAGGGACGCCCTTTTTCGCCCAATAGGGACGCCCTTTTTTGGGCGAAAAAAGGATGTTTCTTTTCGCCCAAAAAAGGGCGTCCCTATTGGGCGAAAAAGGGCGTCCCTATTGGGCGATAGAAAAAGCGTAATACATAAGTATAAGGTGGTGTAAAAATGAGTTTTAGTAATATGTTAGAAATATTACAAGAAAAAAATAAAGGAAAAATTGTTTTGATAAAATTGGGTGCTTTTTATATAGCAACAGGACAAAATGCAGTGCTATTATATAATAAATTGGAATTAAAATGTACCTGCTTTAAGAATAATGTTTGTAAAGTAGGGATTCCAATAAATTCACTAGAAAAATATATAGAAAAATTAGATAAAATAAAATATTCATATATAATCTATGATTATAATAAAGATAAAAATATAAAATCAAATAGAAATTTCAAAATTCAACAGCAAAAATAGTTTTACAATTTTAGTAAAAAGAAATCCTACTAAAAATTTATGCTATCGATTAGAATTAAATTATTTGACTATTTGACCATTTTATTGTATTATATAATATATGTAACTGAAAAAAGATAGGAGATAATTAACTATATGTTATGTTCAATATGCAAAAAGAATACAGCAGTAATTTTTATAAATAAACAAGGTCCAGACAACAAAGTAGAGGTAGAAGGACTTTGTTATAATTGTGCAAAAGAAAAAGGAATAAATCCAATAGACTCTCTTGCAAAACAAGCAAATTTATCAGATAAAGACATTCAAAACTTAACAAAAGGTATAGATGAAATGTTTTCTAACTTAGCAACTAGTATGGAAGGTATAGACGAAGAACAATTATCAGAGATGATGGATCAAGAAAGTGCGGAAGGAGAAGAACAACCAAAAGGAATTCCGTTAGGTTCGATTTTTTCTGGACTTTTTGGAGGAGTACAATCAGGTGGAGAAACAAATAGTGATTTTTCTGGTGGAAGACAAAAAGTGAAAGAAAAGACAAAAGCAAATAAAAAAAGAAGAACACTAGAAACATATGGAACTAATTTAACAGTAAAAGCAAAGAACAACCAAATAGACAAAGTTATAGGTAGAGACAAAGAAATAGAAAGAATGATCCAAATATTAAATAGAAGACTAAAAAACAATCCTTGCCTAATTGGTGAACCAGGTGTTGGGAAAACAGCTATAGCACAAGGCTTAGCTATCAAAATAGCAAATGGCGAAGTTCCAGCTAAATTATTAAATAAAGAAGTATATCTTTTAGACATGACTGCAATTATAGCAGGCACGCAGTTCAGAGGACAATTTGAAGCTAGAATGAAAGCAATAATAAGTGAATGCAAAGAAGCTGGCAATATAATTCTTGTAATTGATGAAATCCATAACATAATTGGAGCTGGCGATGCAGAGCATTCTATGAATGCAGCTAACATACTAAAGCCATCTCTTGCTAATGGCGAAATCCAATTAATAGGAACAACGACATTAAAAGAGTATAGAAAGTACATAGAAAAAGATACAGCACTAGAAAGAAGATTTCAGCCAATTATAGTAGAAGAACCAAATGCAGAAGACACAATAAAAATATTAGACGGAATAAAAAAATATTATGAAGACTATCATCATGTAAAGATATCTTCTGAAATAATAAGAAAAACAGTTATGATGTCGGAGCAATACATTCACGATAGATTTTTACCAGACAAAGCTATTGATATATTAGATGAAGCTTGTTCTAAAATAAACCTTAATGATAAAGATTTATATGATTTAGAATTATTGAATAACAAATTAAAAGAAATTCAAGAGCAAAAAGAAGAAGCAGCGCAAGCAGATTCTACTGAAAATTATCAAAAAGCAGCGGAGCTAAAAACTCAGGAATGTGCTTTGCTAAATCAAATGGATGCAATTAAAGCAAGAATGCAACCAAAAGAGCTAACTGTTCAAGATATTGCCAATGTAATAGAGAGCTGGACAAAAATACCAGTTAATAAAATTACAGAAGAAGAAACCAAAAAGTTGCTAAACTTGGAGGCAAATCTTCATAGAAGAATAATAGGTCAAGACGAAGCTGTTGAAGCGGTTTCGAGGGCAATAAGAAGAAATAGAGCAGGGCTAAAAAGCACTAAAAGGCCACCTTCATTTATATTCGTTGGACCAACTGGTGTAGGAAAAACAGAACTTGCAAAAGCTTTATCTTATGAGATGTTTGGAAATGAAAAATCAATTATAAGATTTGATATGTCAGAATATATGGAAAGCAATTCTACAGCAAAACTTATAGGTGCACCTCCAGGATATGTAGGATATGATGATGCTGGGCAACTTACAGAAAGAGTAAAAAGAAATCCGTATTCAATAATATTACTTGACGAAATAGAAAAAGCACATCATGATGTATTTAATATATTGTTACAAGTGCTAGATGATGGAAGACTAACTGACTCACAAGGAAATACTGTAAGCTTTGAGAACACGATAATAATAATGACATCAAATGCAGGTTCAAATCTAAATACAAACTCAATTGGATTTGGAGGAACATCAGCAACATCTAAGAACAAAATAATGGACGCATTAAAAGATTTATTTAGACCTGAATTTTTAAATAGAGTTGATGAAATTGTAGCATTTGACGCTCTAACAAGGGAGCAGTTATTACAAATAGTTGATTTAATGATAGCAGATACACAAAAAGTATTAAATGATAAAAATATTGGACTAATAGTTACAGATGAAGCAAAAAATTATTTACTAGAAAAAGGAACTGATTTAAAGTATGGAGCAAGACCACTAAGGAGAGCAATACAAAGATATGTAGAAGATGAATTATCAGATATGATATTGAAGTCTGAATTAAACAATGGACAAAGAGTATTAATAAATATGAATGAAAATGATAAAAAATTAGAGTTTAATATCCAATAATGGAGGTAAAGGTTGAAAAATAAAATAGGGTTTAAGACACAATTAATAAAGGTCTTAATATAATTTTTTAAAAAAAGACCTTGAAAGGCTTATAATATCTGATGTATAGACATTTACTATGTGTACCCAGCTAGATTAACGGACTTTGTTAAATACAAAGATAAGGTTACGCACTCCACCTACAATTAAGTAGGATATGTTGCACTCATTTGTGCTTAAAAGGTACACGTCACATATAAATATACGGGATATAATTACAAAAGTGGTAATTATTCGCCACTCACCCCGACGTGCTCTTCAGTCTATCTATACATCTAAATAAATTATAACAAATTATGGTAACAAAATCAAACTAGAAATTTTTAATAAAGATTTGTGCCTTCCGAAGACGAAACGTTAGTGAAGGCAAGGAAGGAATGAGATTAAATATGGTTAAACACATACCAAATATATTAACAACGTGTAGATTCGTTCTTATACCATTTATATTTGGATCAATTTTGAATAATAATTTTATAGCTGCATTTATATTTCTAACAATTTCTGGCATAACAGATGTGTTGGATGGATTTATAGCTAGAAAATTCGATTGCATTACAAAATTTGGTAAACTAATTGATCCACTTGCAGATAAAATGACACAGCTAGCAACACTTATTGCATTGTCGTACATCAACATTATTCCGTACTGGATATTAATAGTAGTGTTTATTAAAGAAACAGTGATGGTAGCAGGGGCTTCATTCCTTTATGGTAAAAAACTTGTTGTATCTAGTAGATGGTATGGTAAACTAGCAACAGTAGTATTTTACATAGCAATAGTAGCTTCACTTGCAATAAACTACTTTAACTTTAGACACCATATTGATATATATATATACTACATAGCATTAGTATTAACAATATTTGCGTTAGTGATGTATTTTAGAGAATTCTACAAAAAAGGATATGTTAATAAAGAAGAATTAAAAACAGCAGATAGAGAAATAATAACGAAATAAAATAAAGGCTTTGGTGTTATAACCAGAGCCTTTTAAGTTATTCGAAATCTTCAATATAAGCATTCAGCTTTTCTTTGCCGTATAAGGTTACACCATTTTCTAATTCATTCAGATCTATTTGAGATAAATATTTTGTAACAATTCCAGTGGTCTCCAACAACTCAAAGTCGTTATCATTTTTTATATGATAAATTGCTATATACCCATTTGTATCCTTTACCAAAAAATGTTCATCACAGTTACCATCAAAACTTTTAGAAACTTCAATTAAAGAAGGTGTAAACTTTACTAAATTCCACTCTGAATAAAGTTTTTTAAAATCATCTTCAGCAATGTTCACTAAGCTATTGGAAACTGATTCGCTTACAGTAACAGTATGACCACATTTTTTATAAGTGCAGATCTTGGTAAGAGTTGCATTAGGAGAAATACATATTTCTGAAGAACTTGTTGGAAGCACATTAGAGACAATTTCGTTCTTTGGTAGCAAAGATTCTGTGTTTTTATCAATCTTTAAAATATTAAAAATTAAAACAGAAAAGCCTATAATTATAGCTAAAATACTAATGATAATAATAATTAAAAAAAATCTCTTTTTCATACAATATCCTTTCAATTCTAGTATTTACCAAAACTTCTAATAATATACAAAATAATTGAAATTTTGGGTCGCTCGTGATATAATACGAAAAAAGAATATACGAGGAAAAGGTTGAAAAATAAAATAGGGTTTAAGACACAATTAATAAAGGTCTTAATATAATTTTTTAAAAAAAGACCTTGAAAGGCTTATAATATCTGATGTATAGACATTTACTATGTGTACCCAGCTAGATTAACGGACTTTGTTAAATACAAAGATAAGGTTACGCACTCCACCTACAATTAAGTAGGATATGTTGCACTCATTTGTGCTTAAAAGGTACACGTCACATATAAATATACGGGATATAATTACAAAAGTGGTAATTATTCGCCACTCACCCCGACGTGCTCTTCAGTCTATCTATACATCTAAATAAATTATAACAAATTATGGTAACAAAATCAAACTAGAAATTTTTAATAAAGATTTGTGCCTTCCGAAGACGAAACGTTAGTGAAGGCAAGGAAGGAATGAGATTAAATATGAATAATAGAAAAATAATATTCACAGTAATAGGAATAGTCTGTTTTATTTCAATAATAATTGCAATTGTTTTTAGTGTAATGACAAAAAATACAGAATCAAAAGAAACACAAGGCGGTGATAAAACAGATATAAAGGAACAAGAAACATTAAAAAAAGAATTCAATAGCTTATTTAACAATAATGTTGAGCTCAATGGCTACGATACAAGCGATATAAAGAAAATTGTGGAAGATAAGCCTATAGTATATACAGCATATGAATTAGAAGAAAGCAAAGAAAATAAATATGAAGTTGATATGAACATTCCAGTTATTAATATAAAAAATGAAGCGGGAGACACTTTTAATGCAGCAACACAAAAAATATTTGCTAACAAGGCAATGGATATACTGGGAAACTCTAAGGCTTATACCATATATAGCATAGCATATACAGGATATATCAATGGAGACATATTATCAGTAATAATAAAATCAACATTAAAAGAAGGAACAAGTGCACAGAGGGTTATTGTGCAAACATATAATTATAATCTAAAAACAGAAAAGGAAGTAACATTAGAAGAAGTATTAGAGCAAAATCAAATTAGTACAAGCGAGGTATCTAACAAAATAAACACAGAGATAACAAGATTAATAAAAGAAGCAAATAAAATTCAGATATCAGGATATCAAACATATACAAGAGATTTAAATGATGATATATACCAAATACAAAATATATCAACATACTTTATCGGACAAGATGGAAAAATACGCATAATATTTGCGTATGGAAATAAGAATTTTACATCAGAAATGGATATAATAGAACTATAGAAAGAGTAGATAACATGTCTAAAAATATTTTAATTACAGAAAAGCCGTCAGTAGCACAAGAATTTGCAAAAGTATTAAATGTGAATACAACTAGAAAAGACGGTTACCTAGAAGCGGAAAATTGGATAATAACATGGTGTGTTGGACACTTAGTAACAATGTCATACCCAGAAAAATATGATGAGAAAATGAAACTTTGGAGATTAGACACATTACCATTTATGCCAAAAGAATATAAATATGAAGTAATCCCAAATGTACAAAAGCAATTCAACACAATACAAATGTTATTAAACAGAGAAGATGTTTCTACAATATATGTTGCAACTGACTCTGGACGAGAAGGTGAATACATATATAGGCTAGTAGAACAAATGATAGGAGTGAAAGGAAAAGATAGAAAAAGAGTTTGGATTGACTCACAAACAGAGGAAGAAATAAAAAAGGGAATAAGAGAAGCTAAGGAACTTACAGAATATGATAGCTTAGCAGATAGTGCATATTTAAGAGCAAAGGAAGACTACTTAATAGGAATCAACTTTTCAAGACTATTAACAATAATCTATGGCAAAAGAGCTGCTAGTAAGCTACAAGAAGATAGAATTTCCATATCGGTAGGTAGAGTTATGACCTGCGTTTTAGGAATGGTAGTATCAAGAGAAAGAGAAATAAGAAATTTTGTAAAAGTTCCATATTATAAAATAGTAGGAGAATTTGGACAAAAAGACAGTAGCTTTACAGCAGAATGGAAAGTTACAGAAAATTCTTCTCAAAAAGATTCTGTAAAACTCTATAATGAAACAGGATTTAAAAAAGAAGAAGATGCTAAGAACTTCATAATAGAGATGAGCAATAAAAAGGCAACAGTAAAAGAAGTAAAGAAATCAAAGCAAAAAGAAAATGCACCATTATTATTTAACTTAGCTGAAATTCAAAATGAATGTACAAAAAGATTTAAAATTAAACCAGATGAAACATTAGAGATAATACAAAATCTATATGAGAAAAAGCTTGTTACTTACCCAAGAACAGATGCAAGAGTATTATCAACAGCAGTTGCAAAAGTAATAACCAAAAATTTGAATGGAATAGCTAAAGGGTTTAAAAATGAGGAAATCCAAGGCTATATAAAGAAGATGGTTGATGAAAAATACTCAACCAATTTAATAAAAACTAAATATGTAAATGATAGTAAAATAACAGACCATTATGCTATAATCCCAACAGGCCAAGGATATGAAAATTATGAGAAATTAACAAATTTACAAAAAGAAGTGTATAAACTTATAGTAAAAAGATTTTTAGCAATATTCTACCCACCTGCTGAATTTAATAAAGTATCGGTTACAATTCAAGTTGAAAACAAAGAACATAAGGAAGAATTTACTACGAGTGGAAAAGTTTGCCTAAAGCAGGGGTATTTAGAAGTGTTAAAAAACAAAAACACAACAAAAGAATCCACAGATTCTGCAGAAAAAGTGGAAAACAATGAAGAAAAAGATAATTTAGCTGTATTTGCCCAGATAAAAAAAGGACAAGAAATAGAAGTTGTAAATTATGAAACAAAAGAAGCTCAGACAAATCCGCCTACAAGATACAATTCTGGTTCAATAATTTTAGCAATGGAAAATGCAGGCAAGCTTATAGAAGATGAAGAATTAAGAGAACAAATAAAGGGTGCAGGAATTGGAACGAGTGCGACAAGGGCTGAAATAATAAAGAAATTAGAAAAAATACAATATATACAAATAAATGATAAAACTCAAATTATCACTCCAACACAAAAAGGAGAAATAATCTATGACATAGTATATAATGCGATGCCAGATATGCTGAATCCTAAACTTACAGCAAGTTGGGAAAAAGGACTAGATATGGTATCAAAAAAAGAAATTGAATCAACTGTATTTATGGAAAAACTAGAAAAATATATACAAACTAAATTTGATAAATTGATAGTAAAATATTAAAAATAGAAAGGACTGAGGTAATCTATGAAAATTGGTTTAGCTTTAGCTGGTGGAGGAATAAAAGGAGCTGGACATATAGGAGCTCTAAAAGCATTAAAAGAGAATGGAATAGAAGTGGACTGCATTGGAGGAACAAGCATAGGAAGCATTGTAACTGCTTTATATGTTATGGGATATTCTACAGATGAAATGCTTAAACTTTTTAAATACTTTGCTAAAGATATAATGAAAATAGATCCAAAGTATTACTGGTCAAATGTAAAAAGTAAAAGAAATTTTATGGGCTATGGATTACTTTCGGGAGAAAGAATTGAACAGGCAATAACAGAATGTGCCGAATTAAAAGGGATAAAAAATATCAAAGATATAAAAATGCCAATTTGTATGCCAACCACAGAAATAACAGAAAGCAAAAAATATGTATTTACAAACCAAGAAACATTAGATGAAACAAAGAATGTAGAATATATTCAGGATATCCAAATAGGAAAAGCTGTGCGAGCTAGTGCAAGCTATCCAGGAGTATTTGCTCCAATAGTATTTAAAGGACATAAATTTGTAGATGGAGGAATATTTGACAACCTTCCGACTAATGAAGTAAGAAAACTAGGAGCAGACAAGGTACTATCAATAAGATTTAGTTCAGAAAAATTATATGACCCTAAAAATTTATTTGAAGTAGCCTTAAAATCTGTTGATTTATTATTTGATCAAAGAACTGCTTCAGAAGTAGCTAGCAGTGATTATGCAATAACTTTAGACTTACCAGAAGCAAATGTATTTAATATTAAAAAAATAGATTATTGTTATAATCAAGGATATATAACGACACTAGAACATATGAACGAAATAAAAAAAATATTTAAAGAAAAATAAAAAATTCCCCGAAGAAAAAGTCTTCGGGGAATTGGCCATTTAGTGCTGAACTCTCGATGTTGCGATATTAATAATGTCTTTTGATGAGTCATGAGTCATTTCTTGTGAGATGTAAATCTTGGAAGAAAGAGTTCTTGCAACAGCAGCTGTTCTGACAGAACGATATTGTGCTTTTGAAAGTTTCTCCAAGGTTTCCTGGTTAGTATTCTTATGTTTTGCAATATGAAGCAAAATCAAAGAGGAAGACTCAGAATCTGCAATTATCTCCAATGCGCTTGCTGGAGTTGAGGGATTTTTCGTAAGTGCATAACGAACAACACTATTCGTAACATGCGCTAAAGATTCCAGAACTCTTTTTGGAGTAGTTGCAACC
The DNA here is from genome assembly GCA_963621875.1 of Bacteroidaceae bacterium. Classification (GTDB taxonomy): domain Bacteria; phylum Bacillota; class Clostridia; order TANB77; family CAG-508; genus CAG-245. The sequence goes on along the minus strand of CAVFFR010000011.1, from coordinate 20,601 downwards.
ATTGCTAAAGAGGTTAATACCTCGGGTGCAAGATCCTTAGCAAGCTTTTCGATAATCTCGTCATTGACATTGTCGTGAAAGGCAATTTGAGAACGGACACTTGTATAAGGACTGTCAGTTAAATACATCAAAGTCCTAGAGGAAGTGCTAGGATTGCGAACAACCACATTTTGTATTTCCTCGTCACCGATCCGTGCCAGACAATTTAAAGTATCTGGCAATTCACATTCCATAGCGAACATTGCGTAGGGATTGGCCATAAATTTTTTCCTCCTAAGTAGAAACAAAAAATGCTACTGGTATATTATAAATATCCATATACCAAGGATAAGATAATATTATTATAGCATAACGTTTATTTTATGTCAACTCGGACTATTGATACTATCAAACTGATAGAAAATATTGAAAATTCTATGTAATTATGTAATAATATAGGAAAAGGGTAGTATAGAGGGGATAAATATGACAACAGAGGAAATTAATGAAATAATAAAAAAAGGGCCACTAAAAATCGAAGAAGCTGACAAATACATAAAAAATGCTGTTGAACTAAGAATATTATCTAAAGATGTATTGAATATTATCAAAGCAACAGGTGATATTGAATATATGAAAGAATGTGCTCAAAATCTCAATATACAATTAAACGGAATGGATAGAATTGATCTATTGCTTTTTATTGGTGATAAAGAATTAATAAAGCAATATCTATATAGAGAAAAGTTAGAATTATCTTCACCATATAAGGTATTATTAATAAAAGCACTGAAAGATCCAAGAGAGATAATAGAATGTCTAATTGAAAATAAACTAATGCTAATATCATCAGAAAAAGTTGATATTATAATATCTTTGGGAAGTCCAAAATTTATTTTAAAATGCTTAAAAAATCAAGCACTAGGATTATATGAATCAGACAAAATAAAGCTAGTATCTGAATTAAAAGATAAAGAGATAATAAAAAAAGTACTTAAAGATAAGACTTTTAATATAGACGAAGTAGCAGTTATTAAAATATTGGAAGATATAGACTATGCAAAACAATGTTTAAGAGATACAAGTGTGGGACTACGCCCATATCAAAAAGTTGCGCTAATAAAATATATAAATGATGTAGAGTTTACAAAAGAATGTATAATGGATGCTGACTTAAATATTAATTTGTTCGGAAAAGTAGAACTGATAAAAAAAATAGGAGATAAAAGCTATACAAAACAGTGCATAATAGATAATGAAATTGGACTAAATTCTGAAAGTAAAATAGAATTACTAAAATCGATAAAAAATCCAGAAGAAATAAAGGAATGTATAAGAGATAAAAGGTTAAGATTGACCACAAAAGAAAAATTATTACTAGCATTTGAGCTTCATGATAAAGAGCTAGTGGAAGAAATTATTGGTCAGAAAACAAAACCAAGAAAAAAAATAAAACTTCCAAAAGGAATGACATTTGGAATTGAAATAGAAACAGAAGGGTTAGAGCTGGAGAAAGATTTATTTAATGGTTGGAAAGCAGTAGATGATGCTAGTTTAGAAGACGGAACGGAATTCGTCTCTCCACCATTGCAGGTAACGGAAACAAGCGAAGAAGCAATATATTTTATGTGTGATGTAATAAAATGCTTGGGGGTAAATTCATCAGAAAGATGTGGAGGACATATTCATATAGGATCAGCATATTTAACGACTCTACAATCATATATTAATTTCATAGAATTATATAGTAATGCGGAAGAAATAATATATATAATTAGCAATAAAGAGGGAGAGATACCAAGAGGTAATGGACCAAACCAATATGCAATTCCATTGTCTGGAAGGATAGAAAGTGCAATTCAAGCGGAAATGTTACAAGTAACAAAGTTAAAAGAATTTATACTACAATTACAAGAAATACAAGGAAGAAAATTCTCTAGCCTTAATTTAAAAAATGTAGACAGTTTGTGTAAAAAAACGATAGAATTTAGAATGCCAAACGGAACAATAAATCCAGATACTTGGGTTGAAAATATTAACTTATTTGGAGGTATTGTTTCAGCTGCAGAGAAATTACAAATAATACAATCTAAATCAGAAGACACTAGAACAGATGAAGAAAGTAAGTATTTGTCAAATTTTGACATATTAAAGAAGAAAGATGTATCAAAAGAAGAAAAACTTCAATCTTTTCTAGAACTAGCAATAGTACCAGAAGACCAAGATATATATGCAAGCAGATATCAAAAAAATAGTAGACTATTAGAAAAGGATGCTACTATATTATCTAAAATAAGAAGTAAAGTTGCTAAAAATCCAATAAGCATCAAAGATATAGGAAGAAAAGTATTTACAGGAAACGATGCAGTTTCAGGAACTGAAATTCAAGAAGCAGAAACAAGACTTAATAATGATATCAGAACAAGAGAGAATTCGAAAGGAGAAGAATATGATAGATAATTATCCAAAAGCATACAAAGAATTATATGAAATATTAAAAAATATTCCTAAAGAAGATTTAGAAAAAATACCAGAAAATGTTTTAAAAACAATTGAAGAAAAGAAAGATGACAATTATAATTTTGAATTCTCAGGAGATATAAATAATCAAAATTTATTAAAAGAAACAAGAGCACTACTAGCCACAATATATAAAAACTATTGGGCGAATATGGAAGAAAAAAGAATAATAGAAGAAAAAATCAAATATGATTCAGAAAATAAAAATTAATTATAGAGGAGAAAATGTTCTCCTCACTTTTTTTGAGTAAAAAACATAATATATAACATAATCAACAAAAATAAAGGTATTAGTAAAAATACTTTAGAGAGAAAGGAGACATATGAGTTATTACATAATAGAAGGTGGAAAAAAGCTCGAAGGCGAAGTGAAAATATCAGGCTCTAAAAACGCGTCATTACCAATAATTGCAGCTACAATACTAAGCGGAGGAACTACTAGGTTGTACAATGTACCAAATATACATGATACGCAAGTAACTTTAAAAATACTTAGATATTTAGGTTGCAAAGTTAATAAGAGTAATAATAAAATAGAAATTAATTCAAAGAAAATAAATAAAAAAGAGATACCAGAAAATCTTATGAGAGAGATGCGTTCAACAGTAATTATCGCAGGAGCTCTGCTTGGAAAATTTAAAGAAGTTATATTTTCATATCCAGGGGATTGCGATATTTGGTGGATACATCGGACAAGTTTAAGATAAATGAGTGGATTAGGGGGTTGATTTTGTTTAAAGTTAGCTGATAATTATCTGTTTTTGTGATATAACGAGTAAAAATTAACTAGTAATTTTTTTGTTTAGAAATGATATTCAAAATATGTGAAAGAAATGAGAAAATGTCCTAAAAATGACCCATTTATAAAGAATAATTATCAAAGTAATTTTATTGCATAAAAAAAGCTGTTATGCTATAATAACCTTGAAAAAAGTTTATTTTTAAAACTTATTAATTCGAAAAAATTATAGTAACATTGGAGGTAATATTTATGGATATAATGGTACAGGGCGAGGGTAGAAAATTTTACAAACCAGATGAGGTTTTATTATCAATTAACTTTTTTGTAAATGATACAAGTTATGAAAAAGTTTTAGAAAAAGGAACTAAAAGTGTAGAACTATTTATTGAGGAAATATTAAAAAAATTAAATATAGATAAAGATAAATTAAAAACAAGAAATTTTAGAATTTCACAAAATACACACTACGATTATCAAACAAAGAAACAAATTGATTGTGGTTATGATTATAGCCAGAGTGCAACTTTGAAAATGGACTATAATATGGAAAAAATAGCTGAATATATAGACGAAGTAGCAAAATTAGATAATCCTCCTAAATACAATATGACTTTTTCTATTAAAGAACAAGAAAAGGCAAAGAAAGAAGTTATGGGAGAAGCTTATAATAAAGCAAAAGAAAAAGCAGAGATTATAGCAAAATCTGCTGGTAAAATATTAAAAGATTGTGTAAAAGTTGATTTTAGACCATTTGAAGAAAAAATATATTCTAATAGTAGATTAGCAGACGCTGACTTATTTGAAGCTGAAAGAACAATAGGAGCTATACCAATGAAACAAAGACAAGCGACAACAGATATTATACAAAATACATTTACACCAGAAGATATTGAAATAAGAGAAACATTATATTGCTTATGGATTGCAGAGTAGATAAAAAGTATAAAAATTTTTGGAGGAAATAAAGTGAATAATAATAAAGTAGTAAATAAACAAATATCTTTAAGAACAATATTGGATATTGCAAATTATTTTGAAGATTATAAAGAACGATATGAAGAAATATATAGAAAAGAAAATGAAAGAAATAAAGATAAACCATATGGTGAAAAAAATTATGAATATGAAAATGGAAATATAGAAGTAAGATATACAATAGATTTTCACAATGGACAAAATCTTACAGAATCTAATTATAATTGGTTTGTATCAAATACTAATAATCCAAAAGCTATAAAAAACATTGAGATATCATTATCTAATACATATTATACAAAATCAAATGGAAGTGATACTAATAATACATATAATAAAGTTTTTGTTTCAACAGAATTTAGAGATTGTGGTATGAATTTAAAATATTCAGATGTTATATTAAATGTAGATGCAACTAATCAAGAAAGCGAAGCTCGTAATGTTTATTCTACAATAATGAATATTCTTGAAGATAATCCAGATAGATATGATAAAACTATAAAATTCAGAAAAATTAGAATGCAATCATTTACAATATCAATAGGTATCATATTATCTTATATATTATATGTAGTTTTAATGATGAATAAAGAAAAACTTACTCCAGATATAGTAGGCTATTTAGATAATAAAAATATTTTAATATTTGGTCAATGGTTTGTTGCTATATTATTAGGAAATGTTGCATCATTTTGGTATATATTTTCAATTTATAAACCATTATTACCAGAATCAAAATATGCAGGTTATAATTCATCAACATATAAGTCTGTATATAAGGATGATATGGCAGATTATTTAGAACATTCAGAAGTACATATAGGTAAGTTTTGGGATGCAGAAAAGAGAAGAAACAAGATTGAAAAAATATATAAAATAACAAGATTAGTTGTACTTATCCAAATAGTAATTAGTACAATATTATTTCTTATTTTTAAATAATGAAAAGAGGAAAAGATGGGAAAATTTGTAGCTGGTAATGGTCAATATGTAATATATGCAAAAGACCAACAAGAAGCTAGAGAAGTAATAAGTCAAGAACTTAAAAGATTTGATGAGATAAAATTAAAAATGTCTAATTTATTGAGTGAAGATGGAAAAGCTAAACAAAACTTTTTAGAGAACACTTCAGAAGAAAATTTAAATATACATTTTAATGATGAAAACTCTTTAATATATGATGATCCAGAAAATGCAACAACAAAAGGCGAAGTAAGACAAAGAAGTTTTGAAAATGGAAAATTTACTTATGATTTAGCTTATAGATATCCAGATATACAAGGACATAATGCTGATTTTAGGTTAGCACACGAAATGGGACATTTAATGCTAAATCCATCAAATTCAAATAGACAGGTATATGATAAAGAAAGTAATTCAAGACAAGTTTCTGGACTAATAAGAAGAAACGAAGAAGATGGACAATTTTATGGCACTCAAATACAAGAAAATGCAATAAATCTGATAGCACAATTAGCTGTTAGAGGAAAATATAAAGCAGATGATATAATGTCTGGAAAAGTAGATGTGTCAGAATTTAATTTATATAAAAAGTGTGATGATTTAGTAAAATTACTAGCAGTTTCAATGAGAAACGATTATGATAAAGAAATGAGTTTTGAACAATTGGTAGAAAATAAAATAGATTCTTTTATTGAGCATTCTGATGGTAGCAAAGAACCTGCAAATACATTTTTTTATGGTGTTTTAAACGATTCTAGTATGATAGAGAATGAATTTGATAAGTATATGAGTAAAGGTGCTTGGAGAGATTTAGATACATTTATAACTACCTTACATAACCCTAATGTTAGCAAAGAACAATTTGATATAGTATTTAAAGAAGCCCAGGGAATGATTACCGAATTTGCAAATACTAGAATGCAAGAAAAATATAAAGAAGCAGTTGCAAGAGATGGACAAGATGTTCCAAATTTGGAGAATAAAATAAGCATGATTCAAGAGATGACAGGAGTTGAGCAAGGAAAACCACAACAAGTAGAACAATATAATGAACAAAATGAAAACAAACTAACAATAAGGCAAAAAATAGCTCAATTTCTACAAAAAAATGATATGTTAATGAATATTCCTTTTGTAGATAAATTTGTTCATAGGCAATTAGATGTATTACCCAAAACAACACAAGAAACAAGAAATACAAGTACACAAACAGTTAATAGAACTAGAGAAAGTTTTATAAATGAATTGACAAATTTTGGTGCATATAGAAATTTACCACCAATTCAAAGAATGTCTGATCCAGAAAAGTTAGCAGAAATGAGAAGAAAGATGGAGCAAAAACAACAAGCAAATGATGATAGCGAAAGGTTTTAAAATTTTATTATTATAATATAAAAAGAAGGGAAGATTTTATTATGAAAATTAACGAAAAAATGGTTACAACAAAAGAGGAATTATTAAATATAATTAAGGAAGGAATAAACCCATTAGATTATGTTATTGAAGAATCTGATATTGATTTGATTACTGAATCTATAACAATAGAGGGAAATGATGAGGATAGCTATTATGAAGAATTAGCAGAAATATTATTCAAATCAATAGTTTACTATGTATTAAAAACAGAAAATGAAGAAAAAACACTAAAAAGATGTAAAAAAGTATTTATGAATGGAAAAGAAAACTATGAAGAATTAAAAAATATGTTAAGTAGTGTAGAAAGTGCAAAAGTTCTTTTTGTTCCAATAGATATTGCTTCTGAAAATACTCGCAAAGCTATATTTGACAAACTAGAAGAAAAATTATCAAAAATATAGTGTACCTTTCAATTGAAAGGTATTTTTATATCACTTATAATATAAGGCACTTAATTCATTCAATTTATTTTTAAATTCTTCAATTTGTTCATCAGTATAAGTATTTCTTAATTTACTAGCTTTTTTAGACCATTCTTTGAATTTATTTTCAGTAAACTTTTTTTGATGGTTATAATGTAGTCCGTGCATTCTTTTGTATTCTCGTGTATATTCTTTTAAAATTAAACTTTCTTCTATTTTTTCTTTGTGTTTAGCTAAAGCACCAATTTCTTTGCAAGTTTTACCTGTATCCTTATATAAATTGTTACAATATTTTTGGTCATTTCTTCCTTTTTGATAAGGATTCTTACTACTTGTACTCTTTTTGTTTCGTATAAAAATATTTTTTCCTGAACACTTAAATTCTTAACTAAGCTATTACTTGAATATTCACTAATAAGTCCTAATCTTTCTTTTAAATCAAATCTTTTTTTCATTAAATCTTCTATTAGCAAATCAAAATACTGATTATCTATTAAATGCACATTGAAAATTGAATAGCAAGCTGTAAGACAGATAATGAAACTTCTACCTGGCTAACGTGATGTAAAGGGGTAGTTCGTGGGAACGGAATGAGGGCAAATCTCATATGGAAGAAATTCATTACAGCTGGTGTAATAAGGACAACGGTTTTAACAATATAATTTAGAAAAAGGAAATGGAGGTGGATATTCTGGAAGAATCAAATATTACCAAGAAAACGAAACAAAAGAAAGATAAATTACCATTTGCAGTATTCATTTGTCCAAAATCAAATACTGGTGATACTCAAGATTACAAACAGGTATTCACCGACATTATTTCCGATAGAATAAAGGAAAAATATGGATAGAGAACAAAACAAAAATTCGCAAACGACTATTGAAAAAATGTTTGCGATGTGATACAAATAAGGAAAATAAAATATTTTAAATTGTTTAATATTTTGCAATTTAAAATAGAAAAGAGGTAATAATGGAACAAAATAATGAATTAAAATTATTTGAAGATAAAAAAATTAGAGCAAAATGGGATGATGAACAAGAAAAATGGTATTTTTCAGTTGTAGATGTGGTTGCGGTTTTAACAGATAATGACTATCAGAAATCTAGAAATTATTGGAAGTGGCTAAAAAATAAGTTGATTCAAGAAGGCAGTGAGTTGGTTAGTAATACTAACCAACTGAAAATGAAATCAGTGGATGGTAAATATTATAATACAGATGTAATGACTACAGAACAAATTTTAAGGTTAATTCAATCAATACCATCTAAAAAAGCAGAGCCATTTAAACTATGGCTAGCACAAGTAGGAAAAGACCGAATAGATGAAGCATATGATCCAGAGATAGCAATAGATAGAGCATTAGATATATACAGAAAAAAAGGATATTCAGAAGAATGGATAAATCAAAGACTAAAAACAATAGATATAAGAAAAGAATTTACAGATGAGCTAAAAGAAAAGGGAATAAGCGAGGCAAAAGATTTTGCAATATTAACTAATATTTTAACACAGGCTTGGAGCGGACATTCAGTAAAAGAATATAAGAATCTAAAAGGTTTAAAAAAGGAAAATTTACGAGATAATATGACTAATATGGAATTAGTACTTAATATGCTTGCAGAAACATCTTCTACAGAAATTTCAAAGAGTAAAAAAGAAAAAGGATTTAAGGAAGCACAAGATTCTGTTATAGAAGGTGGAAATATAGCTAGAGTTGCGAGAGAACAATTGGAAAAAAAGACAGGAAAAAAAGTTATATCCGATAAAAATGCTAAAGAAATAAGAAAATTAAATTCTGGTGAAGAGTAAATCAAGGCGTTACAAATTGTAACACTTTAATAGTATAGCAATTAATATTTTAGGTTGAACTGACAAGGATTTCTTTACAGTTCGGATTATGCTATATTTCAATATAAAATAAACCTGCAACAAATTCTTGCAAGTTGAAATATGAACTAATAAGAAATTTTTATAAGTTGAACTGGTAACAATTTGTTACTAACTGAAATAAAGGAACGTTTTGTCTGCATCAGCAAAATATTTTAACACCTTCCCGATGTCGGGAAAGTGTTTTAATTTAAAAGAAAAAAAGTTCTAAAATTTTGAGGAGATAACTTGAAGTTTTGGAACTTTTTATGCATAATAGCAACAATAAGAAATCATAAGAAGAATATGTTATTGATACATTGCATAAATAATAAAAATGGAGGTATATCATGCAAAAACAAAACAGTGAAAAAAAGGTAGTAATTTATTGCAGAGAGAGTAGAGATGACTATGGAGAAAATTATGAAAGAATAGAAACGCAAAGAGACCTGCTAGTTAAATACTGTAAAAGTCATGGATATACTAACATTGTAGATATTATAATGGATGATGACAAAAGTGGAACAGATTTTAGTAGGTTTGATGATATTAGAAAAAGAGCAAAGAATAAAGAAATAGATATAATCGTTTTTAAAAATTCTGCAAGACTTGGAAGAAATCAAAAAGAAGCATTAGATTTTGTAGAATACTTAGAAGAACAAGGTGTAGAAATAATATTTGAAGATGAGCAATATAATGAGGAAATGTTTGGGCTATACGCATGGTTTAATGAAAGAAGAGCAAGAGATGATAGTAAAAATATAAGAAGAAATTTAAGACATAAAATTGAAGAAGGAGATTTACTAGTTAAAGCAATTTATGGATATAACAAAGATGGAAAGAGATTAGTTATTAATGAAGAAACTGCCACCACTGTAAAAGAAATATTTGAATTATATTCTAAAAGTTGGGGCTATCAAAAAATTGCAACTTGCTTAAATAAAAAAGGAATACCAACACCATCTCAAAGTAGAAATTTTGTAAATGCAAAACAAACAGCAAATTGGAAAGCACAGCATATTGTAAGAATATTAGATGATAGAAGATATACAGGAGCCTATGTTGGAGGACACACAGAAAAATTAAGTTTTAAATCTAAAAAAACAAGAGTAAAGCCAGAAGAGGAATGGATTATAATAGAAAATCATCATGAACCTATTATTGATAAAGAACTATTTGAAAAAGTTCAAAAAATTAGAAAGAAAAGAAAAAAAGAAAGTGATAAAATAAATAATGGTTTTAAATTTGTAGATACAGACAATAACTTATATTCGGGACTTTTATATTGCGGAAGATGTGGAACTCCGATGTATAAAAGAAAGGGAAATACTGGAACAAGAAAAAGACCAGATAGTTATTTATGCAAAAAGTATAGTAATGAAGGTGCAATAAAAGATATAAGACCAAATTATGGGTGTAAACCACACAGGATAAGAATAAAATATTTAGACAAGATTGCAAATGTATATATAGATAATTTAGTAAGTAATCCTGAATTTAAAAATTTTGTTATGGACAATGTAAAAGCAATTTCTACAAATAAAGCAGCACTAGAAAAAGATTTAAACAAATCTAAACAAACATTGGAAAAGCTAGAAAAACAATTTAAACAAGTATATGAAGATAAGCTAAATGATTTAATTCCAGAATTTATATATAAAGATAAAAAACAGGAATTAGAAAAGAAAATACAATATGAAAAAGAAAAATTGCAAGAAGCTGAAGGCAAATTCAATACACTAAACAAACTAGAAGATAAAGAAGATTTAATATTTAAAGCAATAGATGATATAAAGAAAAATGGATTAACAAAAGAAGAATTATCAAGACTATTTGATAAAATAGTAGTATTTGATAAAAATGAAATAACAAAAGAAGAAAAAGACTTGTATAGCCTAAACGATATGATGTATAATGAATTATACGAAAACGGAGGTTTAGCATTTTATTTAAAATTTATGTACCCACAAACCATCACAAACAGGGGGATGTGATATTGGAGCTAGACCAATAGACTTACATTTAAAAGCATTTAAAAAATTAGGAATAAATATTGACGAAGAATATGGACTTATTAAGTGTAGTTGTGATAAAATAATAGGCACTAATATAGATTTAGATTTTCCAAGTGTAGGTGCAACAGAAAATATAATTTTAGCATCTGTATTAGCAGAAGGGAAGACAGTAATTACAAATGCTGCAAGAGAGCCAGAAATAGTAGACTTAGTAAAGATGCTAAATAAAATGGGTGCAAAAATTACAGGAGAAGGTACAAATGTAATAGAGATAGAAGGCGTTAAAAAACTTCAGGAAGTACAATACAGAGTAATGCCTGATAGAATAGAAGCTGGGACTTTCTTATGTGCAGGTGCAATCACAGGAGGGAAAATAAGAATAAAAAACGCTATTGTAGATCAGCTAATTCCAATAATATCAAAATTAGAGGAAGCGGGATGTACGATAACAACAGATAAAAATACAATAGAGCTAAAAGCTTCGACAAGATTAAAAGCTGTAGAAATAAAAACAATGCCATATCCAGGATTTCCAACAGATATGCAGTCAATTTTAGGTAGTGTACTATCAGTTGCAAAAGGAACATCGGTAATAACAGAAAATATATTTGAAAATAGATTTAAATATTTATCTGAATTACAAAGGATGGGTGCAAAAAATAAACAAGAAGGTAATGTTGCGATAATAACAGGAGTTAGAAAGTTATCTGCTGCAAGTGTGAGGTGCACAGACTTAAGAGGTGGAGTTGCCACTGTTTTAGCGGGATTACAAGCAAGGGGCAAGACAAAAGTTACAAATATAGAATACATATTAAGAGGATATGAAAATTTAGACAAAAAGCTTAACAAACTAGGTGCAAAGATACAAATTGAAGAAGGTGATTAAATGAAAAAACAACCAAAGAAGACTACTACAAACTTGTATGACTTTGATTATGAATCGGAGAAAGAAAAAAAGAGCAAAAAGAAAAAAAAAGCAGATAAAAAATCTGCTTCTAAAGCCGAGAAAAATGGACAAGCTAAAAAAAAGAAAAAATACGAAGATGAAATTATCATAGGAGTAACTCGACTTCCAGACAAGAAAAAAGAAGGAACACCTAAAAAAGAAAAAAAACGTAATACAAAGAAACAAACATCAAAAACTCCAAAGCAAGAAAACAAGAATATTAATAATGAACCTATAAAAAATAAAAAAGGTAAAAAGATAAAAATACTTATAATAATACTTTTAGTGTTAATTGCAATAATAGCAGCAATGTTGTCACCTCTATTTAATATAAAAAGCATTAAAGTTGTAGGAAATAGTATTTTGCAAAGCGAAGAAATAATAAGCTTATCTGGCATCTCTCTAGAGGAAAATATATTTAAAGTAAGAAAACTAAAAACAATAGACAACATAAAACAAAACGCTTATATAAATGATGTGGCAATACATAAAAAATTACCAAACACAATAGAAATTCAAGTAAAAGAAAGACGACCAAGTTTTATGCTGGAATATGGGAATGGCTATGTGTACTTAAATAATCAAGGATATATGTTAGAAATATCTAGTATAAAAAAGGAAATACCTATTCTTTTAGGAACAACAACATCAAAAGAAAATTACAAACAAGGAAATAGATTAAATACAGAAGACCTGCAAAAGCTAGGAACAGCAATAAAAATAATGTCAGTAGCCCAAACTCATAATATAGCTAACTTGATAACTACTATAGATATAACTAACTCAGAAGATTATAAATTAAGATTAGAACAAGAGAAAAAAACAGTGTACTTAGGAGACTGCAGTTATCTAGAAACAAGAATAGCTTCTTTACTAAGTATTTTGAATAACGAAAAAGATATAGAAGGAGAAGTTTTCATAAATATGAATATAAATGTGCGTAAACCATATTTTAGAGAAAGTATCTAATAAAGGAGTGAGATATATTGAACAAAAAACAAATAGCAATAACACTGGGAATTGTATGCTTAATACTTACGATGACAATTGTAATTCAAATAAAAGCAGCCGATAAAGCTAACAAATTGGTTTCTCCAACATTTTCAAACAATGATTTAAGAGACCAAGTACTAAAATGGCAGGAAAAATATGATAGTACATATGCAGCTTTGCAATCAGCAGAAAAGAAATTAGAAAAAGTAAGACAAATTGCAAGCGAAAACACAGAAGGATCTATAGAAAAAGAAGAACAATTAAAGAAAAATAATATTCTTTTAGGCTTAACAGATGTAACTGGTGAAGGAATAATAGTAACAATTAAAGACAACAATAATGTATCAACTGACAGTACAATATTAGATCCTAGTTACTACTTAGTGCACTATGGATATTTATTAAAAATAGTTAATGAGCTAAAGAATGCGGGAGCTGAAGCTATATCTATAAATGATGAAAGACTAGTATCAACATCATCAATAACTTGTGACGGAAATGTAATTAGTGTAAATGGAGAAAAAATAAGTTCGCCATTTGTAATAAAAGCAATAGGAAATGCATCATTTATGAATTCCGCACTTTCAAGACCAGGAGGAACAGTGGAATATTACAATAGCTACACTCCAACTTCTATAAAACAGTCAAATAATGTAACAATAAAAAAATATACAGGAGTAATAAATTCTAAATACATTCAATATACAGAATAAAATGTAAAGAGGTGATCAGATTGAAAATAAAATTAGACAAAGGCACAATCACAATGTCAATTAGCATTTTAATAATGTGCACACTGCTTGTTGCAACTATGTTTGTACAAGTAAAGACAGTTGAAAAAGTAAACGAAACTGACATTGAAAATATGCGAGAAGCAGAGTTAAGAGAACAAATATCTGCATTAAAAAGCAAATATGAAGAAGTAAACGAAAAGCTAACTGAAACAAACTCGAAAATTGCAGAATACAATGCAAAAATAGAATCAAATGATGAAGCTTCTGAACTATTAGATGAAGAACTAAAAAAATCAAATTTATTGTTAGGAACGACAGATGTTGTAGGGGAGGGAGTTGTTGTAACACTCACAGACAATCAAGAGAGAGCAATAGAGGCAAACGACCTAGTAGAGCTAATAAATGAATTAAGATTTGCAGGAGCAGAAGCAATATCAATAAATGGAGTTAGAATATTAAGTATGACAGATATTGTTGATATAGATACTTACATATTAATTAAACCAAGACAAAGACTAATATCTCCATATGTAGTAAAAGCAATTGGAAATCAAACATATCTTACAAGTACATTATGTATGAAAAATAGTGGATTTATAGATAGCTACCAAAATAGTGGTAAAACAGTAACTCTAGAAAAACAAAAAAACATAAAAATTCCTAAATATTCAGAAAATTTAGATATAAAATATATGAAGGAGGTTGCAGAACAATGATATTAATAGCGATAATTTTAGGTTGTATAATAGGGGCGCTAATAGGATTATTCGCACCTATGGTATCTTACACTTATTCGGGATATCTAGCAATAGCAATAATAGCAGCATTAGATTCTGTGTTTGGAGGAATACTTGCAACCTTAAAGAAAAACTTTAATTTAACAATATTTATAACAGGATTTTTTGGAAATGCAATACTTGCGATTTTACTTACAATACTTGGACAAAAACTAAATGTAGACATATACCTTGCAGCAATAGTAGTATTTGTAGGAAGAATATTTACTAACTTAGCTATTATACGTAGGTACTATGTAGATAAATTTATGAAGAAGATTGAAAACAAAAAAGAACAAAATAAAACAGATGAGAATACAGAAAATGTGACACAATAATACATAAAAACAACTAAACAACAAAAAACCAATAGTTTTAGAAAATTTATTACAAAAATATTACAAAATTATAACAAAACTATTGACTTTTTTTGCAAAATATAATATTCTTATCTAAAATAAAATGCAATGGAAAATGGAGGAGTTAATTTTGGCAATCGGTGATATAATTGTGGGTATAGACATTGGATCCTCAAAGGTTAGCTTAGTTGTGGGAGAAGTCAACAATTTTAACCAAATAGAGATTGTCTATACGGTTGAACATAAGTGTAAAGGTATTCAAAAAACAAAAATAATAGATGAAGATGAAATAGCCAATGCTATAATAAAATCGATACAAGATGCAGAAAAAGAAGCTGAAATCAAAATAAACTCTGCTTATTTAACAATATCAGGTAAATATGTAACAATAGTACAAAACAGTATAACGAAGAACATTAAAGATAAATTTTCAGGAGTGTCAGCCAAAGATGTATCTTCAGCTTTGCTACAAGTCAAAGATATTGACATGCCAGAAGGTCAAAGCATTATCGATATAGTAACTGACAAATTCATATTAGAAGATGGAAGAATTGTAGATGATCCAGTGGGAAATTTGGTGTCATCTTTTACAATTAATTCTCAAGTTATACTAGGAGATAGAGAATATATTAGACAGTTGTCTAATATATGCAAAAAAGCGGATATAGATATAGATGGAATAATACCAATCACACTAGCAGAAAGAAACTTAATATTAGATAATAATGAATTAAATGATAATGTAATGATTATAGATATAGGTGCTGGAAACACAGAAATAGGAGTATTTGAGGGAGCAGCATTTAAATACACAAATACAATACCATTAGGAGGAGATAATATAACAAAAGATATTCAAATGGTATTAAATATTTCTGAAGTAGAAGCTGAAAAACTAAAAAGACAATATGGCTTAGCAATGAAATCATATATAGACAATGACAACGAAATAGTTTTAAACTCAGCTGAAGACTCTAAAAACAAAGTTATTAGAAGCTCAGAACTTATAGAAATAATAGAAGCAAGAATAGAAGAAATATTTACACTAATAAATAAAGATATTACAAATCAAGGAATAAAACCAAGAATAAATAATGTTATATTAACAGGACAAGGAATTACAAATATTAGTAAAAGCGATGTTGCTGGAAAAGTAATATTAAATATTCCTGTAAAATTTGCTACAGGAAGATTAATAAGCACAGTAAGACCTGAATATAGAACGGCATATTCTTTGGTAAGGTACATTGCAGCAAGACCTTTTGCAAAAAGTGTATCAAGTAGTATTGACTCTAATTCAAATGAAAACATTATTAAAAAAATACTAGAAAGAATAAAAGAGTTTTTCTATTCATAGAAACATAAGAAATAAAAAATAAAACAAAAATAGGGAGGAATAAACTTTATGATGATGGATAGCGTGGACGAAAACACAATGTTAGATGGAACAGCTACAATTAAAGTAATAGGAGTTGGAGGAGCTGGAACAAACGCAGTAAACAGAATGGTTGATTCTGGAATAAAAGGAGTAGAATTTATAGCAGTAAATACAGACAGACAAGCTTTATTATTATCAAAAGCTGCATCAAAAATTCAAATTGGTGAAAAAATAACAAGAGGACTAGGAGCTGGAGCAAACCCTGACATTGGAGCTCAAGCAGCAGAAGAAAGCAAAGCCGAAATAACAGAAGCTTTAAGAGGAGCTGATATGGTATTTGTTACTGCCGGAATGGGCGGTGGAACAGGAACAGGAGCTGCACCAATAGTTGCATCTTGTGCAAAAGAAATGGGAATACTAACAATTGGTGTTGTTACAAAGCCATTTACATTTGAAGGAAAGAAAAGATTAACTCAAGCAGATAGAGGAATAGAAAGCCTAAAAGGAAAAGTAGATACATTGGTTGTAATACCAAATGACAAACTACTACAAATAATCGACAGAAAAACATCAATAGTAGAAGCTTTCAAAATGGCAGACGATGTTCTAAGACAAGGTGTACAAGGTATATCAGACTTAATTGCAATACCAGGTCTTGTAAACTTAGACTTTGCAGATGTAAAAACAATAATGCTAAACACAGGAATGGCACATATGGGAATTGGTAGAGCATCTGGAGAGAACAGAGCAGAAGATGCTGCAAAACAAGCTATTCAAAGTCCATTACTAGAAACTTCAATAGAAGGAGCTAGAGGAGTAATAATTAATATTACAGGTGGAAGCAACTTAGGACTACATGAAGTAAATACAGCAGCAGAATTAGTACAAAGAAGTGTAGATCCAGAAGCAAACATCATATTTGGTGCTGTAATTGATGAAAGCCTAGACGAAGACATAGTAATTACAGTTATAGCAACAGGATTTGAAAAGGAAGAAGATAAAGTTCCAAACTTAAGTGATTTAACAAGTAAATCATGGTCACCAAAGCCTATAACTACATCATCAGTTGAAACAACAAATACAAATGGAGATTTAGATATTCCAACCTTCTTAAGAAAGAATAAAGGAAAATAATAAATAAATATAAATAAAAAAGAAGAAATAATCACAATACTGTAGATTATTTCTTTTTTTCGCGACTATAATGTGACAACATTTTAATAAAAGAAAAAGTATAATAATAAATACAAAAGTAATTAAGTAAAGGATGAAATAAATTGACCATATATTTAGATATAATTTTATGTGAGAATTTATTGATGAACTACATTATATTATTTGCAACATATGTGATAATTAAACCAAAAACAAAACACTCACAAATAAGAATAATATTATCCAGTTTGATAGGCAGTATATATGCAGTAATCGTGTATCTGAATATATTATCAATATACTCGAACTTATTTGCAAAAATTATACTTTCAGTAGTGATGGTGTATGTCGCTTTTAATCCGAAGAATGCGAAAGTCTTATTAAAACAAATACTTATTTTTTATTTAATTTCTTTTATATTTGGAGGATGCACATTTGCATTAATCTACTTTATAAAACCAGAAAATGTAAGAATGAAAAATGGAGTATTTGTAGGAGTTTATCCACTTAAAGTTGGACTCGTGGCAGGAGTAATAGCTTTTGTTATAACTCAAATAGCTTTTAAAATAAACAAAAACAGATTAAACAGCAAAAACACATTTTTAAACATACAACTGTATTATAAAAATCAGTCGATTACAGTAAAGGCTTTGCTAGATTCAGGAAATATGCTAAAAGATCCGATTAGTCAGACTCCTGTAATAATAGTAGAAAGAGAAAGTTTGAGTAAAATAATACCTGAAAAAGTGTTGAATTATATAGAAAATATTATAGGAGGTGATGAAGCAGAAAATAAATATGATATACAAGAACACTTATCTAAAATTAGAATGGTGCCATTTATGTCTTTAGGAAAAGAAAATGGAATGTTAATAGGAATAAGATTAGATAAAATAAAGATAAAAACAGAAGATATAGATATTCAAAAAGAGAACATTATAGTGGGAATATATGAAAAAAAGCTTACTAAAGACAATAAATATAATGCACTTATAGGACTCAATTTATTGGAAGGAGATAGTGAAAATGAATTTGCTACAAGTATTAAAAAATAGTGCAAATATTATATATGCAAAATATTTAAAAAACGATGATATAGAAAAAATGCCTATATTTTATATAGGAGGAAGCCAAACGCTTCCGCCGCCACTCAATGCGGAAGAAGAAGCGGAGGCTCTAAAAAAGTTATCACAAGGAGATATAGGAACAAGGCAACTATTAGTAGAAAGAAATCTAAGGTTAGTAGTATACATTGCTAAGAAATTTGAAAATACTGGAACTGGAATAGAAGATTTAATATCAATCGGAACAATAGGGCTTATGAAAGCTATAAATACATATGATACAAATAAAAATATCAAACTTGCAACATATGCGTCGAGATGCATAGAAAACGAAATACTTATGTACTTAAGAAGGAGTAATAAAATAAGGTGGGAAGTGTCAATAGATGAGCCACTTAATCAAGATGGAGATGGAAATGAATTATTATTGTCAGACATATTAGGAACTGATTGTGATAGCATATCAAAAAGACTAGAAGATGAGGTTGATAAAAAACTTTTAAAAGCATCTATTGCCAAACTAAATACTCGAGAGAAAAATATAATGGAATTGAGATTTGGCTTTATTACGGGAAACGAAAAAACGCAAAAGGAAGTTGCAGATATGCTTGGAATATCCCAAAGCTATATTTCAAGGCTTGAAAAGAAAATAATTAGTAAAATGAAGAAAGATATAATGAGCAAAACTAGCTAGAATTTAAAAGTATAAAATAATCCTTTTTTGGAAATAATGTAATTGACATTAAATTCCAAAGGAGGTTTTATTTTGATAAATAAGGTTGAAATATGTGGTGTAAATACTGCAAAACTACCTGTACTATCAAACGAAGAAAAAATGGAATTATTAAACAAAATAAAAAATGGAGACAAAAACGCAAGAGAAAAATTTGTAAATGGAAATCTAAAATTAGTTTTAAGTGTAATAAAGAGATTTTATGGTAGAGGAGAAAACCTAGACGACCTATTTCAAGTAGGCTGTATTGGTTTAATAAAAGCAATGGATAACTTTGATCTGAATCAAAATGTCCAGTTTTCAACATATGCTGTGCCGATGATAATTGGAGAAATAAGAAGGTATTTAAGAGACAATAATATGGTAAGGGTTAGTAGATCAGTAAGAGATCTAGCTTATAAAGTATTAGCAATAAGAGAACGTGTTCAAAAAGAAGAACAAAGAGATATATCAATAGAAGAAATTGCAAAAGAGTTAGAAGTTGAAAAAGAAGAAATTGCATTTTGTTTAGATGCGATTCAAGTACCAGTATCATTACAAGAACCTGCATCAGGAGATGATACAGATAAAATACTTATAATGGATCAAATAAAAGACAAGAAAAACAGCGATGAAAGATGGGCAGAGAATATAACTATAATGGAAGCAATGAAAAAACTAAGAGATAAGGAAAGAATGATAATAAACAAAAGATTCTTTGAAGGAAGAACTCAAGTTGAAGTGGCAGATGAAATAGGAATCTCACAAGCACAAGTCTCAAGATTAGAAAAAAGTGCTATAAATAGAATAAAAAGAATATATAAATAATGGCTATAACAAAGTCATTATTTTTATTTATTTACATATATTATAATAAGTGGAGGAACAAAGCAATATGGATAATAAAGGTTTAGACTTTAAACACAAAGAAGTGATAAATATTAATAATGGAAAAAGAATGGGATATGTTCAAGATGTCTGTGCAGATTTGCAGTCGGGATCCATAACCTCTATTATAGTTCCTGGAGAAAATAAATTTGCAAGTATGTTCTCAAATAAAAACGATATTATAATACCCTGGGAGAAGATTCATTGCATTGGCGAGGATACAATATTAGTAGACATATGATAAAAATTAAAAAAGTTACTAAAAATCCAGAAATTCCAGAAATTCCAGAAATTTCGAAAATTCGACAAAAAAGTATTGACTTTAAAAGGATCTTATGGTATCATAAAGAAGTACTGAATAACAAGTGAAAATCATATATATTTTTATATATAAATTAGTAAGGAATTAAGCAATAGAAAACAAAAAACAGCAAATTACTAGTTTATTATTTTGCACTTAAAACAAAGTAAAAAAATAATTTGAAAAATTTTTAAAAATGTATTGACATTACACTTTAAAAGTAGTACAATAAAATGCGTTATATGTTTTTTAAAAAAACATATAAACACAAAGCACATTGAAAAGTAAACAATAACCTTTGAAAAAAGACCAATAGCGGTAGTTATTTGTACTACCATAAAAAAACAAATTAATGAGCTAAAACTCAAATCAATTAAGATTTATAAAATTGCTT
>CAVFFR010000010.1:0-38315 GCA_963621875.1 Bacteroidaceae bacterium | reverse complement strand
CAACAGCATATTGGTACCCATGGGGCAGTTTAACAATACCAGACACATTATCAACAATGTTATTTAGTGGAACAACAGAAGATGCAAACTACGCAAAGTCTTACTGGCTAGCTTCCTCTGCAGTTGACGCTTACTCTAACAATGCTTACTTCGGGCCTGGCCGTGTCTTTAACGGCCGTGTCGGCTCGGGCGACAACTTGTTCTACTCGGGCGGCGGCTGGAGTGCGTTCGTCTTGGGTGTCCGCCCCGTAGTATATCTAAACTCTAATATCACTGTAGAAGACTTAGAAGTAATAACAGGACAAGAAGACGACTGGTCAGCATACTCAAATAAAGGCTTTGTAGCATATGGAGATGCATCAACAGGAACACCAGGATCTTCAGTTGTTGCAGACAACTAATAAGGCAACAAACTAAGATTGAATGCAAAACATATTCTTTCTTGGTTAACTATATCAAATCTTAATAAGAAAACTCTTAAAATTTTTATATTTAATATATAATACAAAAAAAGAATGATATAATTAACTTGGGAGATTACTATAAAATGGAAAAACAAAAAATAAAAATATTTAAAAAAGATTTATTTTTGTAAACTAAATATATAAACAAAAAACCTGTTAACTAAGATAGTTAACAGGAAATTTTTAATGTTTTAATTTTATCAATATTGCGATTGCCAAAAGAATTAAAACAACTCCAACTGTTATAAGAAGGATATTTAATATATTAGTCAATCCTAATTCTGCCTCTGGTAACGAACTTAAACGATTAAAGTTAGAAGAACTAGCCGTATTTGTGTTTGTTGTACTATTAGTATTTGTTGTAGAGTTCGAAACAGAGTTATTATCGTCATCATCAATACTATTACTAGTCATTATATTGCTATTAGATGTATTAGTAGACATAGTATTATCAGTTAAATTCATATCAATATCATTAGCGGCAAGACACTTTCCTGAAAATATTATAAATACAAGTAAAAACATAACTAATAAAATTTTTAAAGTCTTATTCATTAAACTCATCCTCTCTTGTAAAAAATTAATATACTATAATAATACACAAAAAGCACAAAAAAGTCTAGATATTTTAAGAAAATATTTTGAAAATATTAACAAAATACAAAAAATTAAATATGTTCTTACAGATTATGCAAAGAAACAAAAGAAAATATATATTGCAAACATTTGTACTATGTGATATAATAAAAAACGATAATATTGAATTATAGAGAGGAAAAATATATGTTCAATTTACAATCTAAATATAAGCCGACGGGAGATCAACCACAAGCAATAGAATATTTAAGCAACGGAATAAAAGAAGGAAAAAAATTCCAGACACTTTTAGGAGTTACAGGCTCTGGAAAAACTTTTACTATGGCGAATATAATACAAAAAGTGCAAAAGCCAACACTGATATTAGCACACAATAAAACACTTGCAGGGCAGTTATATAGCGAGTTTAAAGAACTTTTCCCAACGAGCAATGTGGGTTACTTCATTAGTTTCTACGACTATTATCAACCGGAAGCATATATAGCCTCATCAGATACATATATAGAAAAAGATTCTTCTATAAATGACGAGATAGATAAACTTAGACATTCAGCAACTGCATCTTTATTTGAAACTAGAGATGTTATAATAGTTGCTTCTGTTTCGTGCATTTATGGTCTAGGTGATCCAATAGACTATGAGCATATGATAGTTTCAATTAGACCAGGAATGCAAATAGAAAGAAATGCTATGCTAAAAAAACTGATTAATATGCAATACACTAGAAATGAATTGGATTTCAAAAGAGGAACATTTAGAGCCAAAGGAGATATAGTAGAAATATTTCCGTCAGATTATGGAGAAAGTGCTGTTAGAGTGGAATTTTGGGGAGATGAAGTAGAGAAAATATCGGAGATAAATCCTTTAACAGGAAAAGTTACAGCAACAAGAAATCATATAATGATATTCCCAAATTCGCATTATGTTACAACTTCAGAAAAAATGGAAAGAGCAATAAAAAGCATAGAAGAAGAAATGAAACAGCAAGTGGAATATTTTAAATCGCAAGGAAAGTTGATAGAAGCTCAAAGAATAGAAGAAAGAACAAATTTTGACCTGGAAATGATGAAAGAAACTGGTTTCTGCCAAGGAATAGAAAACTATTCAAGACATATAAGTGGTAGAGCGCCAGGAAGTGCACCATTTACATTGTTTGATTATTTTCCAAAAGATTTCTTATTATTAATAGATGAATCTCATGCAACAATTCCTCAAGTAAAAGCAATGTATAATGGAGATAGAGCAAGAAAAGAATCTTTAGTAAAATATGGATTTAGACTCCCATCTGCATTTGATAATAGACCTCTAACATTTGCAGAATTTGAGGATAGAATTAATCAAGTAGTATTTGTAAGTGCTACACCAGCAGATTATGAAAAAGAGCATTCTAAAGACAATGTGGTTGAACAGATTATAAGACCTACAGGACTTTTGGATCCTGAAATCGAAGTAAAACCAGTTGAAAATCAAATAGATGATTTGATTGAACAAATAAATAATAGAGTAGAAAAGGGCGAAAGAGTACTAGTAACAACATTGACAAAAAAGATGGCGGAAGATTTAACAAGCTATTTGTCGGAGCTAAATATTAAAGTAAAATATATGCACTCTGATATAAAAGCATTGGAAAGAATGGACATAATAAGAAATTTAAGACTTGGAGAATTTGATGTCCTAGTTGGAATAAACCTTCTAAGAGAGGGACTAGATATTCCGGAAGTATCTTTAGTAGCCATACTTGATGCTGACAAAGAAGGTTTTTTGCGTTCAGAACGTTCACTAATTCAAACAATAGGGCGTGCTGCAAGAAATACAAATGGAAAAGTTATAATGTATGCAGATGAGTTGACAGATTCTATGGATAAGGCAATTTCTGAAACAAATAGAAGAAGAAAAATACAAATGCAATACAATAAAGAACACGGAATAACTCCACAAACTATAAAAAAAGATATAAGAGATTCAATAAGAGCTACAATAGTAGCAGAAACATCTGAGAAATATGAGTTGACTGACAATGCGAGCATAGAAGAAATAATAAACAAATTAACAGAAGAAATGTTGAAATATGCAGAAAAGATGGAATTTGAAGAAGCAGCTAAACTAAGAGATAAAATAAAGGAATTGGAAAGGTCAATGTAACCTTACTAACCTTGAAAATTAAAAAAGCATATGATAATATATATGAAGATATACGCAATATAAATTTTAGAGGGGAATGTGATAAAAATGGCAAACAATATTGTAGTAAGAACTTTCAAACACTTTAATTTAATAACTAGACACAAATGGGAGGTATTTAAACTAGCTTGTAGAGCAGGAATTCCCTGGAGAGGATTTATGCACGACTGGTCTAAATATTCACCAATAGAATTTTGGGAATCAGTAAAATTTTATAATGGAAAAAGAAGCCCAATATCTTTAGCAAGAAGGGTTCAAGGATATTCTAAAGCATGGCTTCATCATAGAGGAAGAAATAGACACCATCCAGAGTATTGGTATGATCCAGCAGCAGGCAAATTACACGCAAGACCAATTATTCCGTATAAATTTATAGTAGAAATGATATGTGACAATATAGCGGCAGGAAAAGTATATAGTGGAAAAAGATGGAGAAATGATACACAACTAAAGTATTGGACGAAAAGAAAAGATGAGTACCCTTTAAATGATAGAATAAAGGCGATGCTTACAGAAGTGTATACACAAGTAAGTATAAATGGAATAGAAAAAACTATTAATAGAGCGAATTTAAAGAAACTATACAAAAAATATTGTGAAAAGAAATAAGGAGGAACAATAGATGAAAATAGGTTTTTATGCGGGAAGTTTTGATCCATTTACTATGGGACATATGCATGTAGTGGAAACAGCGGCAAAATTATTTGATAAATTAATAATAGGGATAGGGGAAAATTCAGCCAAAGAAAGAAACTATGACAAAGAATTAATGAAGCAAGCAATACAAAAAGCACTTGAACAAGCAAATTTAAACAATGTTGAAGTTGTAACATATAGCGATTTATCAGTAGATGCTGCAAGAAAAAACAATTGCAATTTCTTAGTAAGAGGAATTAGAGATGATATGGATTATTATTATGAAGAAAATATTGCACAAATAAATGAAGAAATATCAGGGCTAGATACGATATATGTAAGAGCTGGAACATATGGAAGCATAAGCTCAAGTACAGTAAAAGAACTATATAAAAATGGGAAAGATATATCAAAATATGTTCCAAAAGAAATATTAAAAGTAATGTAGAATAAATGTAAAACCACTGACAAAAGATTAAAAAATGTTAGTGGTTTCGTGTTTTTTGTTTCTATGATATTGACATAAGAATATAGTATGATAAAATATGAATGGAATTTTTTTATATAATGGAAGGAAAAAATGAATCAGAAAAAACAATTATTAAAAAATACGGCAATAATAGCAATAGGCAAACTTAGTACACAAATAGTATCTTTTCTATTATTGCCTTTATATACAGCTAAACTGGCAACAGAAGAATTTGGAACATATGATTTTTTTGTAACACTATCAGTATTTTTATTACCAATAATAACTTTGTTAATGGAAGAATCAATGTTTAGATTTCTGATAGATGCAGATGATCTAAAAAGTAAA
Organism: Bacteroidaceae bacterium; assembly: GCA_963621875.1. Classification (GTDB taxonomy): domain Bacteria; phylum Bacillota; class Clostridia; order TANB77; family CAG-508; genus CAG-245. Next base: position 33,620 of record CAVFFR010000010.1, on the reverse strand, counting down.
AAACGAACAATAACAGCAACTATAGTATACACTGCAATTGGAACAATAGCATTTACCATTATTGCAGCTATAATAATGGGAATTATCCATTATGAATATGCAGTAGTGTTTATAATATTTATTATATCAAATATTTTGTTAGGACTAAGCAATGCTTTATCAAGAGGAATGGGTAAAGTAAATTTATATTCTCTATCCAACTTTATATTAGGTGTAATTACAATAATATTAAATATTTTATTTATAGTTACATTTAAACTCGGGGTTAATGGATTGCTATGGTCAAATATAATAGCGAATACCGCAACTGCAGTAATAATGTTCTACAAATTACATCTACCACAATTTGTAAGTAAAAAAGACTTTAGCAAAGAAACATTAAGCAAAATGATAAAATACTCAGTACCATTAGTGCCAAATAACTTATCTTGGGTAATTATAAGTTTATCAGACAGATTAATGCTTACTCAAATGATGGGGGCAGATGCAAATGGAATTTATGCAGTAGCAAACAAATTCCCTAATATAGTGTACACTTGCTATGGCTTTTTTTCGACAGCATGGAAAGAGTCTGCAGCAAGAATTTTAAAAGAGGAAAATAAATCTCAATATTACAATAGTATTTATAAAGATGTCAAATTTTTCTTAAAAGCAATTGTACTGGGACTTATAGCGATAATGCCATTAGTATTTCCATTGCTTGTAAACGAAAGTTACAATGATGCATATAAATATATTCCAATATTAGTAATATCAATATATTATACAAATATGTCGAATTTTTATGGAGGCATATTTACTGCATACAAAAATACTAAAATAATGGGCTCAACAACAGCAGTAGCAGCAGTAATAAATATAGTTATAAACCTAATATTTATACCAAAATTTGGAATATATGCAGCAACATTCTCAACACTAATTTCAAATCTAATAATTTATTTTTATAGAAGATATAAAATAATGGACTATATAAGGCTTAAAGAAAAGTTTAATTATGTATTTTGGATATTATTAATCATAACATTAGTAACATATTATTTGAACAATATGATTCTTAACATTATAGTATTTTTATTAGTACTAGCATATTGCATATTTACAAACAAAAACTTTATAATGAGTATTAGCAAACCGATTATTAATAAAATCAAGAGCTCTACAAAGCGTAATAAAAAGCTAAATTAAGAATATACCTTAATAAAGAGATACAACCTTTAAGAAAGGATAATTATAATGACGAACAACGAAATAGATAACCTTACAAAAGATATGCAAAAATTTATATTACAAGAGGATATTTATACTAATGAACCAATGAGCAAACATACAACATTTAAAATAGGTGGAACAGCAGATATATTTGTAAAGTTAAGAAGCACAGAGCAAATTGAAAAGCTTCTAAATTTATGTAAAAGCAAAAATGTACCAATAAAGATAATAGGTAACGGAAGCAATATTCTAGTAAAAGATAATGGAGTTAGAGGAATAGTTGCAAAAATATGTACAAATTCTTATGATTTCTTAAATGAAGAAACTATCAGAGTTGATGCAGGTATGCTCAATAGTAAAGTCTCAAGAATACTATTAGAGAACAGCTTAACAGGCTTTGAATTTGCATCAGGAATACCAGGAACAATTGGTGGAGCTGTAAAAATGAATGCTGGAGCATATGGCTCTCAAATGAGTGATGTTGTAATTAAGACAAAATACATTGATCTAGAAGATATGCAAATAAAAGAGATAAATAAAGAAGAACAAAAATTTGAATATAGAAAAAGTATATTTTCAACCACCAAAAGGATCATAATAGATTCAACACTAAAATTAGAAAAAGCAGATAAAGAACAAATACAAGAAAAAATTAATCAGAATAACGAATCAAGAAGAACAAAACAACCTATAGATAAACCAAGTGCAGGAAGCGCTTTTAAAAGAGGAGAAGATTTTATAACAGCACAACTTATTGATGAGTGTGGACTAAAGGGCTATACAATAGGAGGAGCACAAGTATCTACAAAACACGCAGGATTTGTTGTTAATGTAGGAGATGCAACAGCATCAGATGTTATAAAATTAATGGAACTAATAAGAAAAAGAGTGCAAGAAAAGTTTAACAAAAACATAGATTTGGAAATAGAAGTAATAGGAGAGTAATTAAATGAAAGATTTTTTTAAATGGTTTAAATCTGGAGCAAAAATAAAAAGATGGATATTATTAATAATATTAGGAATAGTTTTAGTGTGCTATGGTATAAACAAAGTATTAATAATACCAGAAGTAATAGGTTTTAAAGAATTAGCAATAAATATACTAATATTTGTATTCGGCTTTACTTTTACAATATTAGGAACAATTTGCATACAAAGAAGAACTCTAGAAATGATGGTTGAGGCTACTGATACTAGAAAAAATGAAAGTGCTGATAAAGTAAACTCATTAATATTTAATAGAAAAGTATATAATCAAGGCCCAAAAATTGTTGTAATAGGTGGAGGAGCAGGATTAAACACAGTATTAAAAGGACTAAAAAATTATACTGACAATATTACGGCAATAGTAACAATATCTGACTATGGCGAAACAGGAAATAAATCAAGAAAAGATTTAGGAACATTACCTTTAGATGACATAAAAGAAAGTTTAATTGCTTTAGCAATAAACGAACAAGAAATGTCATGTTTATTAAATTTAGATATGAACAACAAAAAATTAGAAGGATTAAAATTTGCAGATATTTATCTAACAGCAATGAAAGAAGCTGTTGGTGATTTTGCAATGTCAATAGAAGAAAGTTCAAAAATACTTAATATAACAGGGCGAGTATTACCTGTAACACTTGACCAAATAAAAATATGTGCAGAATTGGAAGATGGAACAGTAGTAGAAAGTAAAAACAAAATACCAGAGATGGTTAGTAAAAAAGTTAGCAAAATAAGCAGAATTTACATATCGCCTACAAATATAAGAGTAGCTCCAGGAGTAATGGAAGCAATAAAAGAAGCTGATGCAATTGTTTTAGGACCGGGAAGTTTATATACAAATGTAATACCAAATCTCTTAGTACCAGGAGTTGCTAAAGCAATAAGAGAAGCAAAAGGCTTTAAAATATATGTAAGCAACATAATGACAGAATATGGACAAACTGATGATTATTCTCTAAATGACCACATAAAAGCAATATTTGATCACGCTGGAAAAGGTGTTATAGATTATTGTATATATGATACAGGAGAAATAGTTCCGGAATATATTAGGCAATATAATAAAGAAGGATCAGAACTTGTAGAACAAGATATTTCTAAGGTAAAAGACCAAGGTATAAAGCTAATACAGAGAAACTTATCAACAATAGAGGCTGGAAGAATTAGACACGATTCAGACACAATAGCAACTAGCATAATGCAATTAATATGTGATGACTTGAAATTCAGGGATATGCAAAATGATGCACAATACATATTATTGGATTCAAAAATCAAAAATGCTAACAAAAAAATTAAAACAAAAAAGAAGAAAAATAAAAAAGAATCAAAAAGAAAACATTCGGGAAGTAAATTTTTCGAGAAGTATAATGATAGAATTATATCTATAAGAGAAAGCGAAACAAAAAGACAAGAGAAAACAAGAAAGAAAAACACAACAAAGAAAAAATAAATAAGATAGGGGTAAACGATAGATGAAATACAGCGATATAGATGAGAATGTAAAAAGAAATCTGAAAAGAGATTGGATAATAACTAATGGAATTGGAGGATATTCCAGCCAAAGTGCTCTAGGATGCAATACTAGGAAATATCACGGTTTATTAGTTGCTCCTTTAACTCCACCAGCTAGAAGATTTTTGATATTATCTAAGCTAGACGAGAGCATAGAAACAAATGGAAATAAATACAATCTCTATACAAATATAGCAAATGGAGATATATCAGAAGGATACAATTATTTAACAGATTTTAAAAAAGAATATTTACCAATATTTACATATAGAGTTGAAGGGATAACAATAAAAAAGTTTATATGTATGCAATATGGAAAAAATACAGTAGTAGTTTTATATAGAGTAATAAACCATAATGCCGAGACAAAGCTTACACTAGCACCAATAGTAAACTTTAGAGATTTTCATACAACAAATACCAATCATCATTTTAAAGCTGTTCAAAATCATTTTGGAACAAAGCTTAAAGTAGTGTTAGACGATAACTCAGAAAATCCTATATATATGTACTGCTCAGAAGGAAAATACTTAAAACACATAAATGATGAATTTAATAATATGTATTATCCAAGAGAGGAAGAACGAGGATTTACAGCAGAAGAAAATCATTATGTTCCAGGAGTATATAATATTAATATTGCAGCAAATGAGGAAAAAGATATAACCTTTGTATGCTCTCTTGAAGAAAACATAGAAGAAATTGAAGGTATAAATATAATAAATCAAGAAGTTACAAGGATAAGTGAAATAATATATGACTCTAATATTTTACAAAATAGAAAAATGAACGATACAGACATAGAAGTTTTAAAAACACTTGTAATGGCATCAGATAATTTTATAGTAAATAGACCATCATTTAACTTACATACAATAATTGCAGGTTATCCTTGGTTCTTAGACTGGGGAAGAGATAGTTTAATATCATTTGAAGGATTACTTCTTGTAACTAAAAGATATGATTTAGCTAAAGAAGTACTTTTAACAAACATACAAGATATAAAATTTGGACTAGTTCCAAATGGCTATTCAGGCTATGACAATAGACCATTATACAATAGTGCAGATAGTTCACTTTTATTAATAGAACAAGTGTACAAATATCTAAAATACACAAATGACACTGAATTTGTAGAACAGTTTTATCCTATTCTTACAAAAGTAATAGAAGCATATTCTAACGGAATAGACATTGATGGAGATAATATATATTTAGATACAGATAATTTAATATCAGCAGGAACTGATAAAACACAAATAACTTGGATGGATGCAAAAATAGGAGACAAAGTGGTAACTCCAAGAAATGGCAAGACTGTTGAAATAAATGCTTTGTGGTACAATGCTCTAAAAATAATGGCAAGATTTGCCGAGATGTTTAATGAAAAATCTGTATGTAAAAAATATCTAGAAATGGCGGAGAAAACCAAAAAATCATTTATTGAAAAATTTTATAATAAAGAACATGAATACTTATTAGATGTATTAGGAGATTACAAAGTAAGACCAAATCAATTATTTGCAATATGTTTATCTCATCCTATAATAGATGACGATGAAATGATTGAACCAATAATGTCAACAGTAAAAGAGAAGTTACTAAATAATTATGGACTAAAAACATTAGCTAGCGAAGAAAAAGAATATGTTGATATATACGAAGGCTCTCCTTATAAAAGAGATATGAGCTATCATCAAGGAATAACATGGCCATGGCTTCTAGGATTATACTATGATGCTCTAAAAAATGAACTTAGATATGCAAAAGGAAATATCAAAAAGGATGAAATAGAAGAAGAAATACAGAAGTTAATAATGACTACAAAAATGACATTTGAAAAAGAAATGTATGCTAAATCTAGTATAGGAACGATTAGCGAGATATATGACTCAAAAGAGCCATATGAAGCAAGAGGAGCGTTTGCCCAAGCTTGGAGTGTGGCAGAGATTCTTAGAATAATTGCAAGAAAATAAGAGGAGAAAGTTAATGGATATCAATAGCTTAGAAAATAATTTAAAAGCTGGAAAACTCAGTTGTATGTATTTGCTATATGGTGATGAAACGTTTTTATTAAATAATAGTGTAAAAAAAATAAAAAAACTATTTGGAGATTTAATAAATGGAATTAACTATATACAAATAGACAATAATAACATAACTGAAATAATAGCAGACATTCAAACTCCAGCTTTTGGATATCCTAAAAAACTAATAGTAGCAAAAGATACAGGGCTATTTCAAAAAACAGGTAAAAGAGGGAAAAAACCTACATCAACAGAAAATAGCTTTGCTGATAAATTAGCAGAATACTTAAAAGAAAATTTTGAATTAATAAAAGATGAAGTAATATTAATATTTATTGAGAGTGAAATCGAAAAAAACGCTTTATACGAAATAATAAATAAAAATGGCTATGTTTGCAATTTTGAAAAACAAAAACCAATTGATATTGCAAAAAGATTAAAAGTAATATGCAACTCATATCAAGTGAACATAGATGGAGCTACTTTAAATTATCTTATAGATAGTTGCGGAACTTCAATGCAAGATTTGATAAATGAAATTCGAAAGCAGATTGAATATGTAGGACAAAATGGAACTATTACAAAAGAGACTATAGACTTATTGGCAATAAAACAATTTGAGAGTGTAATCTTTGATTTAACAGATAGTCTGGGAAAAAAAAGGATTACAGATGCACTAGATATTCTTAGAAATCTAATATTTAACAAAGAACCTATACAAAAAATATTTATAACATTGTACAACCATTTTAAAAAATTATATATTACAAATGTTGCATTAAGAGAGAGATTAAACATAGCAGAAAGCCTAAAGTTAAAACCAAACCAAACTTTTCTGGTAAACAAATATACAATGCAGGCAAAATATTTTAAGGAAAGTGAATTAAGAAATATATTACAAGAATTTATAGATTTGGATTACAAAGTAAAAAAAGGAGAAATAGATATAAATATAGGATTAGAATCATTACTTTGTAAGTATTGTTCATAAAGTAGAAGAGAGCTAATTTAGCTCTCTTTTGCGTACTAACCTTTACTTGATGTATTCACTCCTTTATAAATTATCAAATAAAATAATTGTATGTATAAATTTGGCAATTGCTTGGTAAAATATAATGAAATTATTTACAGGAGGAAAAATATGTTTAATTTTAGAACAGACTTAGCTGTCGAGAGAAATGACATTTACAAGCAACAAAACAATTTAGAAAAAGAAACTGATGGAATAGAAGTGGAAAACGAAGAAAAAGACGAAATTAAAATATCGAGAGTAAAAGTACTAAATGAAGAAGGAGAGAAGGCAATCGGAAAGCCAATAGGGAACTATATTACATTAGATATAAAGAATATGAAATCAATTGATGACGAAAAAATAGAACAAATATCAGAAACGTTAGCAACAGAACTAAGAGAAATGATTTCAAAACATATATCAGATACTGAAGATATACTAGTAGTAGGACTTGGAAACAGATTTGTTACACCTGATGCACTTGGACCAAAAGTTGTTCCAGATATAGAGGTAACAAGACATATACTAAAATATATGCCAGAACTAATGCCATCAGACACAAGACCAGTTTCGGCAGTATCACCTGGAGTATTAGGAATAACAGGAATAGAAACACTAGAAATATTAAAAGGAATAGTAGATAATATAAAACCAAAAATGCTAATAGTAATAGATGCTCTTGCAACAAGAAGTATAGAAAGAATAAGCAGTAGTATACAGCTTGCAGATACTGGAATTGTACCTGGAGCTGGGGTAGACAACACGAGAAAAGAAATAAGCATAAAAACATTAAATGTGCCAGTAATTGCAGTAGGAATCCCAACAGTTGTAGATTTAGCTTCTATAACAAATGACTGTATAAAAATATTTATAGAAAATTTGCAACAGAAGGCAATGTCTAATGATGCACTAAACCAACTTAAAGAAAATGATAATTATGAAGAAATAAAAGAAGCTTTAGTTCCAACTGAATACAATATGATAGTTACTCCAAAAGAAATTGATGAACTGATAGAAAATATGAGCAAAGTAGTTTCACAAGGAATAAATAAATCATTATAAAACACAAAAATATGGTGTGCCATTGCACATCATATTTTTGTGCATTGACAGATATGACTTAAATGCAATATAATAAAGTAGCAAATAAAAAATGGAGATGATAGAATGAATAATATAGTAATTGGAGTTGAAGGTTTAGTTGGTTCGGGAAAAACCTCTCTATGTAGAGAACTACTAAAAATGATTCCAAACAGCATAATATTACACGGAGGCAATTTGTATAGAGGAATAGTCTTTGCACTAATGAACTCGGGAATGAATCCTACTCAAATGAAAGAATCGCATAATATTGATATACGAAAGGTTATGGAAATGCTAAAAGTTAGCATTAAAATAGTAAATAATGAAAGTGTGGTTTTTGTTGACGGGGTGGAAATAAACGAAGAAAAGCTTCAGTCAGACAAAACATCAATGTCAGTGTCAAAAATAGCAAAAGAAGCTGATAACACGAAATTATATTCATTTGCAAAAACATTAATAGACAATTACAAAAAACAATATAATGTAATAGTATCCGGAAGGGATTTAATGAGAATCTATCCAGAATTAGATTATCATTTTTTTATAACAGCAGATATAGAAGCTAGAGTAGAAAGAAAAATGAATCAATATAAAGAAACAGAAATTTCTAAGGAAGAATTAAAAAAACATATAGAAGAAAGAGATAAATTGCAAGAAGAAACAGGATATTATAAAATCTATGAGAACACTATAAAAGTAGATGTTACAGAGTGTAAAAATGCAAAAGAATCTGCTGAAAAAGTGTTAAGCTTTATTAGAATATAGGGGGATAATATGGAATATATAAATGAAAAATTAGAGGAGTTTAATAAATTTTTAGACTCCAAAAAAGTTGCAATAATAGGAATGGGAGTTAGTAATCTTCCATTATTAGATTATTTTTATGATAAAAATGCTAAAGTTACAGTATTTGATAAAAGCACTCCATCAGATGAAATTATGGAGAAAATTAATAAATATAGATATGAAGTTGAAATAGGAGAATATAATCTATCAAGACTAAATGGATTTGATATTGTATTTAGATCACCAAGTATTTTGCCAACAAGAGAAGATCTGATAACAGTAGCAAACAAAGGAACTATAATAACATCTGAAATTGAAATGGTATTAAAACTTGCACCTTGCAAAATAATAGGAGTTACAGGGACAGAGGGGAAAACAACAACTACATCAATAATATATGAGATACTAAAATCATCTGGAAAGAATTGCTTTTTAGGAGGGAACATTGGAAAGCCAATTTTTACCGAGATTAAGAATATGAAACCAGAAGATATAGTAGTGTTAGAACTAAGCAGCTTTCAATTAATGGGAATGGAAGTTAGCCCTGATATTTCAGTAATTACAAATATGTATCCAGACCATCTAAATATACATAGCTCATATGAAGAATATCAACAAGCAAAAAAGAGTATCTTTTTACATCAAAATGAAAACGGAGTTGTTATATTAAACTATGATAATGAAATTACCAAAAAATTCACTGATGAAGTAAAGAGCAATTTAGTATTTTTTAGTAGCTTAGAAAATTTGGAAAATGGATATGTATATGACAGAAAAGATGAAACAATAAAGCACTATGTAAATGGAAAATCTGAAAACATATTAAAGAAACAGGATATTAGACTTAGAGGAATTCATAATTATGAAAACATATGTGCAGCGTTAGCTGCAACAGCTCCAATAGTTGATAAAGAAACACAGGTAAAAGCAATAAAAGAATTTAATGGAGTTGAACACAGATTAGAATTTGTAAGAGAAATAAATGGAGTAAAATATTACAATGACTCTATTGGAACCAGCCCGGCTAGTACAATTGCAGGATTAAATGCTTTTGACGAAAGTATAATATTATTAGCAGGTGGATCTGATAAAGGATTAGACTACACAGAAATAGGGGAAACTATTGCAAAGAAAGTTAGAGTTTTGTTACTAACTGGCCCAACAGCAGAAAAAATAGAAAATGCTACAAAATTAGCAATGAGCAAAGCTGACAAAGAAACCGTTGAAATAATACATTGCAGAGATTTGCAAGAAGCAGTATCTGTAGCAAACAGAAAAGCAAAATCAGGAGAAATTGTACTAATGTCACCAGCAAGCGCAAGTTTTGATGCTTTTAAGAATTTCATAGAAAGAGGTATAAAATTTAAAGAATTTGTAAACAACCTATAATTTTTAAAATTCAGTAACAATTATAAAAACCTTCTCATAATATTAAATAGTGAGGAGGTTTTTTTATGTATAATAGCTTTGAAGAATATATGAGAGATGTATTAGGTTATAAAAATAACGATTTATGTTGTGGAAATAACTTTCAACCAAACAATATGCAAACTAATTCTTTGAATATAATGGAACCAACAATGAATAATATAGATTTATATCCAGAAATCTATATAAAAGTAAATCCATTAGTAATTTCAAGATGTAAGTCAGTAACTAATAGACCAACAAACGAATTAGTTTCGCAAATAGTAGATGAGATTTATCTTCAAGTTGCTCCAACAACGGAAGTTGATAATAGAGTTACTGCAAATGAATTAAATAAAGGAAGAAGAAGGAATGATTTTTTGCGTGATTTAATCAGAATATTAGTATTAAATCAATTACTTAATAATAGAAGACCTGGGTATCCGCATATGATGCAACCTAGAGAAAAAACATATTTGCAATTTTAGAAAATTTTAGTCTTTAATTTAATAGATTTTGTAGCCTAGCACATATGTTATATATTTTGTAGAATTCGAATTGAAAATGATTGAGCCTAGGAGTTCTTAATAAAGTTTTACGGAAAGAGTTCAGGTGGATTCAGTTATGAATCCATACGTGGAAGGGTGCCGTAAAACTCATTTAGAACTCCTTGCGAAATTGTTTGAACGAGAATTCGGAAAAAGATATAACATATGTGCTAGGCTCAGTAAGATGCATAGAAAATAAAAAGAAAAATTTTCCAAAATTGAAAAAATAAAATTGTATATTCACAAAATCAAAAGAACATAATAATATTATAATTTTTTTTGAAAGGTGGATATATATGAAAGTTAAAGATTGTATGTGTGACAAAGTAAATTGTGTAAAACCCGAAACCTCAGTTCAGGATTGTGCAAAAATGATGTGCGAACATCATGTTGGATGTACGCCAGTTTGTGATTGTAACAATAATTTAGTTGGAATAGTAACAGATAGAGATATACTATTAAGAGCAGTTGCCTGTGATAAAGATACTTGCAAAACTCCAATTAGTGAGATAATGACTTGTAATACATTTTCTTGTAACTGCAATAGTGATGTTTCAGAAGCACAAAAAATAATGGCAGAAAAGCAAGTAAGAAGAATACCAGTAGTTGACAACGGAAAGGTTGTAGGTATCTTAACAATAGGAGATTTAGCAGCAAATGATCAAATAAACAATAATCAATTTGGAAATACAATGGGATGCATATGTGGCTCAAATAAAAACAATGCAGAATAGAATTATGTATAAATTTTCCAAAAAGACATAAAATAATAAAAATGTTTTTAGGAGAATACTATGGTAATAGATATGAATTATTGGACAAAGGTGCTAAAAAAGCTAGTGATATTAATCATTAGCTTATTTGGCTTATATCTAGTATTTAAAGTAGCAATATTCTATCTGCCATTTTTAATAGCATTTATATTAGCGCTTATTCTAGAACCAGCAATAAGATTTCTAATGAGAAAATGTAAGTTTAAAAGAAAAGTCAGTAGTATAATTATTTTAGTTCTAGTAACAGGAGTTTTATTAGGACTTATAGCGTGGGGAATAGCAACAATTATTTCAGAAGGATCTAATCTGTTAGATAATCTGGGAACGTATGTAACACAGGCAACTAAATTTATTCAAGATATGTTAAAAGATGATAACTTAAAGAAATTTAATATTCCTAGTAATGTAATAACAACAATAGAAAAATCAGCTACAGATTTACTTCGGAACAGCTACCTCTTGGCTCAATTCCTTTATAAAAGCTGTATTAGCATGGATAACATCAATCCCAACAATGGGAGTTTGCTTAGTAGTAACTTTTTTAGCATTATATTTTATATGCACGGACAAAGTTTATATAATAGATCAAATGGAACATCATTTACCAGAAATATGGGTAAAAAAATTATATAAACATCTAAAAGAAATAATAACAGCACTAGGTAAGTATCTAAAAGCTCAAGCTTTACTAATTCTAATATCGTTTATAATTTCAGTAATAGGACTTTATATTTTTAAAATTGCAGGATTAAATGTAAAATATCCATTACTATATGCACTAGGAATAGGCTTTGTGGATGCACTTCCAATCTTTGGTTCTGGTAGTGTAATGGTACCGTGGGCAATTATTTCAGCTTGTAACGGAGATATAAAACTTGCAATAAGTGTTTTTTTATTATGGATCTTTATGTCAGTTGTAAGACAATTAATAGAACCAAGAATAGTAGGAAATAAAATAGGAATTCATCCAATATTTACACTAATTGCAATGTATACAGGATTTAAGTTAATGGGAGTAATGGGGTTATTTATTGGACCAATAATGCTAATTATTCTAAAAAGTATATTTAGTGATTTATTAGATAAAGGTGTAGTGAAATCTATATTTTCTCGAGATTATTCATAAAATGGCAAGTCTTCTCATAAGATTAATTAAAAGTTCTATGAGGAGGCTTTTCTATGTTTGTAAAGAATTTTAAGTTAAACAGCAAAATGATTTTTAAGATAATTTTTGTAATATTATTTATATTAATTTTTATTATGTGCATATTTGGAGTTGCAAAGATGCTTAGAAGCAAAGAACAGACGACAAATCCATCAAACAATATTTCTAAAGGTAATATAAATGTTTTAACAACCAGAAATTATACAAATGTTTTAAAAACCGTACATAGTGATTTAGACACATATGTTGGAAAGAAAATTCAATTTACAGGATTTGTATATAGATTATATGATTTTTCAAATGAACAATTTGTACTTGGAAGACAGATGATCGTTTCAAGTGATATGCAAGCTGTTGTAGTTGGATTTTTGTGTCATTTAAATGGAGCAGATAAATACAAAGATGGAAGTTGGGTAGAGATAGAAGGAACTATAACAAAAGGAGATTATCATGGTGCTATACCAGTTATAGAGATAGAGAGTATAAAAGAAGTAAAAACGCCGAGTGATGAATACGTATATCCACCTGAAGAAACATATATACCAACATCAGCAACGTTATAATAACAAGAAAAATGTCGAACGATTTTATAAAAAATTAACTACAAAGTATTGAAAATATTTTATGGTATGGTATAATAAATATTGTAAAGGAAGGCTCATAAATCATCAACTTTACAATAAGATGGCAATCAAAGATTGCGAAAAAAAACAGGCATCCTGCTTTGATGCCTGTTTTTCTATTAACGAAATAAATCAATAATAGATTTTAATACCTGAGCTATCTTTAAGAAGTACTTAGATACAATAAGTATGCTATGTAAAAACTTAAAAATTCTCTTAGTATTTCTTCTCTTACGTTTGAGAAGGCTCATGCTATCACCTCCTTTTAAATAAGATGACATAAGTATACAACATAAATAATGAAAAAATTGTCAAAACTTGATACTTACAAAAAATTTTTTAAAATACTTGCATTTTATATAGAAAATGTGATATTATATTAACATAAGATAAATGCTAAGAAAAAGAGGAGTAAATTTAAACTATCTAGAAAAGAGAAAAGGAGTCACCGGCTGAAAGCTTCTTATAGAAAAGAAAATTGAAGGTAGCTTTGGAGCAGATATATTGAAATAATAGTAAATATATTCGTTTAGTTTGCGTTACAAAACTCAAGAGATATATATTTTTAATATATAACTAAGGTGGTACCGTGAGAATATTCTCGCCCTTACATTTGTAAGGGCGTTTTTTGTTTTTTAAATAACCACAAATTCTAGCATTTTAAAATTTAAGGAGGTAAAGCTTATGTGTAAACACGAATTAGAAGGAAAGTTTAATCCACAAGAATTTGAGGACTCAATTTATGAGAATTGGGAAAAGAAAGGATATTTTAAGCCAAGTGATGATAGAACTAAGAAACCATATACAATAGTTATTCCGCCACCAAATATAACTGGCAGACTACATATGGGACACGCGTTAGACGAAACATTACAAGATATATTAATTAGATATAAAAGAATGTCAGGATACAATGCTTTATGGATTCCTGGTTCAGATCATGCTTCTATTGCAACAGAAGCAAAAATAGTAGCAGCTCTAAAAAAAGAAGGAATTTCTAAAGAAGATTTAGGAAGAGAAGGATTTTTACAAAAAGCGTGGGAATGGAAAAAAGAATATGGTGGATTTATAACTGAGCAAATAAGAAAATTAGGAAGCTCTTGCGACTGGGACAGAGAAAGATTTACTATGGATGAAGGCTTAACAAAAGCAGTACAAACAGTTTTTGTTAATTTATACAATAAAGGACTAATTTATAAAGGAGAAAGGATGATAAATTGGTGTCCTTATTGTAATACTTCTATATCTGATGCAGAAGTTGAATATGAACAAGAGGCAACTCATTTATGGTATATTAAATACCCAATAAAAGGGGAAAATGGAAGGTTTGTAACAGTTGCAACAACAAGACCAGAGACAATGCTTGGAGATACTGGAGTAGCAGTTAATCCAAATGATGAAAGATATAAGGATTTAATTGGAAAAACAGTTATTTTACCAATTATGAATAAAGAAATACCAGTAATTGCAGATGAGTTTGTAGAAACAGAATTTGGAACAGGATGCGTTAAACTAACACCAGCACATGATGTAAATGATTATGAAGCTGGAATCAAGCATAACCTAGATATTGTACAAGTTTTTGGCGAGAATGGAATAATGAATGATCTAGTTCCAGAGTATAAAGGACTAAATATGTATGATGCAAGAAAGAAAATTGTAGAAAAATTGCAAGAAATCGGAGCATTAGAAAAGATAGAAGATTATACTCATGCTGTTGGAAAATGTTACAGATGTCATAATACAATAGAGCCAATGATTTCAAAACAATGGTTTGTAAAGATGGAACCTTTAGCAAAACCTGCAATAGAAGCAGTAAAAAATAAAGAAACAGAATTTGTTCCACAAAGATTTGAAAAAACATATTTCCATTGGCTAGAAAATATCAAAGACTGGTGCATTTCAAGACAATTATGGTGGGGACATAGAATACCAGCATATTACTGTGATGACTGCGGAGAAATAATAGTTTCAATGGACAAACCAGAGAAATGTACAAAATGTGGAAGCACACATTTAACACAAGATCCAGATACCTTAGACACTTGGTTTAGCTCAGCACTATGGCCATTTTCAACGCTTGGCTGGCCAGATGAAACAGAAGATATGAAATATTTTTATCCAACTGCAACATTAGTAACAGGTTATGATATTATATTCTTCTGGGTAGTAAGAATGATGTTCTCAGCAATAGAGCATACAGGTCAAGTTCCATTCAAACACGTATTGATTCATGGAATTGTTAGAGATGCACAAGGAAGGAAAATGTCTAAGAGCTTAGGAAATGGAATTGATCCAATTGAGATAATAGAAAAATATGGAACAGATGCTTTAAGACTATCATTAGTAATGGGAATAACTCCAGGAAATGATATAAGATATATGCCAGAAAAATTAGAAGCAAGTTCAAACTTTGCAAATAAATTATGGAATGCAGCTAAATTTGTGCTTATGAATATTGAACCAGAAAATATGGATGACACAAATATTGATTTATCAAAACTTGAATATGAAGATAAATGGATACTATCAAAATTAAATGCTTTAATAAAAGAAACAACAGCGAATCTAGACAATTTTGATATGGGAGTATATGCTCAAAAGTTATATGACTTTACTTGGAATGAATTTTGCGATTGGTATATTGAAATTGTAAAAACTCGTTTATACAATAAAGAAGAATCAAGCGAAGAGTCGAGGCTAATAGCTCAAAAGGTTCTAAATAAGGTATTATGCGATATATTAAAATTGTTACATCCAGTAATGCCATTTATAACAGAAAAAATATACAAAGAATTATATAATAATGATGAAAGTATAATGATTTCTGCTTGGCCAACAGCGGACTCAAAATATGACTTCGCAACAGAAGAAGAACATATAGAAGAAACAAAAAAATTAATTGTTCAAATAAGAAATAAAAGAACAAATATGAATATTCATCCTTCTAAAAAATCAGAATTAATCTTCATAACAGAAGATTCAGAATTTGAAAAATTATTAAATTCTTCTAAATCTTGGATTGAAAAATTAGGATTTGCTGATAATATAAAAATAGAAAAAGATGAAAGTAATCTTCCAAAAAGAGCAATATCTGCAATTGCAAATGAAATTTCTGTATATATACCTTTTGAAGAATTAATAAATATTGAAGAAGAAAAAGCAAAATTAGAACAAGAAATAACAAAAATACAAGCAGAGGTAGAAAGAGGAACAAAGATGCTTTCAAACCCAGGATTTGTAAATAAAGCACCAGCGGAAAAGGTAGAAGAAGAAAAAGCAAAATTACAAAAATATAAAGATATGCTTGAAGACACAAAATTAAGATTAGCACAATTATAAAAATAAGGGGCAAGGTTTAAAGCTTTGCTCCTTTTAAAGTTATTCTCTTAAAATATTTCTTATAATATCGTATAGATAAGGTTTATATTCTTCTAATGTAAGAGGTTCAGAATACAAAATAGAATTGAAACCTGTTGAACTTACAAGTTCGATTATTGTAAATAAAGTAACTTTAGGATTCTTCAAATTAATTTTATTCTTATTTACCGTATTTATAAATTTTTCACATAAAGTTTCTTCATTGTTTTCAATATCTGGAAGTTTTGAAATAGCACTATTAAATAGACCAAATGACAAATTCTTTGATATAAGTTTAAGTAGTATTTTATTTTTATTTAATTCATCTAATATGTAATTTATTACATATATAATTTGATCTTCAAAATTTTGAATATAGCTTTTTTCTAAAGAAACTAACGCATCAGAAAAAAGTTTGCTAGAACAGTTAGCTATTACTTTATCTCTAATATCATATTTATCTTTAAAATATAGGTAAAAAGTACCTTTTCCAACTCCAGCTGAATCTGCAATATCTTGTATAGAAGTATTATTTACTCCCTTTTTAGTAAATAAATCAAATGCAGTAGCTAATAATCTGTTTTCTTTATCTTTTTTATCCATAACTATTACCTCTTTATTTAACAATCTATTACATTATATCACATAAACTGACAAATAGTCAACTTTTTAAGAAAATTAGATAAAAATAAATTTCTTTAGGAAAAGCCAAATATAATACTTTTTATGCAAAATTCAGAAAAATTAATCAAAACTATTGACTATTGGTCAGAAAAGTTGTAGAATACAGAATGACCGTTGGTCACAAAATACATTAAGGAGGATTTAGAAATAAAATGAAAAGCACAAACAGATTTGGACACTTTATTTGCAAGTATAGAAAAGCGATTCTAATTATTTCGTTGGTTCTATTAATACCTTCAATAATAGGTATTAAAGCAACAAAAATAAATTACGACATTTTAACATATTTGCCAAAAGATATAGAAACAATTGAAGGCCAGGACATTCTTGCAAAAGATTTTAATTTAGGCTCGTTTTCTATATTAATAGTAGATGATAAAATGCCAACAAAAGATATATTAAAAATGGAAGAAAAAATAAAGGAAATAGACTGCGTAGACAAAGTAATTGGTACAAGTGATATTTTAGGAACAACAATTCCACAAGATATGCTACCAGACGACATAAAAGATGAACTTAACAAACAAGGAACTACTCCTATTTTAGTAACATTTACAAGTGGAATGGGAGAAGAAGATACTATAAGTGCAATAACTAAAATAAGAGAAATAGCAGATAGTCAATGTAAAGTTAGTGGTATTTCTGCAATGGCAACAGATATAAAATATTTACTAGATTCTGAAATGGCTTTATATGTTGTAATTGCGGTTGTACTTTGCATTATAATATTGGAACTTGCACTAGACTCTTTTATAGTACCTGTTATACTTTTAGTGGGAATTGGTATGGCTGTGTTATACAATATGGGAAGCAATGTTATGCTTGGTCAGATATCTTATCTTACAAAAGCAGTTGCAAGTGTATTACAATTAGGTGTAACAATGGACTTCTCTATATTCTTATATCATAGTTATCAAAAAGAGAAAGAAAGTAGTAAAGATATATATGAAGCAATGGCAAAAGCTATAAACTCGACACTAGTATCAGTACTTGGAAGCTCATTAACAACAATTGCAGGATTTTTAGCATTATGTACAATGAAACTAGAAATAGGAAAAGATATTGGTTTAGTAATGGCGAAAGGTGTGCTAATTGGATTAATCAGTGTTGTTACAATATTGCCAGCAATGATACTTGTATTTGATAAATTAATTCAAAAAACAAAGCATAAAGAAATATTGCCACAATTTAAACACTTACAAAATTTTGTAGTAAAACATTATAAAATTATTACAATAATATTTGTAATATTAGCAATACCAGCTATATATGGAAATGCTAATGTTAAGGTATATTATAATTTGAATAAATCATTACCAGATACTTTATTAAGCACTCAAGCAAATAATGACTTGTCAAATATATACAATATGAAATCTACACAAATAGTCTTAGTTGATAAAAACCTAAAAGATTCAACAGTAAACAATATGCTAGAAGAAATAGATAAGCTAGATGGAGTTGAGTGGTCTGTTTCAAAAAGCAAAATTACAAATGGACTAATACCTAATT
The DNA here is from genome assembly GCA_963621875.1 of Bacteroidaceae bacterium. Taxonomy (GTDB): domain Bacteria; phylum Bacillota; class Clostridia; order TANB77; family CAG-508; genus CAG-245. Next base: position 14,920 of record CAVFFR010000010.1, on the reverse strand, counting down.
CTGTTTTACCAGATGATATAAAAGATGTTTTTGAAAGTGATAAATATCAATTAGTGTTAATTAACTCTAGTGTTGAAAATGCAACAGATGAAGCTAATGAATTAATAAATACTATAAATGAAATAGTAAAGAAATACGATGAAAGTGCTATATTAGCAGGTGAAGGACCTTTGATGAAGGATCTAGTAGAGATTGCAGATATTGATTTTAACAGTGTAAATGCAACATCAATTTTAGTAATATTTGTAATAATGATATTCGTATTCAAATCACCAACAATACCAGTATTATTAATAGCAGTTATAGAGTTTGCAATATTTGTCAATATGTCAGTAGCTTTTTATACAAATCAAACATTGCCTTTTGTAGCATCAATAATAATAGGAACAATACAATTGGGAGCTACTGTTGATTATGCAATATTAATGACAAATAAATTCCTAGATGCAAGGATAGCAGGAAAAACAAAGAAGGAAGCTGTTTATTATGCATTAGATAATTCAGTAAAATCAATAATAGTAAGTGCTTTATGTTTCTTCGCAGCAACTTGTGGAGTTTCAATAATATCAGATATTGATTTAGTAGGAGCAATTTGTACATTGATTTCAAGAGGTGCAATAATTAGTATGATTTCGGTAATTTTTGTATTACCATCATTATTAATAATATTTGATAAATTAATTTGTAAAACAACAAAAAGAACAAGAAAAGCAGATATAAAATTTTAGGAGGTTTTAGAAATGGATAAGAATAAAATATTTACAAAAATAATTGCTACATCTTTGATATTCTCAATAGGAGTTATTAGTTCATCAGAGGTAATGGCATATACAAAAGAAGAAACTGTATATAGTAAATTAGATTCACAGGGCAATTCATATGACACAGTTGTAAGCGAGCATATAAAAAACACAGACAAAGAACAATTATTAAAAGATATGTCTGAATTATTAGAAATTACAAATGTTAATGGAGATGAAGAATTTAAGCAAGATGGAAATTCATTAGAATGGCAAGCTTGCGGAAATGATATTTATTATCAAGGAAAAACAAATAAAAATCTTCCAATAACCAGTAAAATAACATATACACTAGATGGTGAAGAAATTTCTGCAAAAGACTTAGCTGGAAAGAGCGGTAAGGTTACTATAACAATTGAATATGAAAACAAAGAAAAAAGAAGTGTAAAAGTTAATGGAAAATATGTACAAATGTATGTGCCTTTTGTAGTAATGGCGGGAACAATATTTGACAATACTAAAGCTAGCAATATTGAGATTACAAATGGTAAAGTTGTAGACAATGGGCAAAAAACAACAGTAGTAGCATTAGCTTGCCCTGGACTTGAAGAAAGTCTAGGAACAAAAGGAAACTTTTTACCAGACTTAAACAAGATAGAAATTACATTAGATGCAAAAGACTTTGAAATGGAAAACATTATGTCTTATGCTACACCAAAAGTATTTGAAAACATTGATTTATCAAATATGGATCAATTAAACGAGATTTATAGCAAAATATCAGAATTACAAACAGCATCAAACAAATTAGTAGATGGAACAGAAGAACTAAAAGATGGCGCTAGTGCACTAGACGAAGGAGTTAGTGGAGTAAGTGCAGGACTTAATTCTTTAAAATCAGGAGTTGAACAAGGAAAACAAACAGCTACTAGTCAATTAACTCAAAGTGCAAAAGCTCTATCTGACGGAGTGGACCAAATAATAGCAGGAAAAGACCAAGAAACAGAACTAATAAAGAAAAAAGTAATCGAAAATGGAAACACAGCTTTAGCAAATGGATTAAAACAAAACATTCCAAGTGCAGTAGAAGGACAAATAAATTCTTTAATGGAAAGTAAAATTACACAAATGGTACAGAATGGACAAATAACACCAGAAGTTGCAATGACCTTAAAGAGTTCTTTATCAATGACAGAAGAAGAAAAGGAAGCATTAGCTAGTGGATTATCAACTGCAATAGATGGAGCAGTTAATAAAACAACAGTTGCACAAGAGAATGGATTGGATGCAATAAATAATGCTGGTTTAACAGATGGTTCATCAGAAGCAGGAGTAAAAGCAGGTTTATATGCTTTAAAATCTCAAGCAACAACAAACATAGAAAACGGAACTAAACAAATCGCTAACGGATTTGACAGTATAGTAGATGGAACAGATGAAATACTTGAGGGAACATCAAAACTAAAGGCTGGAAGCAATGCACTTGCAGAAGGTAGCTCAACTTTATCAGATGGAATGAAAGAATTTAATGACGAAGGAATTAGCAAAGTTGTTTCTTATATCAATGGAGACTTAAAAGATATTCAGGAAAGAGCTGAAAAACTACAAGAATTAGCAGATTCTTATAATAGTTTTGCAGGACTTGCAGAAAATGAGGAAGGAAATGTTAAATTTATATTTATAGTTGACAAAATAAGGAAAATTGAAGAAGAACAATAATAGATGAGAAAATTTGGTAAATATTAAGAATAGAAGTTGGTAGCAAAGTACAAAAAGTATTTTGCTATCAGCTTTTTTGTACAATTAAAATAATAGTTTGTTGAAATTAAAAAACTAAATTATGAATCCATTGACAATTAACCCTTACCATTATATAATTTGAGCACGAAAGAGGTAAAACAGAATGATTAAAAGACTAATATTTGATTTAGACAATACATTAATAGACTGGAAAGAAGAATACTGGGGAGCAGTAGAGAAAAGCTTTGAAGATTTTGGGTTAGAATGTACAAGCAAAGATATGGATGCTGTAAAACATGCAATTGATATATATGAAGATGGACAAAACATTACATATAATAAAGAAAAGATGCAAAAAACTGTTGAAGATGAACTGGGATACAAATTACCAGATAATTTTATGGAAAGATGGTCGGACAATTTAAAAACTTGTATACCCGATAAAATTGATAGTTCGATTGTAGAAACTTTAGAATATCTAAGTAAAAAGTACAACTTAGTAATTTTATCAAATTGGCTTAGAGATTCGCAAATCGGAAGATTAAAAAATGCTAATTTATATAAATACTTTTCTAATTTTTATATAACAGAAGATATACCAATGAAACCTAACAAAGAAAGTTTTGAGATTGCCATAGGAAATTATGCAAAAGATGAATGCATTATGATAGGTGATAGTCTAAAAACTGACATAGAAGGAGCAGTTAACGCAGGAATAAAAGCAATATATCTAAATAAAACTCTAAATGAAGATATTTCGACAGAACATATAAGAACAATACATAAATTGTCAGAACTTATGGAAATTCTTTAAAATATTAAATTTACGGTTGATTAATCATAAAAAAAGTAGTAAGATATAAATGCGAATATTACAAAGTAAGAAAGGATGTTAAATATGAGATATTCTGAACAAAATAATGAAGACAACTTAGTAAAAATAAAAGTAATAGGTGTCGGAGGAGCAGGAAATAATGCTGTAAATAGAATGATTGAAGAAGGAATAAGAAATGTTCAATTTATAGCTATAAATACAGAAGAACAAGCACTAGCTCAATCAAAAGCAAATTTTCAAATGCATATAGGCAAAAATACAACTAAAGGGTTGGGTGCAGGTTCTAATCCAATACTTGGAGAAATGGCAGCAAGAGAAGACGAGGAAAACATTAGAAGTGTACTTACAGGAACTGATATGGTATTTGTTACAGCTGGAATGGGTGGAGGAACAGGTACAGGAGCAGCACCAGTAGTATGTGAAATTGCCAAATCAATGGGAATATTAACGGTTGGAATTGTTACAAAACCATTTATCTTTGAAGGGAAAAAAAGAAGAAATAATGCAGAAGACGGAATTACAAGAATGAAGAAAAATGTTGATGCACTTATTGTTGTAGAAAACAATAACTTACTAAAAGCTGTTCCAAAAGGAACAACAATGGTAGATGCTTTTAGTGAAGCTGATGGAGTTCTAAAAAAAGGTGTTCAAGGAATTACAGATCTAATCACAATTCCTGGATTTATTAATATCGACTTTGCAGATATTAAAACTATAATGAAAGATAGCGGAATAGCTCATATGGGTATAGGACTTGCAGAAGGAGACCAAAGAGCATTAGATGCAGCGATAGATGCAATGGACAGTCCTCTTTTAGAAACATCCGTAAAAGGGGCAAAAGGACTTATAGTAAATGTAACTGGTGGAATTGATTTAGGATTAAGTGAGGTTAGCTCAGCGGTTGGATACATAAAAGAATTTTTAGATCCAGAAGCAAACATCATTTTTGGAACAATAGTTGATGAAAGAATACACGATGCTGTAATGGTAACAGTTATAGCAACAGGCATTGAAGAAAATGCAGAAGAAAGAGTAATTAAATATAATATATAAATTAATCCTTCTTAAATATGAAACATATCTTATGTAAAGCGAATATTATACAATAAGATAAGCCATCATTTCATATTTAAGGAGGAATTTTAAGTGGATATAACAGTAGTGGACCAAACTATTATAGGAATATTAGTGCCATTTCTAGGAACATCACTAGGAGCTGCATTAGTATTTTTTCTAAAAAAAGAAATAAAACCAATAATTCAAAAAATATTGTTAGGATTCGCATCAGGAGTGATGATTGCCGCTTCTGTGTGGTCATTATTATTACCGGCAATAGAGATGGCAGAAAACCAAAATAAAATAGCTTGGGTTCCAGCGACAGTTGGATTTGCACTAGGAGTTATTGTTTTAATACTAATAAATAATATTGCAGACAAGATGGAAAGCAAGGCTCTAAAAAACACAGAAGATACAGTGAAAAGCACAAGTATGTTAGTATTAGCTGTAACCCTACATAACATACCAGAAGGTATGGCAGTAGGAGTTGCTTTTGCTGGATTAATAGCACAAAATGCAGGAATAACATTAGCTGGAGCATTTGCTTTGGCAATGGGAATTGCAATTCAAAATATACCCGAAGGAGCAATAATTTCATTGCCACTTCTAGCAAGTGGAAAAGGAAAGTTTAAGTCTTTTATCGGAGGAGTTTTATCAGGTTTAGTAGAGCCAATAGGTGCTGTTATTACCATATTACTTACAAAAGTAATTGTACCAATATTACCATATTTGTTATCATTTGCAGCAGGAGCAATGATTTATGTTGTAGTAAACGAACTAATACCAGAAGCACAATCAGAAAAAAGATCTAGTTTAGTTACAATAGGTGTTGCTGTTGGATTTATTATAATGATGTTATTAGATGTAGCACTAGGATAGACAAAAGTGAATAAAAAGTTGTATAATAAAAGTACAATATAAATAGATTATTAGAAGTGGACAATAGTGCCATCCACACACCTTAATGGTCAAAAGAGATGCAGAAATTGGCACACCTGCCAAATAATCACAAAAAGTCTCTGTGCTAGAGAAATCTAGCACGGAGTAGTTTTATATTCAAAGAAATATTGAATAGAACAATATTTTGTGGTATAATAAAACATATCAAAACGATAGGAGAAACAAATGGAAAAGAATAATAAAGTATTATTAGGCATGAGTGGAGGAGTAGATAGTAGTGTATCAGCATTATTATTAAAAAACAATGGTTATGATGTAGTAGGAGTTACACTAGAATTATTTGCGGGAAGCAGTTGCTGTAATACAAACACATATATGGATGCGAAGAATATATGTAATCAAATAGGAATACCACACTTTATATTTAATTATCAAAAAGAATTTAAAGAAAATGTAATAAATGATTTTATTTGCTCATATGCAAATTGTCAAACACCAAATCCATGTATAGAGTGTAATAAGCATCTAAAATTTGGATATATGTATGAAAAAGCAAAAGAGTTAGGATGCTATTATGTAGCAACTGGTCATTATGCTAAAACAGAATATAGTGAAAAATATGGCAGATGGATTTTAAAAAAATCTAACTCATTAAAAAAAGATCAGAGCTATGTTTTATGGAATATTCCAAAAGAGCTAATTGAACATATAATATTTCCTTTGGCTGACTATGAGGATAAAGAAGAAATACGTCAAATAGCAAGGGAGAATAATTTAAAGGTTGCAAATAAGCCTGATAGTGAAGATATTTGTTTTATACCTGATGGAAACTATAAGAAATTTCTAGAAAATAATTCTGACATAAAACCTAAAATAGGAAATATAGTAAACTCAAGAGGAGAAATCCTTGGAGAACATACAGGACTATATAACTATACAATAGGGCAAAGAAAAGGATTAGGAATATCTTACAAAGTGCCTTTATTTGTAATAGGTTTCAATAAAGATAGCAATGAAGTAATCGTTGGAGAAGAAAGTGAATTATATAAGACTTATATGAAAGTAAATAATATAAATCTACTACTATTTGATAAACTAGACAATGAAATAGAAGTTGATGTAAAGATAAGATATTCTAGCAAACCAGCGAAAGCTACAATAAAACAAGTTTCCGATAAAGAAATTGAGGTCAAATTCAAAGAACCACAAAGAGGAATAACACCAGGACAATCAGCCGTATTTTATATAAACGATATTCTAGTTGGCGGAGGAAAAATACAGTAAAGAGCAAAAAATGTCTGGCAAGGCACTGATTTTCGCAAAATGTATTGACAAAACTTTCAAATACTAGTATAATTTTATAGTACGTTAATAAGATATATATAATATATAACATAAGCGAAATGCAAGGGAGGTAGTAAAAATGGCACAACCAAAAAGAAGATGGTCAAAAGCAAGAACAGGATTAAGAAGATCAACATGGAAATTAGAAAATAAAAATTTAGTTGAATGTCCACATTGCCACGAAAAAATGATGCAACATAGAGTTTGCCCAAGTTGTGGTTACTATGATGGAAAAAAAGTACTATCAACAGAAACATCTGAAAACTAATATATTTTTTTATAACAATACCAAAAGTATTGTTATTTTTTTGTTTTCTATTTATTATTTCAAAATATAATGATATAATCTTTATAAAATTTAGACAAAGGAAATTACAGATGAAAAAGTTTTTTGATGACTTAAAAAATGATAAAATTATACATTACATATTAATATTTTTAGCAGCTGCAATAGCTGGAATACCACTAATAAATTTAAGAATATATGGAACAGATGACGGGTTTGTTCATATCTTAAGAATTATGGGAGTAGATGAAATTTTAAAAAGTGGAACATTTCCACCATATATTTGTTCAAGGTATTGCGACGGATTTGGATATGCTATAAATCTGTTCTATCCACCAGTAGTTACATATGGACCTTTATTGTTTAAAATGTTTACAGGACATTATTATAACTGTTTAAAAATATATAGCTTTTTTACAATATTTATTTCTGGAATAACTATGTATAAATTTGTATGTGAAATAACAAAAAAAAGAGAAATTTCTGTTCTTGCAGCAATAATATATATTTTCATCCCATATAGATTAGAAAGCATATATAACAGATTTGCAATAGGAGAATTTTCAACATTTATGTTCTTACCGCTTCTATTCTTAGGCCTATATAACTTACTTAATGGAGATAGTAAAAAGCATTATTATATAGCAATTTCCGCTTCTTTATTAATGCTAACACATACAATAACAACCTTCTATGCTGCATTATTTTCACTGTTATATATATTGTTAAATATTAAGAAAATAAATAAAATAATAATAAAAAAACTTGCAATAAATTTAGTTTTTGTATTATTAATAACCGCATTCTTCTCAATACCACTAATAGAACACAAATTAGCAGGAGATTATGTAATACTTGACTCATGGAAAATGCACTCAACTCCAGATGAGGTATACGAGTCAACAGTTCCTATAAAGTATTTTTTTACTGGAATTATGGAAAAGTATGATATGGACTATAAATTAGGAATACCTTTAATAATATTAACATTATTAGGCATACCAGCATTAAAAAAGATTAACAAAGACTATAAAAACGAATACTTGATAATGCTATTAATAGCTGTATTGTCACTATTGATGACTACAAAATATTTCTTATGGTTGTACGTGCCTCAGTTCTTTACAAGACTTCAATTTGCTTGGAGAATGCTTACATTCTTTGGATTTGCAATATCAATAGTTACAGCAATTAATTTATATACATTAATAGAGCTAATACCAAAGCAGAACTTGAAAGACTGGATGCTACTACTATCAGTAATTTTAATAATTGCAAGTATGGCAAAGATTAGTTATGATTATAAGTATGAGAGCAAAAAAACATTGTCAGACGAAGAATATGAAACAAAAAGGCTAAATCAAGAAACGATTCAACATATGCAAATAAATAGAGAATATTTAACTAACAATATCAGAAATGCTAATATGTCTTTAAGAGAAAAAGGAATTATTGTGGTTAGTGGCTCTGCAGATATTATGCAAGAGAACAAAGAAAACTTAACATTATCAGCAAAGGTCACAAATATAGAAAAAGATACTACATTAGAATTACCATATCTATATTATTTAGGATATGAAGTAAAAATTAATGGAAACAAAATAAATTATTTTGAATCTAATAATGGATTTATTGCTATTAAAATAGATGAAAATATAAGCCAAGCAGATATAACAGTTTTATATACAGGAACTACCATAGAAAAAGTTTCTTATGTTATATCACTACTTGCTTTTATAGGATTTATAGGATATTTAATAAAAGAGAAAAGGAAGCAGAATGAAAAATCTAATTAAATATTGTAAGGAGAAGGAAATTATAAATTATATACTAATAATTATTGCTTCGATAATTATTAGTATTCCTCTTGCAAACAAAAATTTAAATATTTACAGAGACGACGGAATTCAGCATATATGTAGAATAATTGGAACAGAACAAACATTAGCAGATAAGCAGTTTTTACCGATGATAATGTCTAATTTATGCAATAACTTTGGGTATTCTTGGAATATATTTTATTCTCCACTAACAGCATATATGTCTGTAGTGTTTAGAATATTTAATTTCTCGTATGTAAACTGTCTAAAGTTATGTATATTTGCAATAGTGCTACTATCAGGACTTACAATGTACAAGTTTGCATTAAGAATCACAAAAAACAAGAAATTAGCCACATTAGCGAGTATCATTTATATATTAGCTCCATACAGAATAACAGATATGTATATAAGAACAGCTTTTGCAGAACTAGCATCATTTATATTTATTCCGATTATATTTGAAGGATTGTATAAAATATTAAATGAGGAGAAAAAGTCTTATAAATTAGCATTAGGAGCAGTGGGACTTATTTTAACACATCAAGTAATTGCTATATATACAGCTATTATATGTTTTATATATTTAATAATATTTTTTAAAAAGTTAAAAAACAAAACAGTATTAAAAAATATTGGTGCAAATCTACTATTCTGTATATTAATGACATCTTTTTATTGGATAGGACTATTACAACATTACTTTAGTACAAGTTATGAGGTATTTGTTCCTGGAAGAATGGAAAGGGAAGAAGTACTAATATTTTATAAAACAAAGTTCTCTCAGCTATTTATCACAAATAATGATCAAACAATGATATATGCAATAGGATTATTATCAGTAATTGGATTAGTACTAACACCAATAGCTTATAAAGAGATACCAAAGGAATACAAAAAAACATATATGTTTTTCTTAATAACAGGAATTGTTTTGCTAGGAATGACATTAAACATATTTCCGTTTGAAAAACTTCCGAAAATTCTTACAATGTTGCAATTTACATTTAGATTATTTACATTTACATCTTTCTTCTTTGCCTTTGTAGTAGCAACAAACTTTGCAATTTTAATAAAGAAATTTAAAACACTTGATATAGTGGCACTATTAACAATAAGTATCTTATTACTAGTACCATACAAATCAAAATTAGACTTTAATTTAAAAGACAATGAAGAAAGACTAATAAATGGTGTAAGAGTTACAGAAAATACAGGAAGAGTACATGCTGGAATGGCCAGTATGGAATATCTGCCAACAAAAGCATTTGAGAATTTGAAATATATTGCAAATAGAAAAGATGAAGTGGTAGTATTGGATAATAACGAAGCGGTTATATCTAACTACACTAAACAGGCTTCTAATATGAATTGCAAAATCTCAAATATTAATAAAGAAACAACAATAGAACTTCCATATATTTATTATCTTGGATATAGAGTATATGCCAATGGTCAAGAAATAAAATATACAGAATCAGACAATGGATTTATCCAAATAAATATAGCCCAAGATTCACAAATACAGGTTAACTATTTAGGAACAAACGAAATGTTAATAAGTTATGCAATATCAGTACTTTCATTTGCAACAATAATTGTTCTGAATCGCAAGAATAAAGGTTAAAAAACTTGTTATTTTTATTTAAATATAGTAAAATAAATAAGCAATAAAAATAAAGAAGGTGATAACATGTCAAAACCAATGGTAGCAATTGTTGGAAGACCAAATGTAGGTAAATCAACATTTTTTAATTATATAATAGGAAAAAGAGTTTCTATAGTAGAAGATACTCCGGGTGTTACAAGAGATAGAGTATATGGAGAAGCTTCTTGGAGAGGAAGAAACTTTACATTAATAGATACAGGTGGAATTGATTTTAGCGAAGAAGATGATATTTCTGTTCAAATGAAACAACAAGCAGATATAGCAATATCAATGGCTGATGTAATATTGTTCGTAACAGATGCAAAACAGGGAATTACAAGCTCTGATAATGAAATTGCGTTAATGCTTAGAAAATCAAACAAACCAATTATTTTAGTATGTAATAAAGCCGATAATTATGGAAAAGACTCTCCAGAAATATATGAATTTTATAATTTGGGACTAGGAGATCCATATAGAGTATCTGCAGTTAATGCAATAGGCATTGGTGATGTATTAGACGCAATATATGACAACTTGCCAGAGGCTCAAGAAGGAGAAGATGATTCTTTAGAAATAAAAGTAGCTGTTATAGGAAAACCAAATGTTGGAAAGTCATCACTAATAAATAAAATTTTAGGTGAGAATAGATTAATTGTAAGTAATGTAGCAGGAACTACTAGAGATGCTATAGATTCTAATTTTGAAAATCAATACGGCAAATATGTACTTATAGATACAGCAGGATTAAGAAGACATAGCAAAGTTGATGAAAAAATTGAGAAATATAGTGTGGCAAGAACATTACTTGCAATAGAGAGAGCAGATGTTTGTATTCTTATGATAGATGCAAACGAAGGAGTTACTGAGCAAGATACAAAAATAGCAGGAGAGGCTCACGAAGCAGGGAAAGGCATTATAATAGCAGTAAACAAATGGGATGAGTACGAAAAGACAAATGGAACATTAGAAAAATACACAAAAGCTGTATATGAAAAAATACCATACCTATCATATGCACCAATATTATTTATATCAGCAAAAACAGGACAAAGAGTAGACAAGTTATTTAGCTTAATAAACAAGGTTGCTGAACAAAACGCTTTAAGAGTTTCAACATCAGTTCTAAATCAAGTACTAGCAGAAGCAGTTACAGTTGTTCAACCACCAACAGATAAAGGTAGGAGACTAAAAATATACTATATGACACAAGCTACAACAAAGCCACCGACATTTGTTGTATTTGTAAACGACAAAAAGTTGTTCCATTTCTCTTATGAGAGATACCTAGTAAACCAACTAAGAAAAGAGTTTGGGCTGGTGGGGACGCCTGTTAGGATGATTGTTAGAGAGAAGCTTGAAAAATAATTACAATTCTTTTTCAAGTTAAGGAAAACACACAGATATAATAAAAATTATAAAATAAGGAGAGTGATTTATATGTTAAAATACATATTAGTAATAATCGTTGCATATTTATTAGGAAGCATTAGTTTTTCAGTTATAATTAGCAAGAAATTAGCTGGATTTGATGTTAGAGAAAAAGGAAGCGGAAATGCTGGAAGTACAAATGTTTTAAGAACGGTTGGAAAAAAAGGAGCAATATTAACTCTTATTTGTGATTGTTTAAAAGGAGTAATTGCAGTTCTAATAGCTTATATAGTAAGCAAAACTACACAAAATACAGATGGAGCATTACTTGTACAATTAGCAGGACTTGCAGTTGTTTTAGGACATACATTTCCTATATTCTTTAATTTTAAAGGAGGAAAAGGTGTAGCAACATCTCTTGGAGTATTATTAATAATAAACTGGCAAATCGGTTTAATATGCTTAGTATTTGCTTTATTATTAATGGCATTAACAAAATTTGTTTCGCTTGGTTCAGTATCTGCCGCAATACTATTTCCAGTACTAACAATATTTATACATTCACATTATATTGTAGATGGAAGTTATATAATATTTGCACTTCTTCTTGGAGCATTTGTTGTATTTAACCATAGGGCAAATGTTAAAAGATTATTAGAAGGTAAAGAAAACAAATTAAGTTTTAAGGGAACAAAATAAATTAAAGAGGGTAATCATATGAAAAATATAGCTATAATTGGAAGCGGAACTTGGGGAGTTGCATTGGCAATACATTTATCTAAAAAGGGAAATAAAATAAAAATATGGTCTTTTTCGGAAGAAGAAGCAAATTATCTAAATACAGAAAGAAAATGCAAGTTTCTACCAGAGGCTGTTATAGATGAAAATATTATTTGTTATACAGATATGAAAACAGTAATAGATGGCTCTGATATAATTTTGCATGTTACTCCTTCAAAATTTGTTAGAGAAACAATTAAGAAATATGAAAAATATGTAACAGATCAACCAGTAATAATGTGTTCTAAAGGCTTTGAAGCGGATACACTTTGCACATTAAGTCAAGTAATAGAACAAGAAATGCCAAATGTTAAATATGGTATTTTTTCTGGACCAAGCCACGCAGAAGAAGTTTCTCTTGGAATACCAACAGCGATTGTTATTGCATCTAAAGATGTTGAAATACAAGATATGGTACAGAAATTGTTTATGAACGAAAAAATGAGAGTATATACCTCTGATGATGTTACAGGAGTTGAGCTCGGAGGAGCGTTAAAAAATATAATTGCATTTTGTGCAGGTATTGCTACTGAAATTAATCTTGGAGATAATACTTTTGCAGCATTAGTTTCAAGAGGATTAGTAGAACTAACAAGACTTGGAATGGCAATGGGAGGCAAACACGATACATTTTATGGACTTTCAGGACTTGGAGATTTAATTGTAACTTGTATGAGTGAACATAGTAGAAATAGAAGGGCAGGAAGATTAATAGGAAAAGGTTATACAATAGAAGAAACTAAAAAGGAAATAGGAATGGTAATTGAGAGTATAGACAATATAGAGGTTGCATATAAATTATCAAAAAAATATAACATAGAAATGCCTATTGTAAATGCTGTATATGACATACTATATAACGGATTAGAGCCTTCAAAAGCTGTTACAATATTAATGACAAGAGATAAAAAATCAGAATAATTTAATAAGGATATCTTTCATATAAATACCTAATAATGCTATCGGCATTGTTATGTGTTATATTTATATATACACCTTTATCAATGCTAATCCACATGGCTAATTCAAAGCTATCAATGTTATCGGCGAAAACTCCAAGCATAGTAGCCATTTCAACAGGATTTGGAAATTCTTCTTTCCATTCTAAGGAATGATAATCTATGTCTAAATTGGTTATATTATTATAGTACCTTGTAAAAAAATTAAATATTTCTCCATCTTTTTTGCTATAAAATTTGGCAATCGAATACATAAATTTCGCTCCTTTCAACATTTATAATTATTATTTGTTTTATAAAAATTTATATACATAGAATAAAATGTAATTATTTTGGCAAAATAAAAATAAAAATGGGGGAAATAATGAAAAAACATTTATGGATTAAGTATTTAATTATTTCATTGATAATAGTCATTATCATTACTATTGCAATGATATTTTTATATCAAAATACTACTGCTAAGTCATTAGATATTAATGATAAGATTACTGATGAACTAACTTATTTAGATACAACATTAATCTCTATGCTTAATGGATTAAGTAATTTGAACACAGCCAGTCTTTTGATTAGTAATGAAAGTAGTGGTTCAGGCTCTCAAAGCACTTCTCAAGAAAATGAATCTTCCGAAAGTTCTTCAGAAAGTGAATCAACAGAAAGTCAAGGCTCAAATAATCAAGGCAAACAGCAGAATATAGTTAAATATGAATTAATGCAGGAGCCAGTGCTCGATAAAAATAAAAATGATATAGACTGGAAAAAATTAGAGAATACAGCAGAAAATTTATATAATTCTTGGGCTACAATTACTATAGACTTAAATTCGCAGAGTGTTTCTAAAGATAATATACTGATGTTTAATACTAATTTAGATAATTTAATGAATTCTCTAAAAAATAAAGATAAAACAAATTCTAAAATATGTTTGGCTAACTTATATAGTACTCTTCCTAAATATATGGAAGAAACATCAAAAGACTCAAATGAGATTAATTTTAGAAAAGTAAAAGCTAATGTTTTGTCAGCTTACGCGATGGTGGATACAGAAGATTGGGATAGCATTAATAAATTTTTATCACAGGCAGAAACAGATTTAAAAGATCTTATGGAATCAGGAAACTTAAATGGAAATTTCAAAAAATCAACAGTAGATAAATCTTATGTTTTGCTAAGAGAGTTAATTAAAAGCAGTAATGAGAAAAATTTAGATTTATTTTATGTTAAATATATGAATTTAATATCAGAGCTTGAAAAGGCATAAAAAACGTAATAGTATAAACTTTTAGTAGGGAAATTTTAAGAAAAAAATTGAATAAGAGATACCGATTTGATAGAATATTTTTATCAAGAAAAACAATAAAATTTCGCCCAATAGGGACGCCCTTTTTCGCCCAAAAAAGGGCGTCCCTATTGGGCGAAAAAGGGCGTCCCTATTGGG
>CAVFFR010000009.1:0-41226 GCA_963621875.1 Bacteroidaceae bacterium | reverse complement strand
AAATTTTCCCGTTAATGTTTGAATTTTTTTAGGACATTTTCAAAAATTATTGACATTGTTTTGTTAAATTTGTATAAATAGAAAATAACATAAGATATAAAACCTTATGCTATTTCTGTTATAACAAATTTAATATGAATTTTTTCTTTAGTTTTTATATTAATTAGCAATTGATATGCTACTAATATACTCTTGTTTGTCTTTTTCGCCTGATGTATTCAAGATCTTATCGTGATGTTCAATTATTTCTTTTACTTTGTTTTCATATTTAGTAATGTCATAGCAATTAATTATTGTTAGTTCTTTTTCTTTAAAATGTTCATTTATTATTTTTTCTATAGTTTTGTTAATATTGTTTATATATTCAACGCTTCCATTAATAATTATTTCGTTGCTTTCTTTTAGTATGTCTTGCATTGCTACTTCATTAGTTTCTTTTGTTTTCCATCCTATATTTAATATTTTTTCTTTGTTTTTTATTTTTAACTTGTCTAATAGTGCTTGGATTTTTTCTGTTAAATTTGTTTCTGTTATTGTGGTAATCTTGATTCCTTTATTAATTTTTTTATCTATATTTGGTAATAACATTGTTACTAAGTGCCAATCACTAATATAGAAACTACAAACCTTTTTAATATTTTTATCAAGTTGTTCCATTGTTACCTCCAATCTCTTTCTATGGTAAATTTTACCACTTTTGCAAAATTGTGTCAATAATATTACAAAGTAATCGTGCGTCAAATTTCGACAGTTCTAAGGCTTTTCGCGTTTATTCTATTTTTTGTTTTATATTTTTACAATATTATTGCAATTTTATTACATTTATTTTTTAATATTTTTTTACCATTTATGTATATTTTTATTTTTTTTAGTAAATACTTTTATTATAAATTTAGTATATTTGAAAAGGAGGACATCTATTATGAATAAATCTATTATTTATAAAATTTTGCTTTTATTATCTTTATTAGCTATTTTTGTTTTCTTTTCTGCTTATTCTTATGTAACTGCTGTTTCTAAAAATATTTCTGATAGTGTATTTAGATTACATGTTATTGCAAATAGTGATTCTGACGAAGATCAAGCTTTGAAGCTTAAGGTTAGAGATAAATTGTTGGTGTATATGAACTCTTTATGTTATGACATATCTTCTAAAGAAGATGCAATGCGTATTGCAAATGAACATATTGAGGATTTTTCTAAAATTGCAAAAGATGTAATTTCAGAGAATGGATATGATTATGATGTTGAAGTTTCTGTTGGTGAATGTGATTTCCCAACAAAAAATTATGGTGATGTTTCTCTGCCTTCTGGCATATATGATGCTCTAAGAGTTAAAATTGGATCTGCTAATGGTCACAATTGGTGGTGTGTAATGTTCCCTCCTCTTTGTTTTGTTGATGTTTCTTCTGGAGTAGTTCCTGACGATTCTAAAGAACTTTTAGAGAATAGTATGTCTGATGAGGAATTTGATTTGATAACTGAATCGGATATTAATTCTGAAATGACTTTTAAGTTTAAGCTTGTTGAATTATTTGAGAATTTTAAATTAAAATTGGCTCGTAATTAGTAATTATTTTATATTTTTCTTGTAAAACCTTCTATTTTGTGGTATATATATATTTAGACTAAAATTATATATATCAATATAGGGGGATTTTATTTTGGAAAAGTTAGTTATAAATGGACCAACAAGACTTCAAGGAGATGTTACAATAAGTGGAGCAAAAAATGCAGCAGTCGCAATTATTCCTGCCACTCTATTAGTTAGTGGGATTTGCACTTTGGAAAATGTTCCAAATATTAGTGATGTTAAAATTTCTTGTTCTATATTAGAAAAATTAGGTGTTAAGGTTACTTGGATTTCTGAGCATTCAGTAAAAATTGATGCTCGACATATAAAGCGTACATCTGCACCATTAGATATGACAAGTAAATTCAGAGCATCTTATTATTTAATTGGTTCTTTACTTAGTCGTTGTCATAAAGCAGAAGTTGGACTCCCTGGAGGTTGTAAATTAGGAGCTCGCCCCATAGATCAGCATATAAAAGGATTTGAAGCTCTAGGAGCTTGTGTTAATACTTCTCAGGGTAAAATTGTTGCGACTGCTACACATTTAACAGGAACTTCTATTTATTTGGATACAATTTCTGTTGGCGCTACTATTAATGTTATGCTTGCTGCTGTTTTAGCTGAAGGTACAACTATTATCGATAATGCTGCTAAAGAGCCACATATAGTTGATGTTGCTAACTTTTTAAATGCCATGGGTGCTGATATTCACGGTGCTGGTACTGATATGATAAAAATTAATGGTGTTTCTAAGTTGGAAGGAAATACTACTTATTCAATAGTACCTGACCAGATTGAAGCCGGAACTTTTATGCTTGCTGCTGTTGCTTCTAAAGGTGATGTTGTAATTCATAATTGTATTCCTGAACATTTAGATTGCCTAACAGCGAAGATTCTTGAAATGGGCGGAGAAGTTGAAGGATGTGGAGATTCTATTCATGTTTGGTGTAATGGTCGTCCTATCAAAACAAATATAAAGACTTCACCATACCCGGGTTTTCCTACAGATTTGCAACCTCAGGCAGGCGTAGTTTTAGCAGTGGCCGATGGAACAAGTATTATTAATGAAAGTATATGGGAATCTCGTTTTCAATATACAACTGAATTAAATAATATGGGAGCTAATATTACAGCTCAAGGAAAGACAGCTGTTTTTGAAGGCGTTGATTGTCTTCTTGGTGCTCCTGTTTATGCTTCTGATTTAAGGGCTGGAGCAGCTTTGATTATTGCTGGAATTATTGCTAATGGTGAAACTCAGTTGTTTAATTTAGAGCATATAGATAGAGGTTATGAAAATATAGAAGATAAGTTTAGAAAACTTGGAGCAAATATACAAAGAGTAGAAGAATAGGTTAATATATATGTTTAAATTTTGTAGTTTATTTAGTGGTAGTACAGGAAATAGTTTGTTAGTAGAAACTGATAATTGTAAAGTATTGGTAGATGCTGGAGAAAGTGCTAAGAAAATTGTTAATGCACTTTCTTTTGTCAATGTTGATGTTAATGATATTGATGCTATTCTTGTCACTCACGAGCATTCTGACCATATAAAGAGTTTAGGCACTCTTTCTAATAAATATAATATTCCAGTATATGCTAATTTAAATACTTGGAACGCTATGCCTGAGCAAAAGAATAAGGTTGTTTCTGAAAATCAAAATGTTTTTGTAACTAATAAAGATTTTGAAATTAATGATTTAAAAATACATCCTTTTTCGATTTCTCATGATGCTGCTGAACCTTGTGGGTTTAATATTTATAATAAGAAGAAAAAAATCAGTGTTGCAACAGATTTAGGACATATCTCTACTGAACTTCTTTCTAATTTAGAGAAAAGCGTTTTTGTTTTATTGGAAGCAAACTATGATCCAGAAATATTAAAATATTCTAGATATCCGTATTCTTTAAAGCAACGCATTGCTGGACCTAATGGACATTTGTCTAACAATAATTCTGGAGAAATTGTTTCATATTTAATGAAATCAGGGCTAAACAATGTTATGCTTGGCCATTTAAGTAAAGAAAATAATTTTCCTGAACTTGCGTATAAGACTGTTGTCGAAGAAATTATTAATAATAAATGTGACGAATCAAATATACATATAGGCGTTGCTAAACGTGATGGTCCTAGTGATGTAGTTGATATTGCATAAAGGAGATTTATTATGCTACATATTAATGTTTTATGTATTGGTAAAATTAAAGAGTCTTTTTTTAGAGATGCTATTGATGAATATTCTAAAAGACTTTCTAGATTTTGTGATTTAAAAATTACAGAGCTTTCTGATGAAAAAATTCCTGAGAAGTGTAGTTTAAAGGTTGAGGATGCTATTAAAGAAAAAGAAGGACAAAATATTTTATTGCATTTAAAGAAAGATTCCTATTCTATTGCTCTTGATTTAAATGGTACAGAATTTGATTCTGTTTCTTTTTCGCATAAAATAGAGGAACTTTCTTCTATTAATAGTTCTATAACATTTATAATTGGTGGAAGTCTAGGTCTTTCTTCTACTGTTTTAAATGCTTGTTCTTCTAGGATATGTTTTTCAAAGATGACCTTTCCTCATCAATTGATTCGTATTTTCTTGCTTGAACAATTATATAGAGCTTTTAAAATATCTAATAATGAAACTTATCATAAATAGAGCCTTTTAGGCTTTATTTTTTTAGAATAAAAAATTCCATATTAAAGCTGATGTTACTATCCCTACAAAATCAGCAATTAATGCTGCAACAAGAACAAATCTTGTTTTTTTGACGCCTATACTACTCGTATAAACTGCAATTGTATAAAATGTAGTTTCTGTTGATCCCATAATTGTTGAAGCTATTAGCCCTATTCTGCTATCTACTCCATATGTTGTCATTATATCTGTTGCTACTGCAAGTGATGCACTTCCAGAAATTGGCCTTAAAAGTGCAAGTGGAATTACCTCACTTGGGAAACCTATTTTGTTAGTTAATATTGATATTGTTTTTGTTGCTATGTCCAATATTCCAGAACTCCTTAGTACGCCTATTGCTAAGAATAATCCTAATAAAGTTGGAAATATTTTTATTACTATTTCCATACCTTCTTTTGCCCCATCTACAAATATATCATATATTCTTTTTTTATCTATAATTCCATAAATGATTATTATAATTATAACTGTTGGAATTGCAATTGTAGATATATAATTGATTACTTTCATATTCGCCTCTCATATTAAAATCTTTTCATAAGAATCTTGCTTGCAATAATTCCTGCTACATCTGCTGCAATTGTTGCAATCCATACGGGAACTATTATTTGACTTGGGTTTGCTGAACCAAGAGATGCTCTTACTGCTATTACTGTTGATGGAATTAGTTGAATAGATGCAGTATTTAATACTATAAACATTGCCATTGAATCTGTTATTATATCTTTTTGAGGATTTTTTTCTTGCATTGTTTGCATTGCTTTTAGTCCCAAAGGCGTGGCGGCATTACCTATTCCTAATAAGTTTGCAACTATATTAATAGTTATTTCTTTATATTCTTTATCTTCTTTTTTCATTGTTGGAAATAAGAATTTCATCAGTGGTGATATAAATTTGGTTAGTTTTCTCATTAATGATGTTTCTTGTACTATTTTCATTAGTCCATTCCATAAACACATTGTTCCGAATAATTTTAATATTAAATCCACAGTCTGTGCACAAGATGTGAATATTGAGTTATTAAATTCTTCTATATTTCCATTAAATATTGCATACAAAAAAGACAATATTATAAAAGCTGGCCAAATTTTATTTAACATTTTTATTACCTCTTTTAATGTATATTCCTACTCTCTTTTTATATTCGTGTGCTTTTTTGTTTTCTAAAAGTCTTGTATACGAAAGTAAAACTTTGTTTCGTAAATTTTTAATTATTTTTGTCGTTTTTGCTTGTGTTCTGCAACATTTTATGTTATTATTATTACATAATATGTCGAATTTAGGAGGAATATGTAAATGAAGTCAACCGGTATAATCAGACGTGTAGATGAATTAGGAAGGATTGTTATTCCTATAGAGTTAAGAAATAAGTTAAAGATAGCAGAGAAGGATCCTATAGAAATATATGTCGATGGTTCTTCTATTGTCCTAAAAAAGCTTGAAGAAACTTGTGTTTTTTGTGGAAGTACCAAGAATGTAACAAAATATAAAGATAAATTGATTTGTGATAAATGTATTAAAAATATTAAAAATTTAGAAGAAAATATAGAAAAATAATTTTAACATAAAAACAATAGCCAGAAAGCTATTGTTTTGTTTTTTATATAAATTGTTTATAAATAGTGTCTTTTGGGACCTTATTATTTTTAGCAATTTGCTTTATTGCATCTTTTTTTGATAATCCTTTTTCGATATAGTATTCAAATTGTTTTTCTATATTTAATTGATTTATATTTTCTATTTCTATCTGTTTTTCTGTTTTCGCATGATTTTCAAAAAGCACTATATATTCACCTTTAACATCGCCAAGAGTTTCTAGCGTTTCTTCTATTGTCCCTCTAATAAATGTTTCATGAATTTTAGTTAATTCTTTTGCTATCACAACTTCAATGTTCCCTAGCCTTTGCTCAATTTCTTTCAGTGTTTTTATTAATCTATGTGGTGCTTCATAAAATATTATAGTTTTGTTTTGTTTTTGTATATCATCAAATTTTTCGTCTCTAAGCTTTTTGTCCAATGGTAGAAATCCATAAAATGCAAATTCTTTTGTTTTAAGTCCTGATGCTATTAGTGCATTTATTAGGGCACATGCTCCTGGTACGGGAATTACTTCTATTTGCTCTTTTATTGCTTCTTTTACTACTTCTTCTCCTGGGTCAGATATTCCTGGAGTTCCTGCATCAGTTATGAGCCCTATGTTTTTTCCTTCTTTTAATATTTTAATAAGTTCTGCTGTTTTAGTATCTTCATTATGCCTATGATAACTTATCATAGGTTTTGATATTTTTAAGTAATTTAATAGTTTCAAAGAGTGTCTTGTATCTTCAGCTACAATTATGTCAACTTTTTTTAGTGTTTCAACAGCTCTATATGTTATGTCGTTTAGATTTCCTATTGGTGTTGCTATTAAATATAATTTTCCTCTCATTCTATTCTCCTATATTATAAATTTCTTTTATTTGCGTTGTATATTCACCGTTTTTCTTCATATATATACAATGGCTTTTGAATTTTAAAGAATTTACTAGCACCTTTTATTCCTTTTATTAAAATTAGTGATGCATCTGCGTTTTTGTTAGGATATACTATTTGTATTTCTTTTGGTTCTATTTTGTTTTCTCTCATCTTCTGAATTATATCAGGCATTCTTTCTGGCTTATGAACCATATAAATTTCGCCTTTATCTTTTAAAAGGTTTGATGCTACTCTTAGAAAATCTGATAATGTTGCTTTTATTTCATGTCTTGAGATTATTTTATTGTCTACATCATTTATCTGTCCTGTTCCAATTTCTTTATATGGTGGATTCATAACAATTGCATCAAATTGATTTTTTTCTAATAATTTATTGGCAAATATTTGATTTATGTCTGTATTTAGTATTACAAATTTATCCTCTAGCTTGTTCATTTTTATACTTCTAGTTGCCATGTCGGCAACTTCTTTTTGTATCTCTACTCCTACTATTTCTTTTAATTCAGTTTTTTTGCAAAGTAGCAAACCTATTATCCCTGTTCCAGTTCCTAGATCTACCACTTTGCTTCCTTTTTTTATATTTTTAGCAAAGTCCGATAGAATCACACTGTCTATACCAAAGCAAAATCCTTTAATATTTTGTATAATCTTAAGCCCCTTATATTGTAAGTCATCTATTCTTTCATTCTCTTGTAAATTTTTTTCCATTATTATATCATTCCTATCAACTTTTATTTTGCTCTTTAATATTATATATTAAATATTGAATTATGTAAATAGTGAGGTTTTGTATGCAGAAAAATTTTAATGATAATTTTAATAGTAATTTGCCATTTTACCACAATTTTTGTTATGGCAACTGTCAAAAGCCTTGTTGCTGTAATAAAAAAGGAAGCTTAGTTAGCTCCCTTTTCTGTGTTGAAAAATTTTTATGCTGTTTTCAAGATTCTTGTACTATCGTAAAATTTATAAATTTTTTTAAATAATTTCTGTTATTATGTCGACTTTGCGTTTTTTTGTACCCTTTTTTTGCATTTTTCATTCTGATCTCAAAAAATTGTTTTCGAAGCTCAATCCACTGTCTTCAAATTTTTTGTTTTCTTCTCCTTCAATTAGTATTCTTATTGAGTTTACTTCTGTAAGTTCTGTAAGTGTATTCACTAAACTTTCTATGGTCTTTTCTTCTGATTCCTTTCCTTCTTTATTTAAGAATTCCCTAGAGAAATTTAGCTTAAGTGTATCTCCTTCTAATGTGGCTCCTAGTAATTTTGTCCCTTCTGGTATCGTTTTTTCAAGATTTTCGTTTTTAGGTCCTTCTATTAGAAAATTTATTAATATCTGGTATGGTTCATTTATCAAATCTTTTACATCTATCATTCTAGCTTCTGGCACGACTTCTTTGGTTTTTTTGTCTATAAAGTATAATGATATTATTGTTTTTCTCTCTTGTTCTCCTGATATTTCCTCTTGTGGTTCATATTGAATTGTTTTTGTTGTTTTATTTTTAACGATTACTAAAACACCTACTATTATTGCAATTATTACTATAATAATTATTGTTTTTAGAATTTTATTTTTCATTCTATCACTTTCCTTTCTTTTTGTTGCTTCTTGATAGTATGTCTATGCTCTTTTGTTAAAAATAGAACTTTTTTTATGTTTAAAAATTTGACAAATCGCTTTTTTCCGTATAAAATTAGAGGAAGTTTATTTTTAAGGAGATAGATTTTTATATGAATAAATTATTACATGTAGGTCTTGATGTAGGATCTACTACTGTAAAGATAGCTGTAATGGATGACCATTTAGATGTTCTATATACAAGCTATCAAAGACATTTTTCGGATACTAAGAATACTGTATGTTCAGTGTTAGAAGATTTGGCTAATCGTTTTTCTGATAGTGAGTTCACAATAGCCTTAACTGGGTCTGGTGCAATGTCTGTAGCAAATTTTTTGGATGTTTCCTTTGTTCAGGAAGTTGTTGCCTGTAAAAAAGCTGTTGAAACTTATATTCCGCAGACAGATGTTGTTATTGAGCTAGGCGGAGAAGATGCAAAAATTATATATTTTGGTAAATCAATTGAGCAACGTATGAATGGCACTTGTGCTGGTGGTACTGGCGCTTTTATTGACCAAATGGCATCTTTGCTAAATACTGACGCTGAGGGATTAAATAATTTAGCTAAAAACTATACTACTATTTATCCTATTGCTTCTCGCTGTGGAGTTTTTGCAAAGACTGATGTACAGCCCTTATTAAATGAGGGAGCTGCTAAGGAGGACATTGCTGTTTCTATATTTCAAGCAGTTGTTAATCAAACTATTAGTGGTCTTGCTTGTGGTAGGCCTTTGCGTGGTAATATAGCATTTTTGGGTGGTCCGTTAAATTACTTATCAGAATTGAAGAATCGTTTTATTGAAACATTAAATTTGACTGAAGAACAGGTTATCTCACCTGCTGAGGCTCACTTGCTAGTAGCTAAAGGTGCTAGTCTTGATTCTGTTTCTTTGAAACCAATTTCCGTAGAAAAATTAAAATCGAAGATTGCAATGTTAAAAAGTTCTCACGATTCAACAACAAACCCTTTGAAGCCTTTGTTTGTAACTGATTCAGAATATACTGAATTTAAAGAACGCCATAATAAAGATGTCGTTCCAAAGGGTGAACTTTCAACATATAGTGGAGACTGCTTTGTTGGCATAGATGCTGGATCTACAACTACAAAGTTAGTTGTTACTGATACAGAAGGTAAATTGTTATATTCTCTTTATTCTAGCAATGAGGGAAATCCTTTAAATAGTGTTATGAAAATGCTAAAAGAGTTATATTCTGTATTGCCCCAAGATGCAACTATACGATATAGTGGAGTTACAGGCTATGGAGAAAATCTAATTAAAACAGCTTTAAATGTCGATTTAAATGAGATTGAAACAATAGCACACTATACTGCTGCAAGGCGCTTTATGCCTAATGTTACGAGCATCGTTGACATTGGTGGTCAAGATATGAAATATATTAAAATGAAGAATCATACTATAGATAATATTATGCTAAATGAAGCTTGTTCTTCTGGTTGCGGTTCTTTTATAGAAACATTTGCAAAAAGCTTAGGCTTAACGGTCGAAGATTTTGTTGACTCTGCTATTTCAGCCAGAAATCCAGTTGATCTAGGCTCAAGATGTACGGTTTTTATGAATTCTAAGATTAAGCAGTCACAAAAAGAAGGCTATAGTGTTGGCGATATTTCCGCTGGGCTTTCTTATTCTGTTATAAAAAATGCTCTTTACAAAGTTATGAAGATTAGGGATTTAAAAACTTTAGGAGCTCATATAGTTGTGCAAGGTGGTACTTTTTATAATGATGCTGTGCTTCGTGCTTTTGAGCTTTTAGTTGGCAGAAATGTTGTAAGACCTGATATTGCTGGCCTTATGGGTGCATATGGTGTTGCTCTTTTGGCACAAGAACAATATGAGGCTAACAAGGATATGGAATATAAATCAACTTTGGCTAGTTTAGACGAAATTAACTCATTAAAGGTTGAGTCATCACACATTCGTTGTAATGGTTGTGAAAATCACTGTCTCCTTACTATTAATAAGTTTAGTAATGGCTCTAAACATATTTCTGGTAATAGATGTGAAAAAGGTGCTGGAATTGTTTTAAAAAATAATGAACTACCTAATTTAGTAAAGTATAAATATCAGAGGTTATTTAATTATATTCCTTTAGATGAATCTCACTCTCCTCGTGGAACTATTGGCATCCCTAGAGTTTTGAATATGTATGAAGATTATCCTTTTTGGTTTACTTTTTTAACTAACCTTGGTTTTAGAGTCATCTTATCCGAGAAAAGTAATAGAAAAACTTACGAAAAAGGTATGGAATCGATGCCTTCAGAATCTGTATGTTATCCTGCCAAGCTTTCGCACGGTCATATTATAAGTCTTATAAAGCAAGGAGTAAATACTATTTTTTACCCTTGTATGCCTTATTCTAGAAAAGAATATAAATCAGCTGACAATCGTTATAATTGCCCTATTGTAATCTCTTATTCTGAGGTTTTAAAGAACAATGTAGAAGAATTAAAAGATAAAAATATTACCTTTTTAAATCCTTTCCTACCTTTTGACCAAAAGAATTTAGTTGAAACAATTTTAAATCTTCCAGAATTTAAAAAATATAATTTTACAAAAAAAGAGCTTACTGTTGCTGCAAAATTAGCTGAACAAGAGTATCAAAAGTGCAGAGCTGATATACATGCAGAAGGCCAGAAAGCTATAGAGTTTTTAGAGAAAAACCATAAAAAAGGAATTGTTTTGGCTGGTAGACCTTATCATATTGATCCTGAAATTAATCACGGTATTGATACATTAATCACAAGTCTTGGCCTTGGAGTCATTACTGCCGATAGTATTTCGGACAAAACCGAGCCTAAGGCTCCTTTAAGAGTTGTTAATCAATGGGTATTTCATGCTAGGCTATACGCAGCTGCTGATTATGTTGGAAAACACGATAATTTAGAACTTATTCAGCTTAACTCTTTCGGATGCGGTGTTGATGCTGTAACAACTGATCAAGTAGAAGAAATTTTGTCTAGCTATAATAAGATGTACACTTTAATAAAAATAGATGAAGTCAACAATTTAGGTGCTGTTAGAATTCGTATTCGCTCTTTATTGGCAAGTATGCAAAAACGCCAAAAAGAACAAGAAACCTCTAATTCTGATGGTGATTATACAGTAAAGAAAAAGATATTCACAAAAGATATGAAAGATTACAAGATATTATTTCCTTTAATGGCTCCAATTCATTTTGAGTTAATGGAATCTGCTGTTTCTTCTTGCGGATATAATATAGAACTTTTAAGACACTGTGACGCGCATACTGTTGAAACTGGTTTAAAATATGTTAATAATGATGCTTGTTATCCTTCTATTTTAGTAACAGGACAAATGATTGAAGCGCTTGAATCTGGCAAATATGATGTTAATAAAACTGCTTTAATGATGTCCCAAACTGGTGGCGGTTGTAGAGCTACTAACTATATAGGGTTTATTAGAAAAGCCTTAAAAGATGCAGGTTTTTCAAATGTACCAGTAATATCTTTTAATGTTGTTGGTATGGAAAAAATGCCTGGCTTTAAATTAACTCCTGAAATGATTGAAAAGCTATTAAAAGCTGTGATTTACGGAGATTTATTACAAAAAATGCTTACTAAAAACAGAGCTTATGAAGTAAATAAAGGAGAAAGTAAAAAGTTATTTGATAAATGGATGGACGAGTGCAAAAAACTCGTTGTAGACTCAACTTTGGCTCAGTTTAAAAAGAGTATTTATTCCATTGTAGAAGATTTCGAGAAAATAGAATTAGATACTTCTATTGAGAAACCTAAAGTTGGAATTGTTGGCGAAGTATTAATAAAATATCATCCTTTTGGAAATAATTTTGTTGCTGATAAATTAGAGCAAGAAGGTGCAGAGGTTATTTTACCCGATTTTGTGGGCTTTGTTAAGTTTATGGCAACTCATAAAATTACTTTTAACACATTAATAAAAACAGATAAATATAAATCAAAATTATTTAAAGTTGCAATAAAATTAATTGATTTGCTGGAAAAAGATGAGAGAATTGCTTTACATAATTCAAAAAAAGGATATTTACAACCTTGTGATATATGGGAATTAGAAGATAAAGTAAAAAATATATTATCTATTGGTAATCAAACAGGCGAAGGCTGGTTCTTAACCGCAGAAATGATAGAATATATTGAGAATGGAATTACTAATATAGTATGTGTTCAACCATTCGCCTGCCTTCCAAATCACGTTGTAGGAAAAGGAGTTATAAAAACAATAAGAGATGAGTATCCTTATGCTAATATTTCTCCTATTGATTATGATCCTGGTGCAAGCGAAGCAAATCAAACAAATCGATTAAAATTATTAATGGCTGTTGCAAAAGATAATCTCTCTAAACAAAATAAAGAAAAAGAATTTTTATTAAACGAAAATATTCCTAATTTTAATCATGAAAAAATGAAAAAATAAAAATAAAAAAAACGAAAAATTTAATACTTTTTTCGTTTTTTATTTTTCACTATTAAATTATATTTCTTTAATTTATTATTTATTTTTTATTATATTAATTCTCTATTTTTGTTATTAATTATTTTTTAATTAAATTTGATTATTTATTTTTTTATATTATTTTTATTAATTATTTTTATTTTATTAAATTAATATATATTTTTTTAATTTTTTTATTATTTATTATTTAATTTTATTTTTATTTTATTAATTATATTTTTTATTTTAATTTATTTTTTATTATTTATAAATTATTTTTTTATTTATTTTTATTTTATTAATTTATTTAATTATTTTTTATTATTTTTATTTTTTTGTTTTTATATTGATTTTTTATTTTTTAAAATTAAATAAATAATTTTTTCTACTCTTAAATTATATCTTTTCTTTTTTTATATTTTTATATTATTAATTGTTTTTCCGTACATTGTTATGTAATCCTTTTCTGCGTCATTTTTATTATTTCTATTTTTTTATATTTTCCTTATTTCCCATATGTTTTTCGACATTTTATTTTTGATTATTTTATTATTTTGGGTTGTTTTTTGTTTCTTAATTTCTATCTCTTAATTATACTTTTTTTATGTCATATCTTATATTATATTTTATTTATCTTTTATTTGTTTTTTATTTCTTTTTTGAATTTTATTTAATATTTATTTTGTTTTTTATTTATTTTTTTATTATATTAATTCTCTATTTTTGTTATTAATTATTTTTTAATTAAATTTGATTATTTATTTTTTTATATTATTTTTATTAATTATTTTTATTTTATTAAATTAATATATATTTTTTTAATTTTTTTATTATTTATTATTTAATTTTATTTTTATTTTATTAATTATATTTTTTATTTTAATTTATTTTTTATTATTTATAAATTATTTTTTTATTTATTTTTATTTTATTAATTTATTTAATTATTTTTTATTATTTTTATTTTTTTGTTTTTATATTGATTTTTTATTTTTTAAAATTAAATAAATAATTTTTTCTACTCTTAAATTATATCTTTTCTTTTTTTATATTTTTATATTATTAATTGTTTTTCCGTACATTGTTATGTAATCCTTTTCTGCGTCATTTTTATTATTTCTATTTTTTTATATTTTCCTTATTTCCCATATATTTTCGTCATTTTATTTTTGATTATTTTATTGTTTTGGGTGCACCACCGGGGAGTCGCCGAGCCGCGTCGGGAAAATTGTCCACTCGGACATTTTTCTTGTCCTCCTTTTCGACTCCATTTATATTTTTTCATAAAAAAAAAGAAAACTATATCTCTATACTTTTCCCTTTATTCTGGTGCACCACCGGGGAGTCGCCGAGCCGCGTCGGGAAAAATGTCCACCCGGACATTTTTCTTGTCCTCCTTTTCGACTCCATTTATATTTTTTCATAAAAAAAAAGAAAACTATATCTCTATACTTTTCCCTTTATTCTGGTGCACCACCGGGGAGTCGAACCCCGGACCTTCTGATTAAGAGTCAGCTGCTCTACCAACTGAGCTAGTGGTGCATTTCTAAAGTTACTTGTTTATTATATTCTTTTTTTATTGTATTGTCAATACTTTAGCCACTATTTCGCTAAAGTATTGACAGCTACTTAATTTTGTTCTTCTACTTCTTCTTCAGAGTTTGATTGTTCTGTATTTTCGCTTGGTGTTGGTTTCTCTGATTGAGTAGGATTTTCTTCAACTGATGTTTCTGTTGAAGTTTTTCTTATTCCCTTTACTATAATTTTTTCTAATGGCTTATAATAGTCTGTAGACATTAGTTCTGTTGAAATGGTTGCTCCGTTCAATTTTAATATTTTATATGTAACACTTGTACAACCATTATGCCCATTTTGTATAATTTTTTCTTCTCCCTCATCCATTTCTGAACTTTCTTGATATTGTATAGGTGTTTGTATTACTGATGTTACTTTTGATTGTATTACTACTTCATATTCCTTTTCTTCTTTTATCCCTTTTATCGTTATTTTATTTACTCCACTATTTGCTGATGCTTCAATTTTAACTGGATATTGCCTATTGTTTTTAAATTTAAAGTCTAATGTTCCCCAAGATACTGTCGCATCTCTACCCGCTGTAACATAAGAAGATTCAAAACAGTGATTACTTCTTTCTGTAATTTCCAAATTTGCATATACTACTGCATTGTATAATGTAGAAGATACTTGGCAAATTCCCCCTCCTACTTCTTGGATCACCTTGCCTCCCGCATACGCACCTGCTTCTTTAAATCCTGCTGCAGCAGTTCTTTTCCCTACTGTTTTATTGTATGAAAATGTTTCTCCAGGTAATATAACTGTACCATTTATTTTCTGAGTTGCTAGTGATATATTATTGCTTCTGTTTTTATTTGTTGCATCATACCTGGTTGTAAATGTCCCTAATACATCTGGAAAAGCTTCCTCTCCTAAATCACTTATTGTTTTGTTTGCTACAGTTATTTTTAAAGGTATTCTATATTCTTCTTTGTCTTCTTCTAATAGCTTAGTAGCATCTTCTACAGATATTGCAAAATTTACTCCATTCACATTTGGATGTACCGTTGTAGGATTTTGCGTTATATATGCATCAACTGGCTCTTTATATATTTCTTGATGAATTTTTTCCATATCGATTGCATCAGGTTCTTTATTTTTTACTGGTACATTTATTATTTCTGCATTTTTATCTATTTTGTATATTGCTTCCCTTATTTGTTGTTTTAATTTTTCCTTTTCGATTGAGAGTCCTGCTTTCCCTTTTGTGATTACTAGTTCTTCACCTTCGATATAATATGCATATTCTTCAACAACTCCTGGTATACTAGCACTCATTTCCTCGATCTTTTTATCTATTAATTCTTCATTATAGCTAATATTCATTTGTAAATTTGATTTAAAAATTGCAGATTTTATAATTGCAAAATTGTTGATAAATATATTGCTATCACGTCCTATATTATACGCTTGTTCAACAATATCATCTAAATTATATTCTAACTTTATATCTTCTAAATTAATTGCTGTTTCTATGTCGTTATATTTTAATATGACTTTTCTTGCTGACATTTCTGTTGTAATTTCCTTCATTTTTTGCTCTAGTTCTTTTTTTGTCAATTTAGAGACATCAATATTACTAATATAGACACCTTTAATTACTTTCTCGCTTGTCATATTTAATATTGCAAATATTGTCGATGCACATAGTAATAGTATAACAATACATCCTATAATTATTAAAGCTCTTGTTGTTTTTTTCTTTTTAGATTTTTTTTCTTTTTCGTCTATCGTTTTTTTTTCTTCTTCCATATTCTTCCCTTCTATAGATGTCATTTTTTTTATATTACCATAATCGGTTTTTTTTTACAATATATTATAGACTTTTAGCATAATTTTTTATATAATTTGATCAGATTAATTTTACGGAGGAAAGTGATATGCTTGGCCATTTGATTGCCTTAATTAGAAAAAAACAAAGAATATCTAAAGCAAGTCTTGCTAGAGAATCTGGTATAGATATTGGTTTTCTCGCTCATATAGAAAAAAGTGAAAGAACCCCTAGTCATAACTCTTTGCGTAAAATATGCGATTGTTTAGATATTCCTTATCAACCTCTTATGTATACTTATGATAAAAGTCTTTCTAAGGAACATCTCGACTCTGGAATTCTTAATCATATTTGCTATGACAGAATTATTGCTGTTTCAAATATTGATTCTCTTATATTTTGTCCAGAAGATAAAGAAACTGCCTCTTTAGCCATAAAAGTAAATGATGATTTAATGGAACCAGTTTTATCCTCTAATTCTTATGCTTTCGTAGAATTAAACTCCCCATTAAAGAATAGAGAAATAGGTCTGTTTTTTTACAATAACAAATGCTTATTTAGAAAATTAATAATTCGACAAGACGGAATTATCCTTAGAGCTTTAAAAAAAGATATTGCTGATATAAAAGTTTCAAATTTAGATTCTTTTTATATTTTAGGTAAAGTTCTAATAACTGATAAAAAGTAGAAAAATTTTTCTTTTTTTTACATTTTTTTTAATAAAGTACTTGATTATATATTTTTTTAATATTATAATATAATCGACAAAAGATAAATAGGAGATAATAAAATGGAATTAATAAAAAATATATTCTTTAATACAGATAAACTAGTAGAAAATACTAAAATTAAAATTTCTTACACAGGTAAGCTTTTCGAGAATAATTCCGAAGAGGTTTTTCTTCACTATGGATATAATTTTCAATGGGATAATGTATCTGAAATAGAAATGGTAAAAACAGAATTAGGTTTCCAAGCAGAAATAGAATTGCTTTCTGCCGATTCTTTAAATTTGTGCTTTAGAAATTCAAATAATGAATGGGATAACAATGATAATCAAAATTATATATTTCCTATAGAGAAATTAGAAGTTGCTTTAGTTCCACAAGATAATGAGTTTCATATGGATGCTCCTAGAAGATTAAGAAAATCTTATATTTGGAGTAAAAAAATCAGATTAGCAATATATAAAATTATTAAATATTTTCCAAAAATCATATCTGGAAATTATAAAAGAAAAGTAAATAATAATGATAATTTATAAATTTAAACCTAGAATATTTGATATTCTAGGTTGTTTTTTATATTAGCCATCCTCCATTAATATTAATTACTTGTCCTGTCACATATTCATCTTCTAATAGCCATTTAACACATCTAGCAATATCTTCTTTTTTTCCAATTTTCTTCAATGGTATTTCTTTTATTATATCTTCTTTTTCTTCTTCTGATAAATTGTTATTCATTTCTGTTTCTATAATTCCTGGTGCTATACTATTTACTCTTATATTTGAGTTTCCAAGCTCTTTAGCTAATGATTTTGTTATTGCATCAATTGCAGCTTTAGTCGCTGAATAGTGGCTTTCGCAAGAAGCTCCTATTTGCCCCCAAATTGATGATATATTTATTATACTGCCCTCTTTTCTTCTTACCATATATGGAATTGTTTCTTGACACATATAAAATACAGAATTTAGATTATTTTGTATCATTGATTTCCAGTCTTGGTCTGTAATATCAACAAACATTTTTACTTGATCTATTCCTGCATTGTTTATTATACAGTCGATTTTCTTATATTTATTTATTGTATAATTTATTAGTTCTTTTACTTCTTCTCTTTTTGATACATCTGCTTGAAATATATCAACATCAAATTCCTCTTTTAGTTTTTTTGCTTCTATTTCAGATTTATTATAATTAGCAATTACTTGATAATTCTCTTTTGATAAAAGCTTTGCTATACTATTTCCAATTCCTCTTGATGCTCCTGTAACAATTACTACTTTCTTCATTTTTACTCCTCTTATAATTTATATTTTTTTCTTTGAGCTCGTCCATTGTTTCTATTTGCACCTTTATAGGTTTGTGTAAGAGAATGGCAATTTGGACAAGTCTTCATTTATTCTCCTTCCGACAAAAAAAGAACTAGGTGTACATCACCTAGTTTTTTATGGAGCCACTTATCTGATTCGAACAGATGACCTACTGATTACAAGTCAGTTGCTCTACCAGCTGAGCTAAAGTGGCGTATTGGTGACCCCGACGGGAATTGAACCCATGTCTCCGCCGTGAAAGGGCGATGTCTTAACCTCTTGACCACGGGGCCTTATAAAAACTGACCTCTAGGATCTAAGAAACTTAAACCCTAGATTTTTGGTGAGCCATCGCGGACTCGAACCGCGGACAACTTGATTAAAAGTCAAGTGCTCTACCACCTGAGCTAATGACCCAAATTTCCTTTGGTCAAACGCATTTTTAATTTTACACTATTTTAGTGGTTTTGTCAACGGTTTTCTTTATTTTTTTTTATATTTTTAAAATTTATTTGAATTTTATCTCTTTTGGTTGTAAATTAGTCATTAAGCATTTAACTTTTCAAGTAATTCTTCTACTTCTATTCCGTGAACCATACAAGCTTCTTCTAGTGTTTCTGCTTGAGAAGCAGGACATCCAAGGCAATGCATTCCAGCATCTAACAATATTTCTACTTTTTCTGGAGCTTTTTCTACAATTTCTCCTATTTTAGTATTTTTTTCTATCTTCATATTAAAAATCTCCTCTCTTTTTGTCTTTTATTGTTATATCATTTTAACACAATTTTATTCAAAAGTATAGACATTTATATAAAATCATAGTACAATGGCAAAAATAGAAAGGAGTGATTGTTTTTAAATCTTATTTATTTTTATTAATATTTATAATTAATTTATTTGTAGTTCTCTATTTTATTTACTCATATTGTGAATTTTATTTCTTTAAATCAAAACAAGGAGCAAAATTAGAATTAAAAACTAAAAAAAAGAGAGGTGATCCTTAATATTTAATCTGTTAATTTTTATTATATCCTGCTTATTTGCAGTAGGCTTTTTTATCGTTGAACTTTTGTATTTTCATCAGATTATGTTAGAGGATGTACTTATATTGCACTTTGGCTCCTTTGAACTAAATTTGCCTAGTGGAGACCCCGTATTGTGGGAAAATATTAAATTAATTTTTCTAATCTTTTCTTTTTTAGCAAATTTAATTATCTTTAATTATTTTATTGAGCAATTATTTTTAGTATTCAAACATTCTCCTCCTCATACATTAAAATGTCCAGTCTCATATTCTATAAATCTTATCATAGGTCAAAAAAATGATTCTTCTGAAAAAGTTTTTATTCCTGAAAAAGGACTATTTCAAAATATATTAATTACTGGGGCTATTGGTTCTGGTAAAACGAGTAGTGCTATGTACCCCATCACTGAACAATTGTTGTCTTATAAATCTGATTCAAAAAAATCTAAGTTAGGAATGTTAATTTTAGATGTAAAAGGAAATTACTATCAGCAAGTACTAAAGTTCGCTCAAAAATATAAAAGAGAAAATGATTTAATTCCTATTCAAATATCTGGTAATTTCAAATACAACCCATTAGATAATCTATCTTTAAAGCCCTCTGTCTTAGCAAATCGACTAAAAACCATATTGCTTTTGTTTTCTCCTAATAATACTGAGTCTTATTGGATTGATAAAAGTGAAACTGTATTGTCTGAGGCAATTAAATTGTGCAGACTATATAATAATAACTATGTAACTTTTTTAGAATTACACAATTTAATTACAAATAAAGATTATTACTTATCTAAAATTTCATTGTTAAGAAAAAAGTTTCTTAACAATAAATTTAATAATCTTGAGATCTATGATTTGCTTTCCTCTATTAATTTTTTTGAAAAAGAATTCTTTTCTTTAGATGATAGAACTATGAATATATTAAAGTCAGAAATTACTAGAATTACGAATTGTTTTGTTTCTGATGCAGAAATTTCTTCTACCTTTTGCCCAAACAAGTCGGAAATTAATTTTAGTGGATTTGAAGATGTTATAAAATCTGGAAAAATAGTTGTTTTAAATATGAATATTAATGAATATAGAAATCTATCTAAAATAATTGCTGCATATTTAAAATTAGATTTTCAAACAGAAGTTTTAAAACAATTGTCTAATGTTACTAATAATACTTCATTAAAACCTGTTGTTTTTATTTCCGATGAGTACAGTGAATATGTCTCTGCGACTGATGCTAATTTCTTCTCTCAGAGTAGAGAATCAAAATGTATTAATGTTGTGTCGACTCAAAGTTATACTTCTTTGCTAAATGCTCTTAACAATAAATATTCTGTTGAAGTTATTGTTCAAAATTTAGTAAATAAATTATGGTTTCGCTCCGATGATATTTTTACAATAGAAGATGCTCAAAAGCAACTTCGGCAAGGTAGACAAAGAGAGATCTTCTAAAACTATTTCAGAGAACGCCAGAGAAACATCTTATAATCTATTCACTCACTCTTTTAAGTCTAAAGATTCTAATATTTCCGAAAGTATAAATACTTATTTTCAATACGATTATGCTTATGATACAAATTTCTTTACTCAAGGTTTGAATACTTTTGAGTGTCTATCATTTTTGTCGGATGGAAGCAAAATATTAGAACCTACAAAACTGAAAATGCTTCCATATTTTAAAAATACTTAAGGAGGTTTTATGTATAAAAAAATTGTATATCTATTATTAATTTTATTCATTTTATTTATGTTTTCACCATCAAAAGCTTTAGGTGATCCTAAACTCGTAACAAAATTAGACTCAGCTTTTTCAGACATCGAAAAATGGCTAATAAAGCTTTCAACTCCTGCGGCTGCTGTAGCTGTCGGTACTGGAGTTTTTATGAAAAAGTTCAGTTTTGGCGATGAAGAAAAAATTAGAACTGGCAAAAAAATAATTAAAGGTTCTTTATTCTCCTACGCTTTTATCCTTGCTATAGATTTAATTTTATCTGCTATTAAAAGTTTGGTTAGTTAGGAGTTGATAGTATTAACAATTCGCAAATAGATTATTCAAAAATAATAATGAACACTATAAATGAGATCTTTTCAACACTCTTTTCTTCTTTGGATAAATCCTTGTATTCTCTATTAGATAAAAGTGTTTTCGTAAATGAAGAAATTTTATCAGATTCGTTTTTTAATACTATTTTTCAAAGTTCTTTTGGATTGCCTACAATTGCAAATGCAATTCTCATTGGTTTCGTTTTATATTATTGTTTTAGACTCTCATTTTCACAATTTACTGGTAGTCGTATAGAAAAACCTTATCAATTTCTTGGCAAAGTAATAGTTATTTCTATTTGCATCAATTTTTCATCTTTTCTTTGTGAAGAATTATTAAAAATCAATGGACTATTTACAGATTCTATTCGTACGCTTGGTAAAGCTGTTACCAAACAAGATATATCATTCAATAATCTTATATCTAGCTCCATTTATTTAACTAATTCCCAAAACAATTTCAATTTGTTTTCATTAGAAGGTATGTTAAAAAGTTTTTTCTCTATTGGATTAATCAGCTTGTTGTTTTCGTACTCAATAAGATACATTTTAATTAAATTGTTTGTACTTCTTTCTCCTTTTGCAATATTATCATTAGCTAATTCATCAACTGTCTGGTTTTTTAAGTCTTGGATACGTACATTATTTTCGTTATTATTTGTACAAGTTTTTATTTCTTTGATTCTTATTTTGCTATTTTCGTTAAATACAAAATCATCTGATCTTTTTTCGCAAATATCTTACATCAGTACCATTTTTATTTTAACAAAAGCAAATGGATACATTAAAGAACTTATTGGCGGTATTTCTCTTGATATAAATGCCAATATTTTAAATATTAAAAATTTATTTAGATAGGTGGATACATATGAAATTTGTTTTTCCAAAAAATTATAACTTTAAAAACAAATTATTCGGTATAATAGATTATTTTTCTCTATTTATTAATATAGTTTGGGATATCTTTGTTTTTTGCTTTATTAATTTAATTTTTATCAATTTAACAACAAAAATTTTTGTTTTTACTATTTTGTGCTTACCTTTATTTCTTTTTAGCATTGTTGGTCTTGGAAATGAAAACATACTTTATGTTATAAATTATCTCATAAAATTCTTGTTTAGCAACAAAATATTATTATTTAACAAGAACTAACAAAATATCTTTTTATTGTTGTAAATCAAATATAAAAATGATATAATTACTCTAACTATTTTATGAAAGGAACGACTAGAAATATGAAACTTGAACAATCAGCAAATTCTTTACTGTTCTCCACAACAAATATTCCCGATGCTTTTTTTACGGAATATTTTTCTCAAGCAAGTGGAACTGCAATTAAGGTATATTTATACTTGTTTTTTCTTTCTAAATATGGAAAAGAAATTAAAATAAATGACCTTTCTAAAAAATTAGATATTCCACTAAAAGATATTCAGGATTCTATTAAATATTGGGAATCTCTAGGTTTATTAATAAGAAAAAATTCTGGTTATGAATTTGCTAATATGCAAGAAATTGAATTATTTAAATTATATAATCCAAAAGTTTCACAATCACCTGACCAAATTAAAAAAACCGCAAAAAATCAATATAGAGCTAAAGCAATTTCTGCAATTAATAATGAATTCTTCCAAGGCGTAATGTCTCCTTCTTGGTATGGAGATATTGACTTATGGTTCAGTAAATATGGTTTTGACGAAGAAGTTATGGTTGCATTGTTTAGATATTGTTTTAATCGTTCTGCTTTACATAGAAACTATATTCAAGCTGTTGCTGAAGCTTGGTCACAAAATAATATAAAAACTTATACTGATTTGGATAAATATTATGAACAACAAGAAGCTCTTTCAAAAGTCAAAAAGTCTATTGCTAAGAAGCTTGGCCTTAATAGGCAATTATCACAATACGAAGAAGCTTACATTGAAAAATGGATGAATGATTTCGGCTATAATATGACTATCATTGAAATTGCTTTAAAGAAAACTACTTCTAAGTCAAATCCAAATTTTGATTATATTAACAAAATCTTAGAAGACTGGAATGATAGAAATTTGAGAACTCCTGAATCAGTAAATAAATTTTTATTGGATACAAAACAAAAGAACAAAGACATAAAAACAATAGAAAAAAAGACTGGATACAATAATTATTCTCAAAGATCTTACAATAACCTCTCAGATTTATATGCAAATAATCCAGATAATTTATAAAATTTATCCTCAAAAGGATGTGAAAATATGAGTAATTCAACTTTAAAACAATTATTAAATGATTATGCACGAAAAAGGGATTTTGCAATTTCTGTTGCCGAAAAAAAGAAAGAGGATTTTTATAATAAAAATCCTAGATTGCAAGAAATAGATTCAGAGCTTTGCTCCTTTGCTTTATCAACTGCAAAATCAATTTTATTAACAAATAACAAAAATCTGTTGTTAGAATTAAAAGAAAAAAAAGAAAATCTTTTAAATGAAAAAACTGAAATTTACAATAAAGCAAAATTGTCGCCAGAATACTTTAATCCACAATTTGAGTGCATCCTGTGTAAAGATACTGGTTATATCTCTCAAAACAATAAAACTGAAATGTGTTCTTGCTTAAAACAAAGATTGTTCGATTTAGAATACAATAAATTCAATAGCTTTGATATGTCAAATTTTAATTTTAAAAATTTCTCTATTGATGTTTATTCTAATTCAAGTAATAAAGAAAAATATAATTCTTCTTTATCTCCCCAAGAAAATATCAAAATAATTAGAAAGATATGTGATAAATTTATTAATAATTTTGATACCCCCCAGGAAAAGAACTTGCTTTTTACTGGAAATACAGGGCTGGGTAAAACTTTTCTATCCAATTGCATAGCAAATGAGTTGCTAAAAAGGGATAAAGTTGTGCTATATCAAACAGCACCAATCATGCTAGATAGTATTATTAATTATCGTATGCGGAAAATCTGGTGATTTTGATATCATTAAGCATTTGTACTCTGCAGATTTGCTTATTATTGATGATTTAGGAACAGAAAGCTTAAATAATATGAAGTTTACAGAATTATTTACTTTATTAAATTCTAGGCTTTTAAATCAGAACAACAAAGTGACAAAAACAATTATATCGACTAATTTAGATTTAGATGAACTTTCTTCTCGATATGGAGAACGTATTATTTCTAGATTTATTGGTAATTATAATATTTGTTATTTCTTTGGAGATGATATTAGACTAAAAAATAGAAGTTGATCCAACAGCTTCTATTTTTTCATTAGATCTTGTTTAAACAATTTTACTATTATAAGTCAAAGTATTTTGCTTAGTTTTGTTATGTAACCCTTTTCTGTGTTATTCTTATTGTTTTTGCTTTTTCATATTTTCCTTATTTCCCATATATTTTCGACATTTTATTTTGAATATTTTATTATTTTATTTATCTTTTATTTCTTTTTTGAATTTTATTTAATATTTATTTTTTTATTATATTAATTATTGTTTAATTAAATTTGATTATTTATTTTTTTATACTATTTTTTTATATTATTTTTTTATATTATTTTTTTATATTATTTTCATTAATTATTTTTTTTATTTATTATTTAATTTTATTTTTTTAATTAATATATTTTTAATTATTTATAAATTATTTTTTTATTTAATTTATTTAATTAAATTTAATTATTTATTTTTTTATATTATTAATTGATTTTGCGTATTTTGTTATGTAACCCTTTTCTGTGTTATTCTTATTGTTTTTGCTTTTTCATATTTTCCTTATTTCCCATATATTTTCGACATTTTATTTTGAATATTTTATTATTTTCTTTATTTCCCATATATTTTTGAATATTTTATTATTTTATTTATTATTTAGTTTTTATTTTAATTCTTTTTTATTTACAAATAAAAAAGAATTAAAATAAATATTTTGGCGGAACAGAGAGGATTTGAACCTCCGCGGCCCTTACGAACCCTAGCAGTTTAGCAAACTGCCCCCTTCAGCCTCTTGGGTACTGCTCCTTGTATTATTTATTTTAATTCTTTATAAAAAAAATGGCGGAGAGGGTGGGATTCGAACCCACGGTAGGCTACAAACCTACGCCAATTTTCAAGACTGGTGCCATAAACCAACTCGACCACCTCTCCAAGATTGTCAACCTGTGACAATTTATATAATACCACACATTAACACTTTTTGTCAATATTATTATTGATTTTTTATTTGTTTTCGCATAGGTATTTTTCTATTTTTTAGTTATTAACTATTTTTTTTATTGCTTCTTCTTCTTCTTTAGATAAAGCATATTCCGATTTTCCATTTACTACAGGTTTAGCATATATATTTGATGTGTCTCTACCATATATACCGTTTAAAACGATTCCTGTATCTTTCTCGTTTAATAAAGCCAATGCAAAACTTAAGTTACTTCCTGTATCTTTATATGCATTATATCTAACAAGTCCTATCTTCTTTAAATTCTCCTTAGAATCGTTATCTAACTTTTGGCAATATCTCTCTATATCTTTGTTTTCTTTTTTTATATCTTCTACATTCTCAACATATTTTTGTAACATCTCATCTATATTATTGCCTTTGCCTAATTTTGTCATAAATTCAGAATAGTTAGCTCTTAGTTTTCTTAATTTTATAGAGTTTAATATATATAACGCTATTAAAGCAATATTTATTATAAGTATTATAATTTCAAATACATTAATTTCAAAACTCATATTTACTTGATCTTTCCTTTCATTATTTAATTAGATGTAAAATTCTTTCTAAATCATCATTTGAGCTGTATTCGATTACTATCTTTCCTTTTCTCTTTCCTGCTTCTAGTTTAACTTTTGTTCCAAAAAAGCCTTGGAATGAATCTTCTATATCTCTGTATATAGCTTGATATTTTTGTGCTTTTTCTTTATCTCTCTTTGGAAGTTTTTGATCATTATCTATTTTTCTTACTAAATCATCATAATTATCTCCATTTTCAACAACTCCAAGAGCTAGTTTATATTGTTTATCTGGATCTTGTACTCTCATTAACTCTCTACATTGTCTTTCACTAAAGTTATGTTCTAAAACTAAATCAATAACTCTTGGATCTAAGTTTAGTATTCTTACATTATTAGTTAATCCACTTCTGCTCATACCTAATTTATCAGCCAACTGTTGTTGTGATAATCCATAATCATCTAAAAGTCTTCTTAATCCTCTTGCCTTTTCGATTGGATTTAGATTTTCTCTTTGAATATTTTCTATTAACGCTATTTCTCTATTTTCTTGTTCTGTTTTTGTTCTAACTAAGCATGGAATCTCTGTAAGCCCAGCTTTTTTAGATGCTCTCCACCTTCTCTCTCCTGCAACTATTTGATAATATCCGTCTTTTGGCATAACAATTATTGGTTGAATAACTCCATATATTTTAATGGAATTCGCCAATTCCTCTAATTTGTCATCATCAAATTTTTTCCTTGGTTGATCTGCATTTGGCTCAATTTCAGTTATTTTTAGTTTTTGTACAACCTCCTCGTCAAGTGGGTCTTCCATTTTCTTATAACTATTATCACTAAATAGTGCATCCAATCCTTTTCCTAAACCTGTTTTCTTTGCCATTATTTTTCCCTCCTAATTATTTTTCATACGCTTCGCAGCTCTTAATTCATCTTCATTTACCTTTATGAACTCTTTTGCAAATTTTTCATAGCTTTTAGCTCCTTTTGACCTCGGATCATACATTGTTATAGGCATCCCATAGCTTGGTGCTTCACTAAGCTTTACATTTCTTGGTATAACATTTTTATATACTTTATCTCCAAAATATTTCTTTACTTCTTTTACAACCTGATTTGATAAATTCGTTCTGGCATCGTACATTGTAAGCAAAGCTCCTTCCACTTGCAAACTTTTGTTCATATGTTTTTTTACTAAATCTATTGTGTTCAATAGTTGTCCTAATCCTTCTAGTGCATAATATTCACATTGAATTGGTATTAAAACACTATCAGAAGCTGTAAATGCATTTAATGTTACTAATCCTAAAGAAGGTGGACAATCTATTATGATAAAATCATATTTATCTTTTATGTTGTCAATCTTTTTCTTTAGTCTATATTCCCTTTCTTCCATTGAGACTAGCTGAACTTCTGCTCCTGCTAAGTTTATATTTGAAGGGCATAAATCTAAATGTTTTACTATTGTTGATTGTAATGTATTTTCTACTTCTATATCCTCTATTAACACATCATATACCGAAAATTGTTGTTCTTTATTTATCCCTAAACCACTTGTAGCATTTCCCTGTGGGTCAGCATCCATAAGTAATACCTTTTTTCCTCTTTTAGCTAGGACTGTGCTTAAATTAATTGAAGTTGTTGTTTTTCCAACTCCTCCTTTTTGATTTGCTATTGATACTATCTTACCCAATTTTTTCCCTCCTAAGTAGAACAAATCATATAGTACTTAGTTCTCAGTATTTTCAGTATTTCTATAGGTTTGTTCATTGTAAAATTGTTTTATTCATATGGAAATTTCTTCAAATTTTGCATACAATAAAAGACACATTAATAATATATTAATATTATTAATATGTCAATAAATTTCATTAAAATTTCACATATTTTTATTTCATTTTTTTGCACTTATTTTAATAAAGTGGCTGTTTAACTGGTGTTCCAGGTTTTCTAGGATATTTTTTATTTGTATTTTCTACTTTTTTTACTATAATTACATTTTTTCTTGATTCTTCTCCTGGGATTTCTAATTTTTCTAATTTTATGTATTTTCCACCTAATTTTTCTGCTACATTTTCTATTCCTTGCACCTCATCAATAACTTTAGGTCCTTTCATACATAAACAGTATCCTCCTACTTTAACTAAAGGTAGCATATATTCTAGCAATACATTAGTTGGAGCAACAGCCCTTGAAACTGCATAATCAAATTTCTCTCTATATTTTTCGTTTTGCCCTATTTCTTCTGCTCTACCGTGAACAGTA
This sequence comes from Bacteroidaceae bacterium, assembly GCA_963621875.1. Lineage (GTDB taxonomy): Bacteria > Bacillota > Clostridia > TANB77 > CAG-508 > CAG-245. The sequence continues at coordinate 12,998 of CAVFFR010000009.1, read as the reverse complement.
TTAATGTTTTTTAAATCTATCGATTCCTTGACTATATTAAGAAAGTTAATTCTTTTATTTAAAGAGTCTACCAAAGTTACATTTACTTTTTTGGTTATAGCTAATGGCATTCCAGGGAATCCAGCCCCTGTTCCAATATCTATCACATTAGTATTTTCTTTAATTAATTTTGATATTGTTAAAGAATCTATAAAATGCTTTATTATTATTTCGTTTTCATCTGTAATAGCTGTTAAATTTATTTTTTCGTTCCATTCCAAAAGGAGTTTCATATATTGATAAAATTTTTCTATCTCATCTTCAAGAACTTCAAATACAATATTATGTTTCGTAAATTCTTTTCTAAATTCTTCATATTCCATTTTATTTTCCTCCATTATTTTTAGCTTGCTCTAAATATATTAATAATACAGAAATGTCTGCTGGTGACACTCCAGATATTCTTGAAGCTTGTCCTACAGATTCCGGCTTTATCTTATTTAGCTTCTGCCTTGCCTCTAGTCTTAATCCTTTCAGTGTAGAATAGTCTAGGTCCTGTGGCAACTTTCTTTTTTCCAATTTTTTAAACTTTTCTACTTGAGCTTCCTCTAATTTGATATACCCCTCATATTTTATCTGTATTTCAACTTCTTGTGCTTCTTCATTTGAAAGTTCTGGCATGTTTTTATCTATTTCTTTTAAATCTTTATATTTAATTTCTGTCCTTTTTAATAGGTCTGCCAGCTTTACTCCTGTCTTTATTTCAGAAGATTTCAGTTTCTGCAAAAACTGGTTTACCTCTAGAGTCGGCTTAACTATAACATTTTTTAACCTATTGATTTCAGATAATATGTTTGCTTTTTTCTCTGTAAACCTTTCGTATCTTGCCTTTGAGATTAATCCATTCTCATACCCTAAATCTGTCAACCTTAAGTCTGCATTATCTTGTCTTAATAACAATCTATACTCTGCTCTTGAGGTCATCATTCGATAGGGTTCATTTGTTCCTTTCGTTACAATATCATCTATTAAAACGCCAATGTAAGCTTGTGCTCTATTTAGTATTAGTGGCTCTTTATTTTTTAACTTTCTTGCTGCATTAATTCCTGCTATTATTCCTTGAGCTGCAGCTTCTTCATATCCAGAAGTTCCGTTTATTTGTCCAGCAAAAAACATTCCATCTATGTCTTTATACTCTAGTGATAGCTTTAACATTGAAGGATCAATACAATCATATTCAATTGCATAAGCTGGTCTTGTAAACTCTACATTTTCTAACCCAGGAAGCGTTCTATACATAGCTATTTGTACATCTTCAGGAAGTGATGAACTCATTCCTTGCACATACATTTCATCAGTATCTCGTCCAAGTGGCTCTATAAAAACTTGATGTCTTTCTTTGTCTGCAAATCTTACTACTTTGTCTTCTATAGAAGGACAGTATCTTGGTCCTGTTCCTACTATTTCTCCTCCATACAAAGGAGATCTATTTAAGTTATTTCTTATAATTTCGTGCGTTTTAGCATTAGTATAGGTTAAGTAACAAGGTAATTGTTCTTCTTCCATGTTAAGCTTATCATCAAAAGAAAATGCTTCTATATTTTCATCACCTTTTTGTATCTCCATTTTCGAAAAGTCTACAGTATTTTTGTTTATTCTAGCGGGTGTTCCAGTCTTAAATCTAACTAGCTTTATATTTAATTTTTCTAATATCTCAGACAATTTCTTAGAAGGAAACACTCCATCAGGACCGCCTTCATATGAAGTTTCACCTATAAATATTTTTCCTCTTAAGTATGTTCCTGTACATAATATTACTTCCTTAACTTTGTACACCGCTCCTATATTTGTTTCAACACTTACAATTTTCCCTTTGTCTACTCCTATATCAACTATTTCAGCCTGTTTCAAGTATAAATTTTCTTGTTTCTCAAGAGTATGTTTCATCTCAACTTGATATTTTTTTCTATCAGCTTGGGCTCTTAAAGAATATACCGCTGGTCCCTTAGATGTGTTTAACATTCTCATTTGCACAAATGTTTTGTCTATATTCTTTCCCATTTCACCTCCTAGGCAGTCTATTTCTCTAACAAGATGTCCTTTAGAGCTTCCTCCTATATGAGGATTACAAGGCATATTTGCAACTGCTTCTAGACTTATCGAAAACAATAATGTCTTCATTCCCATTCTTGCCGTTGCAAGTGCAGCTTCACATCCTGCATGTCCAGCACCTATTACTGCTATATCATATTCTCCTGCATCATATTTCATCTATTTTTCCTCCATTTTACTCGTTTTTTCAAAAACTCAGAAACCTCCGTTTTATTTATCTTGAATTACATCGTTCTTTTTGTGTGGTAATTTGCATAAAGTCCGCTTTTTGTTGTCTCAAAGACAATTGTTTTTATTTTTTTATTTTTTCGACAAAATTCGACAAATTATACAAATTTTTCCAGTTTACTTTCCTAAACAAAACTTTTTAAAAATCTCATTTATTATATCTTCTGATACATTTTCGCCTGTAATCTCAGAAATGTGTTCTAGTATTTCTTTTAAACAAATTGCAGTTATATCCACTGGCATTTCTTCTTTTAGACTATTTCTGGCTTTTTGTGTTGCTTCTATCGCAAACATAATTTGTTGTTTCTGCCTAGTATTCGTAATAATCTCTGCATTATCGCTTTCAATTTGATTCAATTTGAACATTTCCTCTATTGTTTCATACAATTTTTCCAGTCCTTTTTCTTCAATTGTAGAAAATTCTATTACCTTCTTTTTTGTTTTTAAAATTTTTTCATTATTTACTATCATATTTTTATTTAAATCTATCTTGTTTATAAGGATTATGGCATTCTTATCTTTTATTAAATCAAGTATTTTTTCATCTTCTTCATCAAACGCACGAGAATCGTCAAATACAGCAATAATTAATTCAGCATCATTAGTTATATTTATACTTCTTTTCACTCCGATTTGCTCGATTTCGTCGCTTGTATTTCGTATCCCCGCAGTGTCGATTATTTTTAGTGGAATTCCTTTTACATTTATATATTCTTCTATCGTATCCCTAGTAGTTCCTTCTATATCACTAACTATAGCTCTGTTTTCTCCTAAAATCATATTAAGCAATGATGATTTTCCTACATTTGGTTTTCCTACTATTGCAGTTTTAATTCCTTCTTTTAATATTTTACCATTTTTAAAACTGTCTTCAAGTTTCTTTAATTTTTCTTCAACATTATCTAATGTATCTGATATTTTTTTATTTGTGGTTTCTTCAATATCGTATTCTGGATAATCTATAGATGCTTCTATATCAGCCATAATGTCTAAAATACTCGTTTGTATTTCTTTTATTCTTGAAGATAGACTTCCTTCTAATTGTTTTTGAGCAACTTTCATCTCCTGCTCTGTCTTAGAATTTATAATATCTATTATTGCTTCTGCTTGCGACAAATCAATTCTTCCATTTAGAAAAGCTCTTTTAGTGAATTCTCCAGGCTCAGCAAGTACTGCTCCATTTTTTATGCATTCTTCTAATATTTTATGTTCTACAACAATTCCTCCATGAGAATTTATTTCACACATATTTTCCCTTGTATAACTTTTTGGCGCAACAAAATATGATACTAGTACTTCATCAATCACTTCATTTTTTTCTTTATCAATAATATTTCCATATTTTATTGTGTATCCTTTAATTTCCCCTTTATTTTTAGGGTTAAATATTTTTTCTAATATTTCAAAACATTTTTCACCGCTTAAACGAATTATCCCTATTCCAGCATTGCCCGGTGCCGTTGAGATTGCAGCTATCGTACTCATTAAAATCTTCCTCCTTTTAAAAAAAAAAGCCAAAGTTAGATATAGTACTTCTACTAAAATCCGAACTTTGACTTCCGATTTATATAAAATTATTTTTTTGCTATTACAACTCTTCTTCTGTCGTTTTCACCTATGCTATAAGTTTTAACAGTCTTGCTGTCTTGTAATTTTGTATGAATTATTTTTCTTTCATATGCTGTCATAGGCTCTAATGTTATAGACTTCCCTGTTCTAGTAACGGTTTTTTCTATTTTTTCTGATAATTCTTCTAATGTTTTCTTTCTTGTATCTTTGTAGTTTTCGATGTCTAATATTACTTTTGCCCCTGATTCTTGTCCTTTATTTGCTATCGTTGTTAATATTATTTGCAAAGAGTTTAATGCCTCTCCCCTATATCCTATGAGTCTAGAAGCTTCTTCTCCACTAATAGTAACATTGACATGTTCTTCGGCTTCTTCCACTTTATACTCTATATTGCTAGAAATTTTATTTAAGAATTCTCCTAAAAATTTGTTTATGCTTTCTTCTGCTTTCTTAACATTTTGTGGATTTGCAGTCTTTTTTTCTTCTCTTTTTTCTCTTTTTTTATTTTCTTCTTTAACTGTAATTTCTACCTTTACTACATGTGGATCTAATATATTAAAGAAACTTTTTTTCTTTTCTTCTAATATTTTTATATCTACTTGATTTTTTGATACATTTAATTCTTTTAAACCTTTTTCTATTGCTTCTGTCGATGTTTTTCCTTCTGAAATAATTGTTTTAGGCATCTTTTTCTTCCTCCTTTTTGTTATCAGAAACTTTATTAATTATTATTCTTTCTATTATCATTGCTAAATTGCTAACTAACCAATATAAAGCTAATCCAAGAGGGGCTATAAACGCAATGGTTATAGACATAATAGGAATCATATAATTCATACTTTTTGTCATATCTTGCATAGCTTCCATTGCCTCTTCTGATTTTGCTTCTTCTTCAGATATAAGAGATTTTTCTTCAGAATTTTCATTGTTTTCTATTATTTTCTTTTCTTTTTCAGCTTTTTTCTTTTCTTTCTCTTTATCTTGCATATTATTTGTCATTTTGATAGATATAAATGATGTTATAACATACAATACAGGAATTATATATACAGTTATGTCTGTTAAATTTTGATTTGGGACTTTGCTTAAGTCTAAACCTAAGAAATTCATATTTATAGCTACTTCTGCGTCTTCTGCTGATTTTTTCTGAATTACTTGAATTTCAGGATATGCTGATGTTTTTCCATCCTCTATTTTCGCCTGTTCTATATATTCGTTAACTTTTGTAGCATCAACCTTTTTCATATATGTTAAAGGTTTGCTTACTAACCAGAAAACAGAAAGAATTAATATTATTTGTATGATAGAGCTTAAACATCCGCTAAAAGGACTCACTTTTTCCCTTTTATATAATTCAATCGTTTCTTGATTTAATTTTTCAGGATTGTTTTTGTACTTTCGCTGTATCTCTTTCATTTTTTCTTGCACTTTTGAATTCTTTTTCATCGATTTTTGTTGTGATATTGTTATTGGTATTAATATAATTCTTAGTAGAATCGTAAATACAATTATCGCTATTCCGTAGTTATTAAACAAATTATAAAGAAAATTTAGTAAATAGCCAAACAAACTTGCTATTGCACCCATTTATTACCTCCTATTATTCAAGAGGATCATATCCACCTTTTGAAAAAGGATTACATTTTAATATTCTAACTAGTCCTTTTAAAATGCCTATTATACATCCATACTTATTTATTGCTTGTTTTGTGTATTCTGAACAAGTAGGATAATATTTGCAATTAATTCCATTATGTGCAAGTTTTGGTGACAAGCACTTTTGATACCATTCTATTATTTTTACTAGTATATTTCTCATAAAAAAACTAAACTTTTTCAATTAGCTCTGCCTCTTTAAAAATATCTTTGATTTCTTTGTGAATTTTATGAAAATTAATGTTTTCTACTGGTTCTTTTTTGTTCCAAAGAAAAACAATGTTATAGCCCTGCTTTAATGTTTTTTGTTCTTTGTAATACGCTTCTCTTATAACTCTTTTGATTTTATTTCTTTTTACTGCGTTGCAAATTCTTGTATTCACTGCAATCCCTATAACATTTTTATTTAAATTATTTTTATCTATATATACTATAATATATTTTCTTACAAAATATTTTCCTTTATTTAAAACATTTTTAAATTCGTAATTCTTTTTTAATGTATAAACCTTTTTCATATTTTCACTCATTTTCTTTATTACAAAAAAGCCACTAAGATTTATCTAGTGGCCTTGTCATAAATTACGCACTTAGTTTTTTTCTACCTTTTGCACGTCTAGCTTTTATTATATTTCTTCCAGATTTTGTACTCATTCTCTTCATAAAACCATGCTCTTTTTGTTCTTGTCTCTTTTTTGGTTGAAATGTTCTTTTCATCTTTGCACCTCCAGTATTTTTTCTTTCATAAGTATTTTCTATTATATACCAATTTTCATAATTATGTCAATACTTTGGGCGAAAAATAAATATTTTTATTTTTTATCTGTTTTTATATTGACTATTTCACTCAATTTTTGATATTATATACGAAAATAAGAGAATAAATACTTTTGTGTTTTTTTGCTTATAATTTTTCAACCAAATATGCTAATCATAAGGGATTCACAAGTTATCCACAAAATGTGGATAACTATGTGGATAACTATGTGTATAAATTTTTATTCCTATCTCTGTTCTAGGATGTCGGAAGGATGAGCTTTAATGCAAAACGAACTAAATGATTTATTAACAAAAGCAAAAGAACTTTTAAAAGAGGAAACAACAAAAATTTCATACGAAACATGGATAAAAATATTAGAGATTCAAAGTGCGGATAATGGTCACATTGTTTTGTTAACATCTACAGATTTTCAAAAAAATATCGTTGCATCAAAATATTTAGATTTGTTAACAAACACTTTCAATTATTTGACAAATAAAGAATGCAGTGTTTCTATTGTCTCTAGAGAGGAGCTTGAAACTGCGTCAAATAATTCAGATTTAAGTGATGCAACCAAAATTGAAGCTCCTATTAATTATGTCACAACAAATTTAAATCCAAAATATACTTTTTCTACATTTGTTGTTGGCAACAATAATAGATTTGCACATGCCGCAGCTCTAGCAGTTGCGGAAGCTCCTGCTTCTTCTTATAACCCTTTATTTATTTATGGAGGCGTTGGACTAGGAAAAACTCACTTAATGCACGCCATTGGTAATGAGATTCTAAGAAACAATAAAAATTCTAAAATTTTATATGTTACTTCAGAAGCTTTTACTAATGAGCTTATTAATGCGATAAAAGACAATACTAATGATCAATTTAGAAATAAATATAGAGGAATTGACATCTTATTAATTGACGATATTCAATTTATTGCTGGTAAAGAGAGAATTCAAGAAGAATTTTTCCACACTTTTAACACATTATACGAAAGTGGAAAACAGGTTATTTTATCTAGTGATAAGCCTCCAAAAGATATTCCTTTATTGGAAGATAGACTAAAATCAAGATTTGAGTGGGGAATAATCGCAGATATTTCTAATCCAGATTATGAAACACGTCTTGCAATTCTTAGAAAAAAGGCACAAATAGATAACATAATAATAGATGATGAAATTTTATCTGCAATTGCAACACGTATAGATTCTAATATTAGAGAATTAGAGGGAACATTAAATAAATTAATTGCCACAGCATCCTTAACCTCTAATAAACAAATTACAATGGAAATGGCTGAAAAAGCAATTAATGATATTGTTTCGCAACAAGAAAAAGTTATTTCTGCAGCATATATTCAAGAAACAGTAGGGAAGTACTTTAATGTAAATCCAAAAGATTTAAAAGGATCTAAAAGATCAAATGATATAACTTTTCCTAGACAAATAGCAATGTATTTATGTAGAAGTGTTGCAAATATGTCTTTACCACAGATTGGTAAGGATTTTGGAAAAAGAGATCATACAACAGTAATGCATGCTTGTAACAAAATAGAAAAGGAAATAAAAACTAATTCTAACACAAAGTTAATTGTGGAAAGTGTGAAAAACATATTACTAGATATGAAATAGTTGATATTTAAATAAAAACTAAAGATTTTTTAAATAAATGTTTGTAAAAATTATGTTTGATTATGAAACTGGAAATTCTTCTTACGGAATGGCTAGATTAGTTATACACAGGGGGTTGTGGAAAAGCTGTTGATAACATGTGAATAACTAAATAATCCACAATTGTAATTTTTACCTGTTGATAACTTTACATTTTATCCACAGAGTTATCAACATCAATTTTGCTAGGGAAGCAAGGCTGTAGATGAGTTTTCCACACAATCCACAGCACCTACTACTACTACTACTAAATATATTTATATTATTATATAAAAAAGGAGTCGATGAAGAAATGAAACTTATTTGTGAAAAGGATAAAATCCTTAAAGCACTTAATTCCGTAACTAAAGCTGTTGCTGTAAGAACAACAATGCCTATATTAGAAGGAATATTAATACAAACAAACGACAATGAAATAAAATTAACAACCTACGATTTAGAGATAGGTATAGAATATATAATTAATGACTGCAAAGTAGAAGAACAAGGAGTAACTGTTGTTAATGCAATAATGTTTACAGAGATTATAAGAAGATTACCAGATACAGATATAAAAATTACATTAAATGATAAAAACTTATTAGTAATTGAATGTGAAGGATCTTTATACAAATTAGCAACTATGAATCCAGATGAATTTCCAGAATTACCAAAAATAAATGTGGAAAATTCAATAGAAATAGAACAAAATACTTTAAAAGATATGATAAGAAAAACAATATTTGCTGTTAGTACAGAGGAAAACAGACCTATATTTACAGGATGTTTATTCGAAATAGCAAATAATAAATTAAATGTTGTAGCTGTTGACGGATTTAGATTAGCTTGGAAAAGCAAATTCTTACAAAATAAAGTAAATAACTTTTCAGCAGTTATCCCTGGAAGAACATTAAATGAAATTAACAAGATATTATTAGATTCTTTTGATATGATAAAAATTGGTGTTGCCAAAAATCAAGTTTTATTTGAAATGGAAAATTGTAAAATAGTAACTAGATTATTAGACGGAGAATTTCTAAACTATTCAAGTGTTATTCCAGAAAATTGGGAAACGAGAATAAGAGTAAAAAAATCTATTTTACAAGATTGTTTTGAAAGGATTAGCTTAATTTCATCATCTAGTATAGAAAAAGAAAAGAAATATCCAGTTAGAGTAGCAATAGATATAGGTAAATTGACAATTTCTTGTACAAATCAAACAGGAGATGCAAAAGAAGAAATATATCTTACAACAGAAGGAAAAAATCTAGAGGCAGGATTTAATCCAAAATATTTCTTAGATGCACTTAGGAATATTGATGACGATGAAATATTTGTTAATTTTGGAACAAGTATTTCTCCTTGTATAATTAGACCAGTTGAAGATGAAGGAGATTATACATATATGATTTTACCAATTAAGTTAAAAGATTAAAAATAAGAAAATACACAGTGGTTTTCCACAGTTTGAGCACAAAATGTTGATAACTAGTTATGGATTTCAAATTCCTAATAGTTTATTGAGGATAAAAAATGTACATTAACAAAATAGAAATTAAAAATTTTAGAAATTATGAAAAACAAGAAATCGAATTAAATCCACATATAAATATTTTTTATGGAGATAATGCACAAGGAAAAACAAATATATTAGAAGCAATTTTTATAAGTGGATTCGGAAAATCTTTTAGAACTTCTAAAGAAAAAGAAATGATAAAATTAGGAGAAAGTTTTTTAGAAGCAACAGTGTTTTATCAAAAATCAGATAGAAATGGGAAAATTAGAACCGTAATTTCTAATAAAAAACAAATAGAAGTAAATGGTGTAAAAATAAAGAAGTTAAGTGAATTAATAGGAAAAATTAATTTAGTTATTTTTACACCAGATGATATTCAGATTTTAAAAAGTGGTCCAGAAAAAAGGCGTAAATTTTTAGATATGATGATAGGTCAATTAAGGCCTAAATATGTATATATTCTAAATTTATATTTAAAGACATTAGAACAAAGAAATAATTATCTAAAACAGATAAAAGAAGAAAATAAAACAGAAAATATGCTTGAAATATGGGATGAAAAGCTTGCTGAATATGCAGAAATTATATGCAAATATAGGAATGAATTTATAGAAAAAATAAATAGCAAAATTAAAAAAATACATTCTGAAGTAACTTCAAATAGTGAAGAAATAAATATAGAATATATAACAGAATGTAGCAATATGGAAAGATACTTACAATTGTTAAAACAAAGAAGAAAATTGGATATTATAAAAGGGTATACAACAAAAGGAATACACAGAGATGACTTTAAATGTATTATAAACGATAAAGAAATAGAAGCTTATGGGTCGCAGGGACAACATAGAACAGCAATTCTTTCTTTAAAGCTATCAGAATTATATGTTATTTATGATGAGATAGGAGAATATCCAATATTATTATTGGACGATTTTATGTCTGAATTAGATGAAAAAAGAAGAAAAAGCTTTTTATCATATATTAAAGATACACAAGTAATTATAACTTGTACAGAAAAGATGGAATTAGATAACATAAATGAATATAAGTTGTTTAATGTTAAAAATGGAAAAATTATTTAAAAACATTTGCAAAGAAATAGTTTTTAGTGATATGATATATAAGTATGATTAATAGATAATAAAAACGAAAGGATGTTAATATAATGGAAAAATATAATCACGAGTACAATGCAGAGCAAATACAGGTTCTAGAAGGATTAGAAGCCGTAAGAAAAAGACCAGGAATGTACATAGGAAGTGTTTCTATTAGAGGATTACATCATCTTGTATACGAAATTGTAGATAACTGTGTTGACGAAGCTTTAGCAGGATATTGTACACATATACATATAATTATAGAAAAAGGAAATATTATATCTGTTGAAGATGATGGTAGAGGAATTCCAGTAGATATACATCCTAAAACACATATTTCAGCAGCGGAAACAGTTTATACAGTTTTGCACGCTGGTGGAAAATTTGGTGGAGATAGTGGATACAAAGTTTCTGGAGGACTTCACGGAGTTGGTGCATCTGTTGTAAATGCTTTATCTGAATGGGTAGAAGTAAATATTCAAAGAGATGGTGGCTTATACCAAATGAAATTTCAAAGAGGAAAAACAGTTGAAAAATTAACAAAACTTGGTGATTCTAAAAAAACAGGAACAAAGGTAAGATTCTTAGCAGATGGTACAATCTTTGAAACTCTAGAATACGATTTTGCAACACTAGAAGAAAGATTTAGAGAGATAGCATTCTTAAATAAAGGATTACATATAACAATAGAAGATCAAAGAGATGATGAAAATCTTAAAAAATCAGAATTTTGCTTTGAAGGAGGACTAAATTCTTTCGTAGAATATTTAAATAAAAATAAGGAAAAAATTCATCCATTACCAATATATATAGAGAAAGATGGGGAAGTGCCAGTTGAAATTGCTCTTCAATATACAACAGCATATTCAGAAAATATTTATACTTTTGTAAACAATATAAATACAATTGAAGGTGGAACTCATTTAGAAGGGTTTAAGAGAGGAATAACAAAAGTATTTAATGATTATGCAAGATCTCACAATATATTAAAAGAAAAAGATTCAAATCTTTTAGGTGAAGATATAAGAGAGGGCATGACAGCGGTTATATCTGTTAAAGTAAAAGAACCTCAATTTGAGGGACAAACTAAAACAAAATTGGGCAATAGTAATGTTACAGGAATAGTACAATCTATGGTTGTTGAAGTATTAGCACCATTTTTAGAGGAAAATCCTTCTATTGCAAAAGCAATTCTTGAAAAATGTATTAGTGCATCTCGTGCAAGAGAAGCAGCAAGAAAAGCAAGAGAATTGGTAAGAAGAAAGAATTCTCTTGAATCAACTACATTACCAGGAAAATTAGCAGACTGTAGCGAAAAAGATGCTTCTCAATGTGAAGTATATATAGTTGAGGGAGACTCTGCAGGTGGTAGTGCAAAACAGGGAAGAGATAGAAGATTTCAAGCGATATTGCCTCTATGGGGGAAAATGTTAAATGTTGAAAAATCAAGAGCAGACAAAATATATAATAATGAAAAATTGCAACCAGTTATATTAGCAGTAGGTGCTGGAATTGGAGCTGATTTTGATATAAATAAAATCAGATATGGAAAAGTTATTATAATGGCTGATGCCGATGTTGACGGCGCACATATTAGAACATTATTATTAACATTCTTCTTTAGATATATGAGACCTTTAATAGAGAATGGAAATGTATTCTTAGCTCAACCACCATTATATAAATTATCTAAAAAAGGATTTAAAGATGTTTACTGCTATACTGATGAAGAAATGGCACAACATTTAGCTGAAATGGGAAGAGACAATGTAAATATTCAAAGATACAAAGGTCTTGGAGAAATGAACCCTGAACAATTATGGGAAACTACAATGAATCCAGAAACAAGAATAATGGTTAAAGTTACAATGGAAGATGCTATTAAAGCAGATTCAACATTTAATATTTTAATGGGAGATGAAATTGCACCAAGGAGAGAATTTATAGAGCAAAATGCAAAATATGTAAAAAATCTAGACATATAAAAATAAATAAAAATTATAATAACCTCTGAGATATACCTCAGAGGTTATTATAATGAAGCTAATATTAATCGCAGTTAAAACCAATATGCCTAACTAATAACCTAATATATATTGCTATATAAATAAGCCACTCCGCCAAACATATCAATCAGTCACTTGAATGTAAATCCACCAATGATAGCCATATTCATCCAAACGGGGGACTAATAACAACCACTAAACAATAGAAATACACTCGTAACATAGAACACATTACCTATAATTTGACCATATATTGACAAAATTAATATAGCCTACATACAAATAATATACTCATATCGCCAACATATATATATCCAATATATTAAACATATATATATTTTTGCTCGAAACATAAAAAACCAAAAATAGATTTAGTACATTTCTTAGTTAAACTAATATTAACCTTATATTATTATTATATAC
>CAVFFR010000008.1:0-42308 GCA_963621875.1 Bacteroidaceae bacterium | reverse complement strand
ACTGGACTCTAGAGCGTGAGCACCAGTGTGAAGAATAATTATTAAGTAGACATAAAGAAACCTAAGATAAAAATAATAAAATCTATTGACATAACACTAAAAAAGAGTTATTATAATAATATGTTAATATTAAAACAATAGAGACAAAGTAAAATAAAGGTTACCAAAAGAGAGAATTGACCATAGGCTGAAAGTCAATTCAGGAAAACATATTTGAAAAACTACCTCTCGGTATAGAAATATACTGGCGTAAGCTTGTTTAAAAATTAAGTAAAAAATTAGGATGGAACCGTGCATATAAATTCGCACTCCTAAATGCTATTAAGCATTTGGGAGTGTTCTGTTTTCAAATGCACATAGCAAAAAAATAAAAAAAGAATATGTTTATAAAATTCATATTAAATAAACCTTATAAACATATTATACGAGGAGGAAAACAAAATGATTAACATTGAATTAAAAGACGGAAGCAAAAGACAAGTAGAAAAAGGCTCTAGCATACTAGAAATAGCTAGACAAATCAGCGAAGGATTAGCTAGAAATGCTACTGCAGGTAGAGTAGATGGAAAGGTAGAAGATTTAAGATTTCCAATCAATAAAGATTGTAAATTAGAAATCCTAACATTCGATGATGAGGATGGAAAAAAGGCCTACTGGCATACATCATCACACATAATGGCACAAGCAATAAAAAGACTATACAAGGATATTCAACTTGCAATAGGACCATCTATAGATGCAGGATTCTACTATGATTTTGACACAGAATACAGATTTTCAGAAGAAGATTTTGCAAAAATTGAAGAAGAAATGAAAAAAATTATAAAAGAAGATTTGCCAATAGAAAGATTTGAACTTCCAAGAGAAGAAGCAATCAAATTGATGAAAGATGCAGGAGAAAGCTATAAAGTAGAATTAATAGAAGACTTACCAGAAGACGAAGTAATTTCTTTCTATAAACAAGGAGAATTTACAGACCTTTGTGCAGGACCTCATTTAATGAGTACAGGCAAAGTAAAAAGCGTAAAATTATTATCTACATCAGGAGCTTACTGGAGAGGAAATGAAAACAACAAAATGTTGCAAAGAATATATGGTGTTGCATTCCCAAAAGCAAGCTTATTAGAAGAACATTTACAAATGCTTGAAGAAGCAAAACAAAGAGACCATAGAAGACTAGGAAAAGACCTAGAATTATTTATGACACATAAACTAGTAGGCTCAGGACTTCCAATGTATTTACCAAATGGTGCAACAGTAAGAAGACTACTAGAAAGATATATTCAAGATAAAGAAATAAAAATGGGATACAAACACGTATATACACCATCACTTGCAAATGTTGAGTTATACAAAACATCAGGACACTGGGATCACTACAAAGAAGATATGTTCCCTGTTATGAAAATGGATAATGAAGAACTAGTATTAAGACCAATGAACTGCCCACATCATATGCTAATATTCAAAAGCAAAATGCGTTCATACAAAGATTTACCAATAAGAATTGGAGAACTTGCACACGATTTCAGATATGAAGACAGTGGCTCGGTTTGCGGAATTGAGAGAGTTAGACAAATGTGTCAAAATGATGCTCACTTATTTGTAAGACCAGACCAAATAAAAGAAGAAGTTGCAAAAGTAGTAAAGCTAATACTAGATGTTTACAAAGACTTTGGATTTAAAGATTATTCGTTTAGATTATCTTTAAGAGATAAGAACGACAAGCATAAATATTTTGATGATGATGAAATGTGGGAGAAGGCAGAAAGTGAGCTAAGAGAGATCTTAACAGAACTAGGAATTGACTTCTATGAGGCAGAAGGAGAAGCTGCATTCTACGGACCAAAATTAGATGTACAATTAAAATCAGCAATAGGACATGATGTAACAGTTTCTACTTGCCAATTAGACTTCTTACTTCCAGAGAGATTTGAGCTAGAGTACATTGGAGAAGATGGAAAAGCACATAGACCAGTTGTTATTCATAGAGCAATACTTGGCTCATTGGACAGATTTATGGCATTCTTAATAGAAGAAACAAAAGGAGCTTTCCCAACATGGCTTTCACCACTCCAAGTAAAAATATTACCAATATCAGATAAACACCTAGAATATGCAAACGAAGTTAAAAAAGCGTTGGAAGAAAAAGATGTAAGGGTTGAAGTTGATGAAAGAGCAGAGAAAATAGGATACAAAATCAGAGAAGCTCAACTTCAAAAAGTACCATATATGTTAGTAGTTGGTGACAAGGAAGAAGCATCAGGAGAGGTAGGAGTTCGTAATAGAAAAGATGGAGATTTAGGAGCAATGAAATTAGAAGATTTCGTTTCTAAAATTGATAAAGAAATAAAGAACTTTGAAAACAAATAAAAAAATTCAAATACACCTCAAATACGAGGTGCATTTTTTGATGAATAATGTAGAACTATGATGTACGATTTTTCTGGACATGAGTATAAAATGAATATATAATATTAATATAGATAACATAGGATAAAAAACATATTGTAAGTTTAAAATATAATACAAAGTAATACATAGTATTGACAAAATAATACATATAATATATAATATGTTGTGAAAGGAAGTGGAGATATATGGCACAAATAAATTTAAGTGTACGTGTAGATGAAAAGGACAAAAAAAGCTTTGAAAAATTCTGTAATGAAACAGGAATGAATGTATCTGTTGCAATAAATATGTTTATAAAATCAGTATTGAGAGAGAAAAAAATACCTTTTGAAATAAAAACAGACTCTTTCTATAATGATAGCAACATTAAACATTTAGAAAAGATTGTGTCAGAAATAGAATCTGGAAAAGCAAAATTAGTTGAACATGAATTGATAGAGGATGATGAATAAAGCATGAAGTTGTTATGGGAAGAAAGTGCATGGGAAGATTATTGCTATTGGCAAGCTCAAGACAAAAAGACAATTAAAAAAATAAATCTCTTGATAAAGGATATTCAGAGAAATTTTTTTGAGCGGAATAGGAAAGCCAGAACCATTAAGAGAAAACTTAGCTCGGATACTGGAGCAGAAGAATTGATGAGAAGAATAGAGTGGTATATACAATAACTAATAATGCGATAATAATAATTTCTTGTAAAGGTCATTACGAAGATTAAAAATATATTTGACAATTTTGAAAATTATATATAATATATAAATAAATTTATAAAAAGGTGGTACAAACATGAATAACGAAATGTATGAAATAATAAAAAATAAAAAAGGATTTATAGCAGCGCTAGACCAAAGTGGTGGTAGCAGTAGCAAAACATTAAAAGCATATGGAATTGAAGAAAGTGAATACAGTACAGAAGAAGAAATGTTTAATCTAATACACGAAATGAGAAAAAGAGTATTCACAAGCAAAGCATTTACAAATGAACACATAATAGGAGCAATACTATTTGAAAAAACAATGCTTTCAAAAGTAAATGACGAGTATACAGCAGATTACTTATGGAATGAAAAAAGAATAGTATCTTTCTTAAAGGTAGACAAAGGATTAGCAGAACAAGTAAATGGCGTAAAGCTAATGAAAGAGATACCAACACTTGCAGAAGAACTAAAAGAAGCAAGAGAGAAAAATGTATTTGGAACAAAAATGAGATCAGTAATATATGAGGCAAATGAAGAAGGAATAAGAGCAGTAGTAAAACAACAATTTGAATTTGCAAAACAAATATGTGATGCAGGATTAGTTCCAATAATAGAGCCAGAAGTTGATATAAATGCTCCAGAAAAAGAAAAATGCGAAGAAATATTAAAATCAGAAGTAAAGAAACAATTAGATAGTTGGAATGAAGAAGACAAAATAATGTTTAAATTTACAATACCAACAGTAGCAAATCATTATTTAGATTTATATGATTATGGCTGTGTTGTAAGAATAGTCGCACTATCTGGTGGATATGATATAGACAAAGCAGTTGAATTGCTTTCTCAAAACAACAGAATGATAGCAAGTTTCTCAAGAGCACTATTACAAGACTTAAATGTACATCAAACACAAGAAGAATTTGATACAAAATTAAATGATGTAATTGTAAAAATATACAATGCATCAATAAGCTAACAAAAAGCAAGAAAATATATAAAAATAAAAAAATTCTGGTAAATGTTTTGCTGGAATTTTTTGTGCTTTTATGGAAATATAAAACAAGTTATGATATACTAATAAACGAAACTGTCATATTAAACAATTGGAGGAAAAAATGGCAAAAAAAATAATAAAAGGAAATACAGAAAATTTAAACATATTAAATAGCAAAATAAAATATATCGGATTTGAATTAGAAAAAGTGCCAGAGTTTTTAAAAGACTTTGAGCCACTTAATTATAGAGTACCAAAAGTATATGATGAAACCACATACAAAATATATAAATATGTAAAAATAAAAGATATAGAAATATTAATAACACCAAAAGACAGACTAGACGAATTATCAGAAAGATATAAATTAGCTAGTCCACTGTTCACATATATGAAACCAGAAACAAATGAAGATATAGAAAAATATGCGTATTTCTTAAAAATGATAAATCAAACCAATGTGTTAGATATCGAAAACATAGAAAAAGAACAAAAGGAGTTTGACAAAGAAATCCCATTTGATGTAAAATTTGCAAATAACTTTAAGTGGCAAATATTTTACTCAGATTATGCAAAAAAATATTTTATGTTAGCATCAACAAACGAAACAGACAACTCTCCAATGTTTTATTTACTAAAAAGAAAAATAGAAGAAAATAAGAGCAGAAGCAAAAAAGAAAATACTATTTTTGTTCCAATAAGCAATGAAGAATATTCAGAAAAAATACTTAAAAAATCAGAGATAGAAGATTTAGAAAATTACTTATGGTATTTTACAAAAAATTGGCCATCTATATACGAAATAACAGACAAAAATGGAGCGGTATCTTTACAAATTGTTGGAGAAGCAAGAATATATGATAAGATGGTTAGTAAATATAGAATGATATTAAATGACAAACAAGAAGCAATAAAAGTATACAAGCTAATAAAAGCGTTATTCATTTTATCATATGATTTACAAAATTTATATAAATTCCAAATAGGGATAAGTAAAGAGGGCGGAATAGAATTTTACAATAATAATAAGAAAATTGAATATGATTCATTATTAGAATTTTTAAAAGAAGAAGCAATATCAAAAATAAAAGAAAATGAGCAAATAGTAATTGATACAAAAGAAACAAAAGCAGACATTCAAGATTTAAAAAGAAAAGAAGAAGAATTAAACCAAGAATATATAATAAAAGAAGGGCAAATTGTACAATTCTTAGAGTCTAAGAAAACATTTATGGGAAGAATAAGATACTTCTTTAAAGGAAAGAAAAAACAATCAGAAGAAGATGAGATTATAAGCAAAAACAGTAAAAACAGAATGAAAGAAATACTAAAACAAGACAAAGAAGGATGTAGCCATTACAACAAAGAAGAACTTGAAAATAAAAATTATACAGTAGAAGATATAATAAAAATAGGAAATGAACTAGCCGATAATAAAAGAGAAAACAAAAATGCACATTTAGATCTAGACGCATTGAAAAACAAAATTCAAAGTATGGATAGAAAAATACAAAATGCAGAGCAATACCTTGGCGAAATTGATAAACATAGAAAAAGTATATTTGACTTTTGGAAATATGCAAATAAAGATGAATCTAAAATGTTGGTAGAAGGAAATACTGAAACTGAGACTGAAGACAAGAGTAGAATATTACAAAAAACATTTGATTATGAAACAGATATAGATGACTTAGCAAGCTATCTGGATTCTAAACAAAGAGAAAAATTATCACATAATCAGCTAGACGCAATGTTTGCAGCAAATTCTGTTTTAGACGGAATAAATTTAGTTTCAAAAAATGAGCTATCAAAAGACGATACGGAAACTTTAGAAAAATTATTAAATTCCTTAAAAGAAGAATATAAAGAAAATATAGAAAAAATAGAAAAAAAAGATTTTGACATATTCGGAAATATTAGCGAAGACAAAACAAAAATAAAAACATTAAAAAATAACAAACACAGAGAAATAGAAAAAGATAAATTTAAAGTATTAAAAGTAAACCTAGAAACAACTTTAGAAGAATTTATAGGCAAACTACAAGAATTAGAAACATATCTAAAAGAAGAAGAAAATAAGATAGAAATACCATATGATTTATCTCTATACAAAGCAAGTAATGAAAAAATATTGCCTGAGGGATTTAATAAATTTAGTATAAGTCCATTTGAAACTTTGGATGAACTAGAGAAGATAGAAACATCTAAAGAAACATATTTATATAAAATAAATGTGGAGAAAGGTACAAAGTTAGCTGTATATTCTAATATAGTATTTTTTGAAAATACAAATAAAACATTACCTATGGGAATGGATGTGTCAAAAGAATGTTTAATAAATCTTGATTTATATAGCTTAGAATTAAAAGACAAAGAAGATTTTAATATCAATATGTTTAAAGATGAATTCAATAATTTCGTTAAAAAAGTAAAAGTATATGAATATACATTAAAGAAGAAAGGGAATTAATTATGATTAACAGAGTAATTATAATGGTGCTTGATGGATTTGGAATTGGAGAAACACCAGATGCCGATAAATATGGAGATTGCGGAAGTAATACATTAGCAGGAGTGTACAATAATGCAAAATTAGAAATTCCAAATATGCAGAAATTAGGATTATATAATATTGATGGAGTAAAGGTTGGAAATAAAGTAGAAACAACTATTGGAGCTTTTGGAAAAGCTAGAGAAAAATCAGAAGGCAAAAATAGTCCAGTAGGACATTGGGAAATATCTGGATATATTAAAAAACCAGGGTTTAAGACATATCCAAATGCTTTTCCAGATGAATTGATAAATGAGTTTATGCAAGAAGCGGAATTAAAAGGAATACTTTGCAATAAAGTTGGGTCTGGAACAGAACTACTTAAACAATATGGAGAAGAACATATAAAAACAGGTTATCCAATTGTATATACATCAGCAGATAGCGTATTTCAGATAGCTGCACATGAAAATGTAATACCAGTGGAAAAACTATATGAAATTTGCAGAGTAGCAAGGAAAATAGCAGACAGACCTGAATATAATATAGGAACAATAATAGCAAGACCTTTTGTTGGAGATAATGCAGAAAACTTTACAAGAACATACAATAGAAAAGACTTTGAATCAGAAACATTTGGGAAGACAATGCTAGATGTAATATCGGAAAATAATGGTAGAGTAATATCAATAGGAAAAATACAAGATTTGTTTAATGGTAGAGGAATAGAAAAGGCTATACACACAAGTGGAAATGCTGATGGAATAGCAAAGACAATTGAAGAAATAGAAAATGAAAAAGCAAATTTAATATTTACAAACTTAGTTGATACAGATATGCTTTATGGACATAGAAATAATATTCAAGGCTATGCACAAGCACTGGAATATTTTGATTCACAATTACCAATAATAATGGAAAAAATGAAAGAAACAGATATGTTAATAGTAACTGCTGACCACGGAAATGATCCAAGCACACCAAGCACGGACCATGATAGAGAATATATACCAATTTTAATTTATGGAAAACAAATAAAAGAAAATGTAAATTTAGGAATAAGAGAAACATTTTCAGATATATCAGCAACAGTATTAGATATATTAAATATGCCAAAACTAGAAAATGGAACAAGCTTTAAAAATGAAATATTAAAATAGAACATGATGAAACCCTGAGACAACTCAGGGTTTTAATGCTATTTTATATCTTCTTTTACTTGCGCATGTTCTTCGAGCAATTCAGGTTTTCTCAAATATTTATTTAATAACTTAAATGAATTTGCAAAATAATAACCATCACAAATTCTTTCATCTCCAACAAATGCAATAGTAATACACTTATCTTCAAATATTTCATCATCATCATAAATAAAACTTTTTTTCTTTTTGCCCATAGCAAAAAACAAGCTAGTAGTTCCGAAATTATATAAATGATGGTAAATACTATCAATTCCTAAAGAACCAACATTTGTTAAAAACAGGCTAGTATGAAAGGGACTAGCATTTATAAGTGCCTTAGGCATCATACCGCGCCTATCTAGAAAACTTAAAAACTTAATAGACCTTCTTAAAAAACCATTAGATATTAAACTTAAGCCTTTTGCAAGACGGTCAGTATTATTGGTTGTATCTGTATCTTTATTGTTTTCTATAACTTTATCAAGTTTTTCTTTTATTTCAAAAATATTTTCAGTTCCTGTAAAAGGCAACTTAATAGTGGTTTCAGTTCCTTCATCCGAAAGATTTTTTTTGATAGCCAAAGAGACCAAAATTTGATTTCTAGCATACAAGGTGCCATTCATAGCAAATCTATTTAACTGAGGTCTTTCAGCCAAAATTCTAACTAATGCTGCATAAATTATATTCATATAAGAAAATTTAGTTCCTTCTTCAGCTTTTTTGTCAATATACTCATCTATATTTTTAAGCGAAATATCTTGCTTAAAATAAACCTGTGAATCTGATCTTTCTAGCATTATACTAGGAATTACTCTAAAAAATGGAGGAAGAGTTTTTAATTTCCTACCATCACTTCTGTGTCCAAACATTATTTTATCCCCTTTTTCAATATATGATAATATTGTACAATGAATGTCGACTTTTGTCAAATAAAAAAAGCAAGAAAGGTAGTAATAATAGCAATAACAGATTTTGAAATAGATGTAACGAAAGAGTTAAAAAGAATGGAAACAATATGGAACGTAAGAGAAAAAGAAAAGCCAGAGAAAGTGTTGACAGACGTGTTTGAAATACGTATAATTAACTTAAAAAGAGTAAGAGAAGCATACCAAAAGGATAAGAATAATAAGAAGAACCAATGGGTAATGTTTTTAGAAGATCCGAACTCTAAGGAGGTTAAAGAAATTATGGAAAAGAATGAAGATGTAAAAAAAGCAGTAATAACAGTAAGAGAAATGAGCGAAGATGGAAAGATTAGCAGAACTAAGACAAAAAGCCATAATGGATGAAAAAGCACTATACAATACTGGAATTAGAGAAGGAACAGAAATAGGAAAAGAGCTTGGCAAGAAAATTGGGAGGGAAGAAGGAAAAGAATTACGGAGTAAGAGAAACAAAAACAGAAATTATTAAAAGAATGTTAAAGGAAAACTTTGACAAAAATGTAATAAAGGAAATTACAAACGCGACTGACGAAGAAATAGAAGAAGCTAAAATGTCAAAATAGAATAGAGTAAATTCGAAAGTTATGAGCAGAGAATAGATTGATAACTAAATTATGTTATCAGTCTTATTTTTTTGCTCATATAGTAAAAGATTTACACCAACGTTTGCTATAAGCGAACTAAAATTATAAAATATATATTCAAATATTGCTAAATCTGACAAATGATAGTAAAATATATATGCGAAAAGAGGTAAGACAATGTTAGAACAATTAGAAAAATGTGAAATATGTCCGTTTAGATGTAAAGTAAATAGATTAAAAGGTCAAATTGGAAAATGTGGATGTAATGACAAAATAAAAATAGACTTATATTCTTTACACTATTTTGAAGAACCCTGCATAAGTGGAAAAAACGGTTCAGGAACAGTATTCTTTTCAGGATGTAACCTAAACTGCATATATTGTCAGAATTATAAAATAAGCCAAGAAAGAAAAGGCTACGAAATAACAATAAACGAATTGGCAGATATATTTTTAAAACAACAAGAAAATGGGGCAAATAATATAAACTTAGTTACTCCAACAATGTATGTATATCAAATAATAGAAGCACTAAAAAATGCAAAGAAAAAAGGACTCAATTTACCAGTAATATATAATACCAATGGTTATGAAAATGTGGAAACAATACAGGCTTTAAATGGATTTGTAGATGTTTATTTACCAGACTTAAAATATTATTATAATGAACTTGCTATTAAATACTCAAAAGCACCAAATTACTTTGAAGTAGCAACAAAAGCAATATTAGAAATGATAAAACAAGTTGGCAAACCGGAATTTGATGATAATGGTATTATAAAAAAAGGAGTAATAATCAGACATCTAGTATTACCAAACTATATTCAAAATTCAAAACATATTTTGAAATGGTTAAAAGAAAATGTAGAAACAAAGGCATATGTAAGCGTAATGGCACAATACTTTCCAACATACAAAGCAAAAGAAGATGAAAAGATAAATAGAAAATTAACGAAAAAAGAATATTCAGAAATAGAAAAATATTTATATTTGTTAAATATAGAAAATGGATATATGCAAGATTTAGGAAAACACGAAGAAGAATATGTACCAGAGTTTTAATTTGACACAATTAAAAAAATAGAATATAATGCGAAAATGAGATACAAAAAAGGAGAACAAAATGGCAATATATAAATGTAAGTATACAATAGGTTTTACAGATATAGATAAGAACAATCTAATAAAAAATAGAGCGATAATAAAAATATTAGAAAATGCAGGAGGAATGCATTCAGATTCTATAAAGTGTGGATATACTGACATAGAAGAAACTGGAAAAGGTTGGGTAATTTTAGCGTGGAAAATCAAAGTGCTATCAAGACCTAAATATAACACAGAAGTAGAAACACATACTTGGGCAAGAGGTATAAATAAAATATTCACATATAGAGATTATGAGATGTATGATGAAAATGGAAATTTAGCAGTTATAGCAACTTCAAAATGGGCAATGATAGATGTTAAAAAAGGAAAAATTGCAGAAATAACACCAGAAATAGAAAAAGAATATCAACCAGAAGAAATATCTGTTTTTGAAGAAAGAAAAATTGATAAATTAGTAGAGCCAGAAACAGTAATTCTGAAAAGAGATTGTCCTGTATTAAGAGGCGACATTGATATGAACGGACATGTTCATAATGTTAATTATCTAAATTATGCATATGAAACATTGCCAGCAGAAGCATATGAAAATGAAACATTCAATAATATAGAAATAATGTATAGAAGACAAATAAAACCAAATGACAAAATAATTTGTTTGTATACTAAACAAGACGGAAAACATATAGTTACAATAAAATCAGAAGATGAAGAAACACTCCACGCAATAGTTGAGCTATACTAAAACAAATACGCTTCCAATTAAATGGAAGCGTAAATTTTATTTATTAATAATCATTGGACCAATATTGGTAACTGTTCCTGCACCAATTGTTAAAACTATATCATTAGGCATAACTCTATCTCTAATATATTTAGCAATATCGTTAAAATCAGACATATAAATAGCCGGTTTTCCAATTCTATTAAGATTAATCTGATTTACTAAATCTTGTGGCGAAACTCCAACAGTATTAGACTCTCTTGCAGCATAAATATCTGTAATTATAATATTGTCAAATCCAACTAAAGCATTAGCAAAATCGCTTAATAAATTTTTAGTTCTACTATAAGTATGTGGTTGAAAAACAACCCAAGACCTATTATACTTTTTCTTTCTCATTGCTTCATATACAGCCTTAATTTCTGTTGGATGATGACCATAATCATCATATATAGAAGCACCATTACTATTTCCAATAAATTCAAATCTTCTATGAGCTCCAGTATATTTTAAAAGTCCGTTTTTAATTGTTTCCTTGTCAATTCCATACTCATAACAAGTTGCAATACAAGCAAGAGCGTTGTAAACATTGTGCATTCCAGGTACAGAAAGTTTTATACTTTTGTAAAAAGAATTATTTCTGTATACATCAAAAAGAGGGAACCCATTGTTATCAAAAGTTATATTCTTAGCTGTAAAATTAGATTTTTCGCTATTAATACCAAATGTTACAATTTTTGCATTTGTATTTTTATATAAATCAACTGAATTAGCATCATCAGCATTTAAAACCAATAAGCCATCATTAGGTAATAGCTTCACAAACTTAACAAAGGCATTTTTTATATGATCTAAATCTTTAAAATAATCTAAATGATCATTATCTATATTTAAAATAACCTCTGTCTTTGGATGAAATTTTAAAAAGCTTTCAACATATTCACAAGACTCAAGCACAAATAT
This sequence comes from Bacteroidaceae bacterium, assembly GCA_963621875.1. GTDB lineage: Bacteria > Bacillota > Clostridia > TANB77 > CAG-508 > CAG-245. The sequence continues at coordinate 30,210 of CAVFFR010000008.1, read as the reverse complement.
ATCACTATTTCCAACTCTGTTATTTCCATTTATAGGTTTTAAAATAGCACCTACTTGAATACTAGGATCTTTATGAGCCTCTAAGAAACAAACAGAAATCATTGAAGTTGTAGTTGTTTTTCCGTGAGTTCCAGAAACACATATAGTGTTTCTAAAAGCTTTTGTAATAAGCCCTAAAAATGTAGATCTTTCCATTAATTCTATATTAAGTTTTTCAGCTTCTTTATATTCAATATCTTCTTTAGATATAGCAGCACTGTAAACTACTAAATCTGCTTTTCTTAAATTATCTAAATCGTGACCAACTGTAACATGAATACCTTCAGCCAATAATTTATTTACTAATTCAGAATGACTAGCGTCAGAACCAGTAACATAAATTCCCCACTTTTTTAAAATAGTGGCAATACCACTCATACTTGTTCCGCCTATTCCTAACATATGTATATGTTTATATTTTTTTAGTTCGTCAATATGAACCACCGTATAAGCACCCCTTTACATAAATTTAACTCAATATATTATATACTTAAAATACAAGTTTTTCAATACATAAAACAAATATTATTTTGCATTAGCCAAATTGATTAAAATACGTATTCTATTTTAATATATTCAGATAGAGATGAATATGTGCAACTTAATAATTTAAAAAAATTTGCAAAAATAGAAGGAAAAAGTAATAAAATGGAGAATAATAATATATGTACATACAAAATTTTGTACAAATAAAAAAACATTGGAAGGCGGTGCTCAAATGGAAGTCACAGAAGTACGTATTAAAAAAGTAAATTCAGGAAATAAAATGAAAGCTGTTGCACAAGTAACATTTGACAATGAATTTGTTGTTCATGAAATCAAAGTTATAGATGGTAAAAACGGTCTATTCATAGCTATGCCTAGAAAAGAAAGAAATGGAAAGTTTAATGATATAGCTCATCCTATTAATCAAGCTACAAGAGACAAGATTAAAGATGCTATATTAGAAGCTTATGATAAAGCTGAAGATCCAGAACCAGTTTCTGAAACACCAGCTGAATAAGAAAAAGCACATAAAGTGCATAATAAATGTTGAGACCTATGAAAATAGGTCTCTTATGCTGTGCAAATGCTGAAACTAGAGCGTGAGCACTAATATAAAGAATAATTATTAAGTATAAAAAATCTAACTTACAGAAAAAATCTGATAAGTTAGATTTTTTTTAATTAAATATATAATTTAATAAAAAAGTTAATTGCTTACAGTTTGTTCCGCTCTAAAGAATGTACAATTTATAATATTTTTATTTTCTCCATTTTCTTATTTTTTAGTATTGATTTTTTCTTACAGCTATGCTATAAATTAAAGTAGTTGATTTTAATTAAATTATATATTTAATAAAAGAGAAATTAATAGTTGATTTATAAAACATAGTGTTTTATAATGACAATATACAAATGGAAAGGGGAAGAAAATGCCAAAAGAAACATTAAAAAACTTAAAAGAAACTAAAGAAGGGAGAAAAATGAAAATGTTAAAAAACAAAAAACGGAATTACACTAATTGCATTAGTAGTAACAATAGTAGTGCTTTTGATATTAGCGGGAGTAAGTATAAGCTTAATATTAAATAACAATGGAGTAATACAAAAAAGTAAAGAAGCAAAAAATAAATATAGCGAAGCAAGAGCAAATGAACAAGCAGATTTAGACAATATATCTGACTGGATAGACGAGCAAACTAGTTCTCAAACATTAAATGTAAATTTTAATGGTTATGAAGTGGGAACTTGGACCAATAAAGATATAAACATAAGTCTATCAACTGGAAATATACAAAATCAATATAAAATAGATCAAAATGATTGGACAAATTGTGACTCTAGTTTAACAATTAACACAGACCAAAATAATATATATTATTTTAGAGTTGTAGATTCATCAGGCAATGTAAAAAGCGAAACACAAGGATATAGTATAAAAAGAGATACTACTGGCCCAACATTTAATATAACATCAACAAGTGCATATAGCGGTGTAGGATGGAGTATAAGTAACATACAAGATACAGGAATTGGAGTTGATGATGCACCTCAAATTACAGTAGCATATAAATGCACATCTGAAACTGATAGTGAATATGTAGTAAGCTATGAGGGCACTGCTACTAGTGGAACAATAACAGAAGTAGATTATGGCAAAACATATGTAATAAAAGTAACAATCAACGATAAAATTGGAAATGTAAGAGAAATAACAGAATTAGTTGGAACATATTGCTTTGTTGCCGGAACAAAAGTATTGGCAGAAAGTGGATTTAAAAATATTGAAGATATCAAAATAGGAGATAAAGTATATGCAATCAATATGGACAATAATTCAAAGGAACTAAAAGAAGTAACATCGCTATTCAGAGGACATAGTGATGTAATATATGAAATAACGGTTGGAAATGAAGTAATAAAAGCTACACCAAGACACCAATTTTATGTAGTTGATAAGGGATGGGTAAGAGCATATGACTTGTCTGTTGGAGATCAATTATCAGCAAAAGATAATGAGAATATGAAAATAGAAAAGATAGAGAAAAAAGAATATACTCAAAATCTTATAACTGTATATAACCTAACAGTAGAGGGATATCACAACTATTTAATAACAGAATATGAATTATTAGTTCATAATTCAGTTACATGATAACAAAATTAGTTAATAATGTGACATCATAAAAAGTAAAAAACAGGCATCCACAAATGCTTGTTTTTTATTATTGAAGCAAATCAATAATTTCTTTAAGCACTTTTGTAATTTTCAAGAAATACTCACATACAATTATGATATGTAAAAACTTAAAAGGATGAGTTTATTAAAATATAGCAGTATGGTAAAAAATGGAATAAAAATTTCATTAAAAGATTGTGGTTAAATTTTATCTGAAAGTATAATGAACGAGACTTGAAAAAATGCCATACATGTGGTATGATAAAAAATGGCAAAGAAAGTAGGGATGAATTTGCAAGAAAATAAAGAATTAGAAAGATGCTATAAAAAATATATCGAACAACAAACAGAAGGCTACGAAATAATAGCTAAAATAATTGGTTATACGGTAGAAAAAATGGCACAAGAAGGGTTAATCGATAGTGATGTTCAAATTTCGGGTAGACTAAAAAGCTTTAAATCTGCTTTGGAAAATGATAAAAGAAAAGGCATTGTCGATTGCTTTGGCATAAGAATTGTGGCTAAAGATGAAAAAGATAAAATTACAATAATGCAAGAAATTGAAAAAATACTAACAGTACACAAAACAAGAATTCATGGAATTGACGGAAAAGAAAAATATAAAGGAATACATCACTTAGTGTCAATAAACGAACAATACATTACAGACAATGAACAAGTAAGCAAAATTAATTATCCGTTAGTTGAAGTACAATATTGGACAAAAGAATTGGAAAAAATGTGTGTTGGTGGAGAACTAGCGTATTCAAAATATAAGAAAAAAGATATTAGAGGAATATTAGAATTATATAGAAAAGATCCTGAAGCAGTATACAATAAACTACCAATTTGCTATGAAATAAAAGGAAACTCAGCTAGAGTACTAAAAAGACAAGAAGCATTATTTAAAATATATCCTGAAATCGAAGCAGGAGAAAAGAAAAAAGAAACAAAACAACAAGAACCAGAATTGTGTTAATAGTAAAGACTGTCAAATGTGTAAAAAATAATTGGCAGTCTTTTTACGATGGAAAATCAAAGTTGACAAAATTTAATAAAACCATTGACAATAATAAAGAAAAAGTATATAATAGAAAAGCATGTAAGATAGCGTTGAAGTGAAATGTGGCTACAACCATTGATAAACCAGAGGTTGGAGGGAACTTTCATGGAGCATGTCATGGCTTAGACCAGGCGGTAAGGTTTATAAAGACAAAGCACTTATCCCAAGATATTCATGCGCAAAACTTGGGCTTTTATATTGGTAATACATAGAACACCAGGGTGCGTTTATACCTTCCGACCAAAAATAAAAAATTAAGGAGGGAAAATTACATGGCAAAAAAACAAACAACAGAAGTAACAAACGGTAAAATCAGAATAAGACTAAAAGCTTATGATCCAGTAGTTTTAGAACAGTCTACTGAGAAAATAGTAGATACTGCTAAAAAGACAGGAGCTAAAGTTTCAGGACCTATTCCATTACCAACAGAAAAGGAAATCGTAACAATACTACGTTCTCCACACAAACACAAAGACTCAAGAGAGCAATTCGAAATGAGAACACACAAGAGAGTTATTGATATTCTTTATCCTACACAAAAAACAATTGAAAGCTTAACAAAAATTGAGCTACCAGCTGGTGTAAATATAGAAATCAAATAATTAAGTATTAATATAAGGTTGAGAGTTGCAACAACCAAAAACAAAAACAACAAACCAAGCTAATAAATTATCAAATTTATAAGCCAATAGTTAGGAGGAAATAAACAATGAAAAAAGCAATAATAGGAAAGAAAGTCGGAATGACACAAATATTCGACGAAAAAGGAAAAGTAATTCCAGTAACAGTTATAGAAGCTGGACCATGTATTGTAGCACAAGTTAAAACAACAGAAAACGACGGTTACAATGCAGTACAATTAGGTTTTGGAGATGTTAAAGAAAGCAAAGTAAACAAACCAATTAAAGGACATTTTGCAAAATCAAAATTAGCATTAAAAAAATATTTAAGAGAATTTAGAATGGATTCAGTAGAAGAAGTTAAAGTTGGAGATGAACTTAAAGCTGATGTATTTGCAAAAGGCGACAAGGTAGACATCCAAGGAACTTCAAAAGGTAAAGGATTCCAAGGTGTTATTAAAAGACACGGACAATCAAGAGGACCTATGGGACACGGCTCTATGTATCATAGAAGACCAGGATCTATGGGATCTACATCAACACCAGGTAGAGTATTCAAAGGTAAAAAACTTCCAGGACATATGGGAACAAATACAATAACAATACAAAATCTAGAAGTTGTTTCTGTAGATTTAGATAAAAATGTAATCCTTGTAAAAGGTAGCGTTCCAGGAGCAAATGGAGCAATCTTAAAAATAAAATCAAGTGTAAAAGCATAGGAAGGAGGAAGAAAAATGCCTAAAATAGAAGTATACGATATAAATGGTAAAAAAGTTAAAGAAGTTGAACTAAAAAATGAAGTATTTGGAATTGAACCAAATGAAGCTGTAGTACACAGTGTTTTAGTAAATTTCTTGGCAAATCAAAGACAAGGTACACAAAGTACAAAAACAAGAAGTGAAGTTTCTGGTGGTGGAAAGAAACCATGGAGACAAAAAGGAACAGGTAGAGCAAGACAAGGAAGTATTAGAGCTCCACAATGGATTAAAGGTGGTATAGCTTTAGGACCAAAACCTCGTTCTTACAAATACACTGTAAATAAAAAAGAAAGACAACTTGCTATCAGATCAGTATTAAGTTCAAAAGTATTAGAAAACAATTTAGTAGTTGTAGATAGCTTACCATTAAAAGAAATCAAAACAAAAGAAATGGTAAAAGCTCTTTCAAACTTAAAAGTAGAAGGAAAAGCATTAATAATGCTTCCAGAAAAAAATGAGAACATACAAAAATCAGCTAGAAACATAGAAGGTGTAAAAACAACTCTAGTTGGAACAATAAATGTATACGACTTGTTAAAATATAACAAACTTGTTTTAACATTAGATACAGTAAAGAAATTAGAGGAGGTGTACGCATAATGAGACCAGAAGACATTATAATAAGACCTATAATTACAGAAGAAAGTAATGCAGGTATTCAAGAAGGAAAGTATACCTTTAAAGTAAATAAAAAAGCTACAAAAGTTGATATTGCAAACGCAGTTGAAAAACTTTTTGAAGTAAAAGTATTAAAAGTTAATACAATAACAGTAAAAGGTAAAGAAAAAAGAGTAGGAAGAAATGTTGGTAAAACATCAGATTGGAAAAAAGCTATAGTAACTATAGATACAAACCCAGCTGACAAAACATATCTTGCTAAAGGTGGAAAAGAAACTAAGGTTTCTACTAAGTATAAGACATCTATTGATGAGTTCATGGGGGCTTAATAAATTTATATCAGCATCTTGCTTCGTTAAACTTCATAAAAAATTTCTCAATGTACACAAAGTACAATTTCGAAATTTTTTAATCGTTTGCCTAGCAATATACTAATCTAAATTCATTAGTAAGAGATATAGCCTTGCTATACTTGGTTCTAATAATTAAGATAAGTGAATCAAAATTTATATCAATAGCAAAAATAGCGAGAGATAACTCGGATAATAAAAAATATCTGTAAGTGAAGCAGGAAAAAATTCACTAATATAAAAATAAGGAGATAATTAAAAATGGCAACAAAAAAATTCAGACCAACAACTCCATCACTAAGAAATATGACAGTATCTGATTTTGCAGAGATAACAAAAAAGACTCCTGAAAAATCTTTATTAACAGTAAAGAAAGAAAAAGCAGGAAGAAACTCATATGGAAGAATAACAGTACGTCACCAAGGTGGAGGAAACAGACAAAAATATAGAATAATTGACTTCAAACGTCAAAAAGAAGATATGCCAGCAACAGTAATAGGCATAGAATACGATCCAAACAGAAGTGCAAATATAGCATTAATCCAATATGAAGATGGAACAAAAGCTTATATATTAGCACCAGTAGGACTAAAAGATGGTGATACAGTTATGTCAGGAGAAAAAGCTGATATAAAACCAGGAAACTGTATGAAATTAGAGAAAATACCAGTAGGTACTATGGTTCATAACATAGAATTAAATCCAGGTCAAGGTGGAAAATTAGTAAGAGCAGCAGGTCAAGAAGCTCAACTTATGGCTAAAGAAGGAAAATATGCTAACCTAAGATTACCTTCAGGAGAAATGAGATTAGTAATGTTAAACTGTAGAGCAACAATAGGAACTATTGGAAACTCAGAACACGAAAATATCAAATTAGGTAAAGCTGGAAAAACAAGACACTTAGGAAAACGTCCAGAAGTTAGAGGATCAGCAATGAACCCAGTAGATCACCCTCATGGTGGTGGTGAAGGAAAGGCTCCAATCGGACACGCAGGACCAATGACTCCTTGGGGTAAACCAGCACTTGGATACAAGACAAGAAAGAAAAATAATAGAAGTGATAAATTTATAGCTAAGAGGAGGAAATAATAATGTCAAGATCTAGTAAAAAGAAACCATTTGTTGCTCCAGAGCTAATAAAAAGAATTGATGCAATGAATGAAAGTGGAAAAAAAGAAGTTCTAAAGACTTGGTCTAGAGCATCAACAATATATCCACAAATGGTTGGGCACACAATAGCAGTTCACGACGGAAGAAAACATGTTCCTGTATATATTACAGAAGAAATGATAGGACATAAATTAGGTGAATTTGCTCCAACAAGAACATTCAAAGGACATGCGGGAGAAAAAACAACAACAAAAAAATAAAATAAGGAGGTAAATATAGTGGAAGCAAAGCAAGAAGAAGTACAAAACGAAGTACTACAAGCAAGTGCAACATTAAAATATGCTAGAATTTCAAGCAGAAAAGTTAAAATTGTAGCAGACTTAATAAGAGGAAAAGATGCAGACGAAGCTTTAGCAATAGTTAAATTTACACCAAAAGCATCATCAGAAATAATAGAAAAATTATTAAAATCAGCAATAGCTAATGCAGAAAACAATCATGGAATGAAACATGAAAAATTATATGTAGCTGAAATTTACGCAAATCAAGGACCTACATTAAGAAGAATAAGACCAGCTGCAAAAGGTTCAGCTGTAAGAATTAGAAAGAGAACAAGTCATATAACAATAGTTCTTAAAGAGAGAGACTAATAAAGAAGGAGGATAATTAAGATGGGACAAAAAATGAATCCAAACGGACTAAGAGTTGGAATCATAAAAGACTGGAGCTCAAAATGGTATGCAGATTCAAAACATTTTGGAGATTATCTAGTAGAAGATCACAAAATCCGTGAATATGTTAAGAAGAAATTATATGTTAGCGGAATTTCAAAAGTAGAAATTGAAAGAACTGCTAAATTTGTAAAAGTTAATGTTTATACAGCTAAACCAGGTCTTGTAATAGGAAAAGGTGGAAATTTAGCTGAAAGCTTAAAAGAAGAATTACAAAAAATGATAAACAAAGATGTAAATCTAAATATAGTAGAGGTTAAGAGCCCAGATTTAGATGCACAATTAGTTGCTGAAAACATTGCAGGACAATTAGAAAGAAGAATATCTTTCAGAAGAGCAATGAAACAATGCATGCAAAAAACAATGAAGATGGGAGCTTTAGGAATAAAGACTTCTGTATCAGGTAGATTAGGTGGAGCTGATATGGCTAGAACAGAATTCTACAAAGAAGGAACAATACCACTTCAAACATTAAGAGCTAATATTGAATATGGATTTGCAGAAGCAAATACAACATATGGAAAAATTGGTGTAAAAGTTTGGATATATAAAGGAGAAGTTCTTCCAGCTAAGAAAAAGCAACAGGAAGGAGGAGAAAAATAATGCCATTAATGCCAAAAAGAACAAAATACAGAAAACAACAAAAAGGTAGAAATAGAGGAAAAGCAACAAGAGGAAATATGGTAACTGATGGAGCATATGGACTACAAGCTTTAGAGCTAGGCCAAATTACTTCTAACCAAATAGAAGCAGCCCGTGTTGCTATGACAAGATATATAAAAAGAGGTGGAAAGGTTTGGATAAAAATCTTCCCAGACAAACCAGTAACAAAGAAACCAGCAGATACTCGTATGGGTAAAGGTAAAGGTTCAGTTGAATACTGGGTAGCAGTAGTAAAACCAGGTAGAGTATTATTTGAACTTGCAGATGTTAACGAGGATATTGCAAGAGAAGCTCTTAGACTTGCTGCTAACAAATTATCAGTAAAATGTAAATTTGTTAAAAAGGAAACTGAAGTAGGTGGTGAATTAGATGAAGATAAATAAGATTAGAGAAATGTCTTCACCAGATTTAGAAAAAGAATTAGGAGAATTAAAGTCAGAACTATTTAAACTAAGATTTAGCTTAGCAACAAATGGATTAGACAATCCTATGAAAATTAAAGAAGTTAAAAGAGACATTGCAAAAATAAAAACTGTTTTAACACAAAGAGAATTAAATGGTGAAGAAGTAGTAAAACCAGTAAAAAAAGAAGAAAAAGCTGAAACTAAAAAAGCTCCAGCAAAAAAAGAAGAAAGCAAAGAAGCAAAGAAAGTAGCTACCAAAAAAACTACTAAAAAAGTAGCTGAAAAAGAAAGCAAATAATTAGATTTCTATAAAAGATATTTTATAAGGAAGGAGATCAAAATGGAAGAAAGAAATCTTCGTAAAACCATGATTGGTATTGTTACATCTAATAAAATGGACAAAACAGTAGTTGTATCTGTTCAAATGAATGAGATGGACAAAACATATGGAAAAATAAAGAAAATAACATATAAACTAAAAGCACACGATGAAAACAATGAATGTCAAATCGGAGACAAAGTAAAAGTAATGGAAACAAGACCTTTATCAAAAGATAAGAGATGGAGAGTTGTTGAAATCGTAGAAAAGGCTATAATCAAATAATAAAAGAATTAAGAAGGAGGTACTAGTTAATGGTACAGCAACAATCAATATTAAAAGTAGCTGACAACACAGGAGCAAAAGAGATAATGTGTATTAGATGCTTAGGCGGATCTTATAGAAAATACGCTGGAGTTGGAGACATAATAATAGCTTCTGTTAAAACAGCAACACCAGGTGGCGTTGTAAAAAAAGGCGAAGTAGTTAAAGCAGTAGTTGTTAGAACTAAAAAGCCAATAAGAAGATCAGACGGTTCATATTTAAGATTTGATGAGAATGCAGCAGTTATAATAAGAGAAGACGGAACTCCAAAGGGAACACGTATATTTGGACCTGTTGCAAGAGAGCTTAGAGAAAAAGATTATTTAAAGATTTTATCTCTAGCACCAGAAGTTTTATAATTTTAAAATACAACTGCATCTTATGTAGTTGAACTACATAAAAATTTTTTCAATAAAAATTTTATTGGTTCGCTTAGTAATATTTGCTTTATTTTAAAATTCTATAAAACTAACTTAAAGCAATACTTTAAAATTAATCAAATTGAATTAAAAATAATACTAACAAAAATAGAGTTGAAATTCTAGAATTTTAACATCCAAAATGTGAGGTGAAAATAAGAAATGAGAATAAGAAAAGGTGATACAGTTCAAGTTTTATCAGGAAATGATAAAGGAAAAACTGGAGAAGTTTTAGAAGTAATACCAAAAACAGAAAAAATAATAGTAAAAGGTATTAATATAAGAAAAAAGAGTGTAAAACCTAGAAAACAAGGTGAAGAAGGAGGAATAATACCTTCTGAACATAGCATACATAGTAGCAAAGTAGCTGTAGTATGTCCTAAATGCCAAAAAGCAACAAGAATAGGATACTCAGTTGAAAAAGATGAAAAAGTTCGTGTATGTAAAAAATGTGGAGCTAAAATAAAATAATAGAGGAAGGAGGTCTATAAAGACTTATGGAAATTTTAAAAGAACAATATATAAAAGAAATAGTACCAGCTTTAATGAAAAAGTTTAATTATAAATCAGTAATGGAAGTTCCAAAGTTAGAGAAAATAGTAATTAACATCGGTTTAGGAGATACAAAGGAAAATCCTAAAGAATTAGAAAATGCTGTTAATGACTTAGCTCAAATAACAGGACAAAAACCAATAGTAACAAAATCTAAGAAAGCTATAGCTGCCTTCAAATTAAGAGCAGGTGTGCCAATTGGATGCAAAGTTACACTAAGAAATGATAAGATGTATGATTTTGCAAATAAATTATTCAATGTAGCACTTCCAAGAGTAAGAGACTTTAGAGGAGTATCTTCAAATTCTTTCGATGGAAGGGGAAATTACTCAATGGGTATTAAAGAACAATTAATATTCCCAGAAATTGAATATGATAAAATAGACAAAATAAGAGGTATGGATATAATATTCGTAACTACTGCTAAGACTGATGAAGAAGCAAAGGAATTGTTAAATCTATTAGGAATGCCATTTAAGAATTAGTTATAGATGCCTATAATTAATTTGGTAAAAGTTGTAGTAGAAGGAATAGTTTAAGAAAGGAGAAAGCTGATGGCTAAAAAATCTTTAAAAGTTAAGCAACAAAGAGAACAAAAATACAAGACAAGAGAATATAATAGATGCAAATTATGTGGAAGACCACATGCATACATCAGAAAATATGGAGTTTGCCGTGAATGCTTTAGAAAACTAGCTCATAATGGCGAAATTCCAGGAATCAAAAAAGCAAGTTGGTAAGATTTAATGAGAAGGAGGTAAAATAGTATGGTAACTACAGATCCAATAGCAGATATGCTAACAAGAATAAGAAATGCTAACAGTTCAAAGCATAAAACTGTTGACATACCATCTTCAAATATGAAACTTGCAATAGCAAAAATATTATTTGAAGAAGGATATATAAAATCTTTTGAAGAAATAAAAGAAGAAAATAATCAAGGAATAATAAGAATTACACTAAAATATACAGAAAAAGGTAAAAAAGTTATAGATGGATTAAAGAGAATAAGTAAACCAGGACTAAGAGTTTACGCATCTAAGGACGAATTACCAAAAGTATTAAATGGATTAGGAATAGCTTTAATTTCAACATCTAAAGGAATAATGACAGACAAAGAAGCAAGAGCAGCAGGATTAGGTGGAGAAGTTCTAGCATACATCTGGTAATATAAAAAGGAAGGAGAACAAATCATGTCAAGAATAGGAAATATGCCTGTTACAGTACCAGAAGGTGTTGAAGTTAAATTAGAAGGACAACACATTACTGTAAAAGGACCTAAAGGAAGTCTTGAAAAAGACATACATCCAAATATAAAAGTTGAATTAGACGGAAATGAAATAAAAGTTTCAAGACCAGACGATTCAAACCAAAATAAAAGCTTACATGGAACAACAAGAGCCTTAATACATAACATGGTTGAAGGCGTTGTGCATGAGTTTAAAGTTGAATTAGAAATAAATGGTGTTGGATACAGAGCTCAGAAAAAAGGAAACGACCTATTAATGAACTTAGGATATTCACATCCAGTAGAAATGAAAGCACCACAAGGAATCACTTTTGATTTACCTGATGCTAACCATATTGTAGTTAGAGGAATTGATAAAGAAGTAGTTGGTCAAGTAGCTAACGAAGTAAGAAGCAAGAGACCACCTGAAGTTTATAGAGGAAAAGGAATCAAATACGCTACAGAGCATATTAGAAGAAAAGAAGGTAAAGCTGGTAAAAAATAATTCTAAACGGCGTTTTGCGCTGTTAAAACTACTAGTTTTGAATAACTACATTTAAAATTTATGAAAATACAGTAATTAATACAAGATTTTCGTTAATTTAAAGAAAGGAGTAAGATTCATGATAGGAAAGACAGACAGAAAGTTTGAAAGAGAAAGAAGACATATCCGTGTACGTACAAAAGTTAATGGAACAGCTGAACGTCCAAGATTATGTGTATATAGAAGTAATAAAAACTTATTTGTTCAAGTAATAGATGATGTAAATGCAGTAACATTAGCAAGTGCTTCAACTTTAGACAAAGAAGTAAAAACAAAACACGCTAATAAAGAAGCTGCAAAAGAAGTTGGAACTCTTATCGCAAAAAGAGCTCAAGACAAAAAAATAAAAGCTGTTGTTTTCGACAGAGGTGGATATTTATATCACGGAATAATAAAAGAATTAGCTGAAGCTGCAAGAGAAGCAGGACTAGAATTCTAAAAAAATAATACTTACCAAAAGGAGGGAAAAAAAGTGCAAGAAGAAAATTCTACAGAATTAAAAGAGAAAGTAGTAGCTATAAACAGAGTTGCTAAAGTTGTAAAAGGTGGAAGAAACTTTAGATTTAGTGCAGTAGTAGTTGTTGGAGATGGAATCGGGCATGTAGGAGTTGGAAACGGAAAAGCTGCAGAAGTTCCAGATGCTATAAAAAAAGCTATTGAAGACGCTAAAAAGAACTTAGTAGAAGTTCCAATAGTAGATACTACAATACCACATGAAATAATAGGAAAATTCGGAAGTGCTAGCGTTATGCTAAAACCAGCTCAAGAAGGTACTGGAATTATAGCAGGAGGAAGCGTTAGACCAGTTCTAGAATTAGCAGGTTACAGAGACATAAGAACAAAAATAATAGGAACAAATAACCCAAGAAACGTTGTTTATGCAACAATTGAGGGACTAAAAGCTATGCAAACAGTTGAAACTGTAGCTAAAAAAAGAGGAAAAAAAGTAGAAGAAATAATGTAATAGACGTTAAATGTTAGAAATAGATGATAGAGAAATCTGCATCTAATGGCTAACAAAACATCAGAAATCTCAAAATAAAAAAATTGGAGGTGTAATTGCGAAATGAATTTAGACGAACTAAAACCAGCACAAAAAAATACAAAAAGAACAAGAGTTGGAAGAGGAATTGGATCAGGTCTAGGTAAAACATCTGGTAGAGGACACAAAGGTCAAAAAGCAAGATCAGGTGGAGGCGTAAGACGTGGATTTGAAGGTGGTCAAACACCATTATTTAGAAGATTACCAAAAAGAGGATTTACAAATATTCATGCTAAAAACTTTACAGAAGTAACATTAACAATGTTATCTAAAGCAAAAGCTGAAAATGTAACTGCTGAAACTCTAGTTGAAGAAGGAATAATAGGAAAAGTTAATGATGGCATAGTAATTCTTGGAACTGGAAAATTAGACAAAAAAGTAAATGTTAAAGCTGCAAGATTTACAAAATCAGCCAAAGAAAAAATTGAAGCTTTAGGTGGAAAGGCAGAGGTGATATAATTGTTTAAGACCATAAAAAATGCGTTAAAAACACCTGAAGTTAGAAAAAAACTACTATACACACTATTGCTAATAGTAATTTTTAGAGTAGGTTGTTATATAACAATACCGGGTGTAGATACATTCACACTTTCAGATGAAATGAATAGTGCTACTAATGGAGTAATAGGACTTATAGATACAATATCAGGAGGAGCTTTCTCAAGACTTTCTATATTTGCAATGTCTATAACTCCATATATCACAGCATCAATTGTAATACAACTATTAGGAATGGTTATTCCATCACTTGAAAGATTAGTCAAAGAGGGCGGAGAAGAAGGCAGAAAAAAAGTAAACAGATATACCAAAATGCTTACAATCTTCTTATCTCTAATCGAAGGATTAGGAATATTCTTTAACTATAAATCAACAGGAATATTCTTAGATACATCTTTCATGGGCGGACTTTTAACAGTACTTTCATTAATGACAGGTACAGCTATACTTATGTGGTTAGGAGAGCAAATAACTAGCAAAGGTATAGGAAATGGTATCTCAATGTTGATATTTGTTGGAATTATAGCAGGATTACCAAGTGGTGTTACTACAGTTTGGAATCTAATTGTAGAAACAGGAACATTTAGTACAGTAGGATTAATAAAAGCTTTAGCTTTAGTTGTAGGAGTTCTTGTATTAATTACAGGAGTTGTATTTATACAACTAGCAGAAAGAAGAGTTCCAGTACAATATGCGAAAAAAGTTGTAGGAAGAAGAATGGTGGGAGCACAGAATACTCATATACCACTAAAACTTGCAATGGCAGGAGTTATGCCAATAATCTTTGCTTCATCATTTGTAACATTCCCAGCAATGTTAATACAAATATTTTCAAAAGATATTGCAACACAACATGGTTTCTGGTCAGAAGTATATAAAGTATCTATAGCTTCATCTTATTCTGGATTTGGAATTCAATATACAATAATAAACGCAATCATATATTTATTATTGATATTAGGATTCACATATTTCTACACATATGCTACATTTAATCCAGCAGAAATATCTGGAAATATTAAGAGAAATGGTGGATTTATCCCAGGAATAAGAGCAGGAAAGCCAACAACAGAATATTTATCATCTGTTATATCAAAATTAACATTAGTAGGAGGAATATTCTTAGCAGTAATTGCTATTATACCTATGATGGTAAGTTTAACAGGTATAAATATTGCATTTGGAGGAACATCTATACTTATCGTAGTAGGTGTTGCGCTAGAAACAATACAACAATTAGAATCTCAACTTGTAACAAGACATTACAAAGGATTCTTAGAATAAAGGAAAACCATAAAAAGAAGAGAATAAATCTTCTCTCCTTTTTAATTAGTAGAATGCTGAGTTCTATTAATTAAAGAGGAGAAAGTACGGGTTATAGGAACCTTAAAACCTAAATAAATTTTAAAGGAGATTAAAATTATGTATTTAATTATGTTAGGAGCGCAAGGAACAGGAAAAGGTACAGTGGCAGGAATATTAAGCAAAAATACAGGATGGCCACAAATATCAACAGGAGATATATTTAGAGCAAACATATCAGAAAAAACAGAATTAGGAGTAAAAGCAAACGAATACATATCAAAAGGACAATTAGTTCCAGATGAGATAACAGTACCAATGGTAATTGACAGATTAGAACAAGAAGACTGTAAAGAAGGAGCAATATTAGATGGATTCCCTCGTACAGTAGAACAAGCTGAAAAACTAGATGAAATATTAGCTGAAAAAGGAAAAAAAGTAGACTTAGTTTTAAATCTTGTAACACCAAGAGATGAGATAATAGAAAGAATATTAAACAGACGAGTTTGCTCAAATCCAAAATGTAAAGCAACATATAATTTAAAAATGAAACCATCAAAAGTAGAAGGAATATGCGATATATGTGGTGCTGAATTAGTACAAAGAGAAGATGACAAGAGCGAAGAAACTGTAAATTTAAGATTAGAAACATACGAAACAAAAACAAGCCCGTTAATAGACTTCTACACAAAAAAAGGTGTATTAATGACAGAAGAAGTTAGCCAAAGAATAAACAGATTAGGACAAGATGTAGCAGAAGACTTATTAAAGAAAATAAAATAATATGCGAAAAGAAGGTAATAAAGTTGGTAAGCATAAAGAATAAAAAAGAAATAGAAAAGATGAGAGAAGCTTGCAGAGTAGCAGCACTTGCACAAAAAGCTGTAGAAGAAGCAATTAGACCAGGAATATCAACATTAGAACTAGACAAAATAGCAGAAAATACAATGAGAAAACTTGGAGCAATACCTGCAGAAAAAGGATATCCAAGTGGAATAAAAGGAGTTATGGACTTTCCAGGGTCAATATGTGCCTCTGTGAATGATGTAGTTATACATGGTATTCCATCAAAAAGAGAAATACTAAAAGATGGAGATATAATAAGTGTTGACTTAGTTACATATAAAGATGGATTTAATGGTGACTGTGCAAGAACATACTATGTGGGGAATGTAAGTAAAGAAGCCAAAAGACTAGTAGAAATAACAAAACAAGCTTTTTTTGAAGGAATAAAATTTGCCAAAAAAGGATGCAGATTAGGTGATGTAAGTCATACGATAGGAGAATTTATAGAAAAAAATGGATATAGTGTAGTAAGAGAATTTCAAGGACATGGAATTGGAGAAAATATGCACGAAGATCCAGGTATACCAAACTATGGAAAAGCTGGTAGAGGAATACGACTAGAACCAGGCATGACATTGGCGATAGAGCCAATGGTAATAATGGGAAATCCAGACATTTTAGAACTAGATGATGGATGGACAATAATATCAGAAGATGGAACATTGGCAGCACATTATGAAAATACAATATTAATTACAGAAAATGAGCCAGAAATCTTGACATTATTGTAAAAACATTATATAATATATTAGCTATTGTGTTAAAATAGCTATATTGTATTTTTTTATAAATAACAATAGAAAATAATGGAGGGAAAATAATGTCAAAAGAGGATGTTATTGAAGTAGAAGGTACAGTTGTAGAAACTTTACCAAATACAAATTTTAAAGTAGAGTTAGAAAATGGTCATCAGATATTAGCTCACATCTCTGGAAAATTAAGAATGAATTACATAAAAATTCTTCCTGGGGATAAAGTTAAAGTAGAATTATCACCATATGATTTAACACGAGGAAGAATAACTTGGAGAGCAAAATAATATCTAATACTAATATATAACAATAAAAATAAATTAGGAGGTGCGTAACAATGAAGGTTAGACCATCAGTAAAGAAAATTTGTGACAAATGCAAAGTAATAAAAAGAAAAGGTGTCATAAGAGTAATATGCGAAAATCCTAAGCATAAACAAAGACAAGGATAATTAAAAAAAATTAGATATTAACACAAATCGAGATTAGCGGCTGTTAAATATTAAAAAATATTTAATAAATTAAAGGTTTGTGTTTATATATATGCTTTAAAAAAGGTTAAAGACTAGTTTAAAAAACTATAAAGAACAAATATATAATAAGATACCTCTAAGATTATTATATAAATGCAATTTAAAAGAGTTAAAATAGTACATTTCACCTTTAACTATTTTTATAAAGTAAAACAAAAAAGTAAAATAATATTAACATTTGGAGGTGCAAAAATGGCTCGTTTAGCAGGAGTTGATTTACCTAGAGAGAAAAGAGTTGAAATAGGACTTACATATATATATGGTATAGGACTTGCTCGTTCTCAAGAAATATTAAAAAAAGCTGGAATTAATCCAGACATTAGGGTAAAAGATTTAACAGATGAACAAGTACAAGCAATAAGAAATGCAATGGAAGGTTATACTCTAGAAGGAGATCTAAAAAGAGAAGTTGCATTAAACATTAAAAGATTAACAGAAATTGGTTGCTATAGAGGAATTAGACATAGAAGAGGTCTTCCAGTAAGAGGACAAAGAACAAAAACTAATGCTCGTACAAGAAAAGGACCAAGAAAATTAGTTAGCAAAAAGAAAAAATAAAATAAAAAAACCAATCTAATTTTTCAAGAAGGAGGGAATTTAGAGAAATGGCTACAAAGAATATAGCAAAAAAACCAGTTAGAAGAAGAGATAGAAAGAACATAGAAAAAGGTATGGCTCATATCCATTCTAGCTTTAATAATACAATCGTTACATTAACAGATACTCAAGGAAATGTTTTATCTTGGGCAAGTGCTGGAGAACTAGGATTCAAAGGTTCAAGAAAAAGTACACCATTTGCTGCAGGAGAAGCTGCAGAAACAGCTGCAAAAGCTGCAATGGAACATGGATTAAAAACAGTTGATGTTTTTGTTAAAGGACCAGGTTCTGGACGTGAATCAGCAATAAGATCTCTACAAACAGCAGGTCTTGAAATAACATCAATAAAAGATGTTACTCCAATTCCTCACAATGGTTGTAGACCACCAAAAAGAAGACGTGTATAGTAATATACAAAAATAAAAATCGAGAAATAATTAAGGAAGGTGAAAATAAAAATGGCAAGATATAAAGACGAACAATGCCGTATTTGCCGTAGAGAAGGACAAAAATTGTTCTTAAAAGGTGCTAGATGCTATTCAGACAAATGTAGTATAACTAGAAGAAATTATGCACCAGGACAAAATGGTCAAAAAAAGAGCAAGATTTCTGAATATGGTACTCAATTAAGAGAAAAGCAAAAAACAAAAGCTTTCTATGGAGTAGGAGAAAAACAATTTAGAAGATATTTCGAAAAAGCATCAAACAGTAAAGGAAAAACAGGTGAAGTATTACTTCAATTATTAGAAAGCAGATTAGATAATGTAGTATATAGATTAGGATTCGCAAGTTCAAGAGCACAAGCAAGAATGCAAGTTACACACGGAGCTTTTGAAGTAAACGGACAAAAAGTTGATATACCATCATACCTAGTAAAACCAGGAGATGTAATCGCTGTAAGAGAAATAAGAAAAGATAATGGAACAATAAAAATAGCAGTAGAAGAAAACAGTAGCAGACCAGTTCCAGCTTGGTTAGAAAAAGATCAAGAAAAATTAAGTGGAAAAGTACTAACATTAGCAACAAGAGAAGATGTTGACCTACCTGTTGAGGAACATTTAATAGTAGAGCTTTACTCTAGATAATAGGTTATATTAAGTAAAAGTAAATAAATATATCTAATATATTTATATTAGGAGGTAAAAATGATAGAATTTGAAAAGCCAAATATTAAATGCTTAGAAATGGATAACACTAACAATTATGCTAAATTTACATGTGAACCATTAGAGCGTGGCTATGGTATTACAATAGGAAATTCATTAAGAAGAATACTACTTTCTTCATTACCAGGAGCAGCTATCACTTCTGCAAAAATAGAAGGTGCTGCACATGAATTTACTACAATACCAAACGTGGTTGAGGATGTACCAGAAATAATAGTAAACTTAAAAATGGTTAGACTAAAAATAGATGGTGATGAAATAAAAAATCTAAGAATAAACTTTGAGGGAGAAGGAGAAGTAACAGCTGCAGATATCGAAACAGATGGAACAGTTGAAATCTTAAATCCAGATCTACATATTGCAACAGTTTCTGAAGGTGGTCGTCTAGTAATAGAATTAACAGCAAATCGTGGTAGAGGATATAACAATGCAGAAAAGAATAAAACATCAGATATGCCAATTGGAGTAATTCCTATAGACTCTATATACACACCTGTAAAGAAAGTTAATTACTCAGTAGAAAATACTAGAGTTGGACAAATGGTAGACTTAGATAAACTTACAATAGAGTTATGGACTGATGGAAGCCTTAAACCATATGAAGCTCTAAGCTTAGCAGCAAAAATAATGACGGAACACTTAGAACTATTCATAGATTTATCAGAAATAAGTAAAAATACACAAGTTATGATAGAAAAAGAAGAATCTAAGAAGGAAAAAATTCTAGAAACTTCAATAGAAGACTTAGAATTATCTGCAAGATCATTTAACTGCTTAAAGAGAGCAGGAATATCTACTGTAGAAGATTTAACAAATAAGACAGAAGCTGAAATGATGAAAGTAAGAAATTTAGGTAAAAAATCATTAGATGAAGTAACTAATAAATTACATTCATTAGGACTAAACTTCGCGAACAATGATGATTAAAGGAAGGTGAAAATAGTGGCAACAAATAGAAAGTTAGGAAGAACAACAGACATACGCTTAGCAATGCTTAAAACACAAGTAACAGACCTTTTATGGCACGAAAAAATAGAAACAACAGTAACAAGAGCAAAAGAAACAAAAGCAATAGCTGATAGTTTAATAGCTCTAGCTGTAAAAGAAGCAGAAAACTTTGAAGAAGTTGAAGTAAAAGTTTCAAAAGCAAAATTAGATGAAAAAGGAAACAAAGTTACAGAACTTGTAAAAAGCAAAAATGGCAATGAATATCTAAAAGTAGTAAGAGAAACAACTACAGAAAAAAGAAAGAAAGATATGCCATCAAAGCTAAATGCTAGAAGAAAAATAATGCAAAATGTAAATAAAGTAAAAGATGCAGAGGGAAATAGTGTAGACCTACCAACAAAATTATTTGATGAATTAGCACCAAAATACAAAGATGTAAAAGGTGGATATACAAGAATAATAAAAGTAGGTCCAAGAAGAGGAGACGCTGCAGAAACAGTTATATTAGAACTAATATAATTAATAAAAAAGACACAAATCATTAGAATTTGTGTTTTTTTATTTGCCTCATATGGTACTTAAATCTAATTAAGCCAATTTAAGATATCAGGAGTTTTACATACAAGACTTTTGTTACTATACTTATAAGCACTTCATAAACATAGCAAACTTTTCAAGAAGTTCACAACCTGATTTAATTTGTTCTTCACTATATTCGTCTAAAGCTTTTTGTGCTGAAGCAGGTAGAGAATAATCTTTACCAAATAAAATATAATCTGCAGATAAATTGGTTATTTCACAAAGCTTTTCAATTTTCTCAATAGAAAGACAGCCTTTGCCGTGCTCTACCATTCCTAGATACTGTCCAGAAACACCTAACTGCTTTGAAAGCTTTTCTTTAGATAAGCCCATACTTTCACGAATATTTTTTATTCTTAAACCAATTTCAGTTTTTAACATAAAAATCAACCCCTTCTTTGTAAAGTAATTATTAATTTATATAATAAACTACAAAATACGACACAAAGTGATAAAAATGACTACAAAAATATGAATAAATATGATAAAATGTGAAAAAATCAGAAAGAAAGGAAGTAGGAGGGCGAAAATCAAATGAAATTATTATTAATAGAAGATGATAAGAATGAATGTGAGAAGTTTGAAGAACTTGCTAACAGAAATAAAGATGTAGAGTTAGTAGCAATAACAAACTCTGCAAGTAAAGGCTTAAAATATTTTAAAAGATTTATGCCAGACGGAATCATTTTAGATTTAGAACTAAATGAAGGACAAGGAAGTGGTTTTGAGTTTTTGAAAGAATTAAAGCAATTAAATTTAGACTATCTACCTAAAATAGTAGTTACAACAAATGTATTTTCAGATTCTGTATATGACTATTTACACGAGAATAAAGTCGATTTTATATTTTATAAAAAACAGGAAAATTATTCAGTAGAAAAAGTAATAAACACACTATTACTACTAAAACAGTATAAAAATAAAGAAACAAAACCAGAAAACATAAAAGACGAAGAAGATACAAAAATGATTTCCGATAGAATAGATAGAGAGCTAGACTTAATAGGAGTAGGTGCACATCTACAAGGAAGAAAATATTTGCATGATGCGATACTATATCTTTTAACAACTGAAAGCAAAGATAGTAAAATCTCTATTACACAATACTTAACATCAAAATATAAAAAACCAGACAGTACAATAAGTAGAGCAATGCAAAACGCGATTATACATGCTTGGAGAATATCATCTATAGAAGATTTGACAGAACATTATACTGCCAAAATAAATCATGAAACTGGCATACCAACTCCTTCTGGATTTATATATTATTATGTGGAGAAAATAAAAAAGACATTATAAAATCATAAATTAAACAAAATTCTACAAAAAATAACAAAAATTACACTACCGAATATCACTTATACAATAGCGTATAGGTGGTATTTTTTATTTGTAAGAAATAAAAAGATAGGTGGTGATAAGTATGAGTTGGGAAGAAATATGGAGAATAATAGAACGCATAATGGGAGCATAATAATAAAGAATATAATTACTGAAAGAAGTACAATTTTTATTGATTGTGCTTCTTTTTTAGTGTATAATATAAAAAAATTAAGGAAGTCAAATAAATGAATGAGGATTTTGCAATTATAGTAATAAAAACATTTTTTATCAATATTTATACATATTTAATTTTTTCGAAAATAATAAATGGAAGAAGATTTGAAATTGTAAAAATTGTTTTAGCAAGTATAATAACAACAGTAATATATTTATTGTGTAAGGTGTATGTTAATAATATATTCGCTATATTATTAATGTATTTTTTACAGATAATTTTTCTTAAAACATTTATAAAAGATAGCTCATATTCTATAATGATAACTAATTTAATTGCAAATGCTATTGTATATATTGCATTAGGAATATCTGCTATGGTAAATGTAATATTTTTATTACTGTTTAAATATTCAAATATAATATTAAACTTATGTGTTACTCTTGTTATTGAGGCAATAATACTAATCGCTTTTTTCAAGATCAGAAGATTTAAGAATGGCTTTTCGTTTTTACAGAATAAAGCAAATGGTGATTATTTAGATATTATTATGGTTAATATAAGTGCTATAATTATTATGATATATTGTATGTTCGGAAAAGGAACAGGAAACGGAGAACTTGCAAAACAAATGCTATTTCCATTCATAGTTTTAGGCATAATTATGATAATAATGATTCAAAAAACACTAACATTATATTACAAGCAAAAACTATTAGAAAAAGATATAACAGAATACGAAAACACAATAAAAGAAAAAGACGCAAAAATAGAAGAATTGTCAAAAGAAAAATTTGAAATAAGTAAATTAAATCACGAATTTTATAACAGACAAAAAGCTTTACAACTAAAAGTAGAAAACATCATATCAAATATGAGCCTAGAAATTTCAGATAAGTTATCTGTAATGAACCAAATAAACAAGTTATCTAAAGAATATACAGGAAAACTAGAAAATATTAAACATACAGACAAGCTACCTCTAACAGATATTGAAGAAGTAGATGATATGTTCAAATATATGCAAAACGAATGTAAGAAAAATAAAATTGACTTCAAGCTAACAATAAATGGAAACATAAGGCATATGGTAAACAAAATTATACCAAAAGAAAAGTTAGCAACATTAATTGGCGACCATATAAGAGACGCTATCATAGCTATATGCTGTAGTCAAAATAAATTTAGAAGCATAGTTGTAGTGCTGGAATCAAAAAACAAAATATATGAACTTAGTATTTCTGATACAGGAATCGAGTTTGAAGTAGAAACTTTTGCAAAGCTAGGGTTTGAGCCAGCAACAACACATAAAGACAGAGGTGGAAATGGAATAGGATTCATAACTACATTTGAAACACTAAAAGAAACAAGAGGTAGTTTGATAATAGAAGAAAGACATCCAATGCAAGAAAATGACTTTACAAAAACTATAATATTTAGGTTTGATGGAAATAATGAATACAAAATATGCACATATCGTCCAGAAGAAATAAAAGATCCAAATAATAGAATAATAATTGAAAATATAAATGAGAAATAAAGTGTACTAAAAATAAAAGTATACTTTATTCATTTTCAAGGACAGGAACAGAAATAAAGTCTAAAGGATTAACATTTTTGTCATCAACTTTTATTGAAAGATGAAGATGACAGCCAGTGGTAGCTCCATTTGTAGGATTTCCAAGATTATCTTTATAAGGGTTATTTTCAATTCCGTAAACATTTTTAGGACCAACAGCAGAAATAACATCTCCAGCATTTACAAAATCATATCGCGAAACTATAAAAGTAGGTGAAACGTGACAATAAGAAACTTTGATATTATTATTTTCAACAACAATAGTATAACCACCACCAGCTCCCCAACTAGCAAAAGATACCACACCACTACAAACAGCTAAAATTGGAGTACCTTCAGGAGCAGGAATATCTATTCCAGAATGATAAGAAGAAGCTCCAGCAGTCGGAGAATCTCTGTAGCCGAAATATGAACTAATATAAGAATAATTAGGCAAAGGCCAAACAAAATTTGAATTATCAATACAAGTAAAGCACAAAGAAATAAATATTGTTAATATAAAAATTATAATAAAAAATAAAAATAAAAATTTAAAAAAACTATTAGTCAAAAAATCATCTCCTAAAAATAATATTTAAACTAATAGAGGTTTTAAATTTTAATTTATTTTTGCAATTTTTTAAATGCAAAAAATTTGCTAATAAAGAAATTTAAAATAATTACAATAACAGTTACAAATAATTTCATAATTGTTTTTTGTATAGAAGTGTGACATAAAGGAAATAGTAAAAATCCGCCAACAAATTCAACTATCATTGTAAAAGCCCTACCAGCAATAAATTTAAAAAATTCAATAGTCTTTTCCTTAAAGTTTTTTGCTTTAGAATGAAATACCAAATCCTTATTTGTAATATATGCAAATATTACGGCTAAACTTATAGCTATAAAATTAGATAAATTTTCGTTCCACTTAAAACATGTATTCATAACAAAGAAAGAGCCTAAATTTACCAATGTTGTAAATACCCCAAATATTGCATATAGTAAAACTTCCTTAGTCATAAATTTTTTCACCAAAACTTTTATCTTTTCCATAGATAAACCTCCAATAAAAAACGAGCTAATTACTTAGCTCCAACGATTGGCAGGGGTATCAAGATTCGAACTCGAACCCGCGGTTTTGGAGACCGTCATGCTACCATTGACACCATACCCCTATCTGACTTTATAATAATAACACAAAACCAAGCAATGTGCAAGAGAAAATTAAAAAAATAATGGACTTTAGCAAAAAAATATTGTATAATATATACATAAATGGGGATGTATTTGGCTTTCGACAGTATCCCAGAAGTATGTGTAGCGAGTAGTGGATGGCTGCTTCGGCCACTATAAAAAAGCAGAACTAAAAATAAACGCTGATAATAATAGAGAATTAGCATACGCTGCCTAAGCTTAGGCGGCTCATCTTACTAAGAAGGCCTACGGTCTTGGATAAGGTGTCAATCAGTAGGATAACAACGCTGTTTTAGCTATTAAAACAGTAGGTAAATCAAATGGCTACTATAAAAACACGGTTGTTTGTTAATGTGTTCTTATAGAAAAACTAAATAACAAACTACACTCGAAGAATCACATACAGAAAGAATATTGGACAGGGGTTCAACTCCCCTCATCTCCACCAAAAAAAAAGCATCACGAAGTGGTGCAATTTTTTTTGCTTGGAATGAGCGAGTTGAAAAGGAGGAAAAGAAAATTGTCCGGGTGGACAATTTTCCCGACGCGGCTCGACAACTCCCCTCATCTCCACCAAAAAAAAAGCATCACGAAGTGGTGCAATTTTTTTTGCTTGGAATGAGCGAGTTGAAAAGGAGGAAAAGAAAATTGTCCGGGTGGACAAATAATATAAAATAACATTGAAATTATAGAATGATATTGTTATAATAAAACCAGTTACATATAGAAAAGGAGAGTGAATTTATTTGAAAATTACTGATACCAAACAATTAAAGAAAATAGCAAATAATATAAGAATAGACATAATAGAAGAAGTATATAATGCGAAATCAGGACATCCAGGAGGAGCTTTATCAATAGCAGATATACTAGCAGTATTATACTTTAACCAAATGAATATAGATCCAAAAGAACCAGAATCAAATTTAAGGGATAGGCTTCTTTTATCTAAAGGACACGCTTCAGCAGCATTGTATGCTGTGCTAGCAGAAAGAGGATATCTTGCTAAAGGAGAATTGAAAACATTTAGAAAATTAGGTTCTAAATTACAAGGACATCCGGATATGGAGAAAATACCAGGAATTGATATGTCAACAGGCTCACTAGGTCAAGGATTATCTGTAGCAAACGGTATGGCAATTGCCTCTAAAATGGACGGCTTAGGATGTAGAGTATATTGTATTCTAGGAGATGGAGAAATAGAAGAAGGTCAAATTTGGGAAGCTGCTATGACTGCAAACAAATATAATCTAGATAATTTATGTGTAATACTAGATAGCAATGGACTTCAAATAGACGGAAAAGTATTAGAAGTAAAATCGCTAGACTGTTTAATGAGCAAATGGGAAGCTTTTGGTTTCAATGTTATATCTTGCAATGGTAATGATATAGATATGCTATTGGATGCGTTTGCAAAAGCAAAACATACAAAAGGCCAACCAAGTATAATAATAGCAGAAACTGTAAAAGGCAAAGGTGTACCATTTATGGAAAACAAGGCTGAATGGCACGGGAAAGCACCAAGTGAAGAAGAATATGAAAAAGCAATAAAAGCTTTAAAATTAGAAGAAGATAAGATAACACACAACATAAGTACTCTACCTGGAAAGGAGGAGAAAATATGGTTTTAGATACAAAAATAGCAACAAGACAAAGTTATGGAGAAGCACTAGCTAAATTAGGCGAAGAAAACGAAAGAGTAGTAGTGCTAGATGCTGACTTATCAGGAGCTACAAAAACTTCGATTTTTGCAAAAAAATTTCCTGAAAGATTTTTTGATATTGGAATAGCTGAGCAAGATATGATAGGAACAGCAGTAGGACTTTCAACATTTGGCAAAATACCATTTGCAAGTACATTTGCAATGTTTGCAGCAGGAAGATCTTATGACCAAATAAGAAACACAGTGGCACACACAAATGCAAATGTAAAAATATGTGCTACTCATGCAGGAATAACAGTAGGAGAAGACGGCGCAACACATCAAATGTTAGAAGATATAGGAATGATGAGAATGATTCCAAATATGAGAGTAATAAGTCCATCTGATGATATACAAACAAAATGGGTAATTGAAAAAATATCAAAAGTAAACGGACCTTTTTATGTAAGACTTTCAAGACTTTCAACCCCAATTATATATGACGAAGAATTTGTAAAAAATAATAATATAAAATTTGAAATAGGAAAAGGAATACAAATTGGTGAAGGTTGTGATGCAAGTGTAATAACAACAGGAGTAACTGTTGCAGAAGCATTAAAAGCACAAAAAAAATTAAAAGAAAAAGGAATAAATATAAGGATTATAGATATTCATACAATAAAGCCTATAGATAAAGAACTTATTATAAAATGTGCAAAAGAAACTAAAAAAATAATAACAGTGGAGGACCATAATATTATTGGTGGACTTGGTTCGGCTGTTTGTGAAGTTCTTGCAGAAGAATGTCCTGCAAAAGTTATAAGAATGGGAATAAAGGATACGTTCGGAGAGTCGGGCAAAGCAGAAGAATTGATGAAGCATTTTAAGATAGATTCAGAAAGCATTGTTGAAGAAATAATCAAATAAAAACAATATAGAACTGGAATAAAATCCAGTTCTATTAATTTACTTAAAATAAACAACAGTTACACCCATTTCGCCTTCGCCGAATGTTCCAAGTCTAAAAGATTTAACATGAGGATGTTTTCTTAAAAATGTATGAATACCTTCTCGTAATTTGCCAGTTCCTTTACCGTGAACGATGCGAGAGTGTTCTAAATGAGCCATATAGCAGTCATCTAAATATTTATCTACTATAGGAATAGCCTCATCAACATTTAAACCAATAACATTAATTTCAGATGCAACACTTTGTGCTTTGTTGTTAGAATAAGAAATGTTGCTCTTTTGTTTTTTATTATTTGAAGAAGATTTTACCAAACTTAAATCTCCTAACTTAGCATTCATAAAAATATTACCAATTTGAAGTCTAACTTCATTAGATCTATTAGGTAAAGAATAAACAATGCCAGTAGTGTTTAACTTATTGTAAAAAACTTCTTGACCAACAGAAATATCTTTTGCAGATAAATGTTTAGAAGGTTTTGCACTCTCTTGGCTCTCAGAAAGCTCACCAATAGAGGTGTTTAATTTGTTTCTCAAAGCATTGGCATTTTTTAAGTCTGTTTTATCACTGTTTAGTTCTTTGATAATATCATTAACTTCATCCTTAGCATCTAATAAAATCTCTCTAGCTTTAATTTTAGCATCAGATAATATGTTTTCAGCTTCCTTATTTAACTTACTATTATCTCTTTCAAGAGATTTTCTCAGAGTCTCAATTTGATTTGAGTTCTTTATAATTTTTTCTTTTTCTTTCTCAATAGATAATTTATCGTCATATATACCTTTTAAAAGATTTTCAATACTTATATCATCTTCTTTTAAAAATGTTTGTGCTCTATTTAATATGTCTTCAGAAAGTCCTAGTTTTTTACTAATTGCAAAAGCATTACTTTTACCAGGAATACCAATTAATAATTTATAAGTAGGGCATAAATTTTCTATATCAAAATCAGAACTTGCATTTTCAAAACCATTATGAGTTAAAGCATATTTTTTTAATTCAGGATAATGTGAAGTGCAAATTGTCAAAGCTCCAAGATTATAGAAATGCTCTAAGATACTTATAGCCAAACTAGCTCCTTCAACAGGGTCTGTACCAGAACCAAGCTCGTCGAGTAAAATAAGACTGTTAGCAGTAGACTCTTTTAATATATCAATAATATTAATCATATGAGAAGAAAAAGTACTTAAAGAATCCTGAATGCTCTGTTCATCTCCGATGTCAGCAAAAATATTATCAAAAACATAAAGACTACTATTAGAATTAGCTGGAATTAAAATTCCACTATAAGCCATTAAACAGAAAAGTCCTGTTGTTTTAAGGGCGACAGTCTTTCCACCAGTATTTGGACCAGTGATTAACAAAGAAGAATAATCTTTGCCAATTGAAATATCAATAGGAACAACTACTTTTTCATCTATAAGAGGATGTCTTGCTCCGAACAAACTAATTTCTTTAGAGTCTGTTATTATAGGGCGAATTCCATTAATCTTTCTTGAATATTTTGCCTTTGCAAAAATGAAATCAATTTTGCCAATAATATCAACAGTAGTCTTTAATCTATCAACAATAGGGCAAAGCATTAAAGAAAGTCCTTTTAATATTTTTTCTATTTCGATAGCCTCTTGA
Source organism: Bacteroidaceae bacterium (assembly GCA_963621875.1). Classification (GTDB taxonomy): domain Bacteria; phylum Bacillota; class Clostridia; order TANB77; family CAG-508; genus CAG-245. The sequence goes on along the minus strand of CAVFFR010000008.1, from coordinate 1,051 downwards.
GCCTTAACGGCATTAATTTTATTATTAAGTTCAAATACTGAAGATGGCTCAATATAAACTGTAGAACCACTTGCAGAGATGTCTAAAATTGCACCACTAATATGTTCTTTAAATTCTTCTTTTACAGGCACAACAAATCTATCATTTCTTATAGTTATAATAGTATCCATTAAATATTTAGAATAAGATGATGAGTGTACAAGGTTTGACAATTTATCACGAACATCTTGCTCTAATTTTCTTCTATTTTTACGCAAAGTAAGAAGAATTTTAGAAGCATCATCTGCGATAGTATCTTCGTCTATAATAGAATGAAAAATAGAGTCTTCAATATTTTTATTGTAATATAACATTGAAAACAAATCTTCCAGAATTGAAAAACTTGATAAATCAAAATCTTCATCTTCAAAAAAGTATTGGTGCAATTGCCTTGAAACTTTTAAAACATAAGCTATATCAAGTAAAGCACTTGCACTTAATGAATTATAACTTTCTAGATTTTTAATATTAACTTCTATGTTTGCAATATTAGAAAGAGGAATTTCGCCTTTTCTAATAAGCAGAGTTACAGCAGAATCTGTTTCTTCTAATAATCTGGAAACCATATCTTTGTTATTACTAGGTAAAAAACTATTTGCTAAATTTACACCTTTGTATGTTAAACAATAAGATGAAATTATATCTAATATTTTATTATATTCTAATTTATTCAAATATTTTTGTATCATAAAAATCTCCTAATGTATTACTATCAACCATTATAGCATCTAAATAGAGCAAAGGCAAGTTTTACAAGGCATAAAAAAGACAGAAACAAAATTGTTCCTGACATAATTTTTTAATTAAATAAGTAATTTAATAAAAATGAAAAACTTGTGTAATCCGCTATCTTCTAGCATTTTTCTTTTATAAGTTTCAATATTTCTAATCTTCTTATAATTTTTTAGTATTGATTTTTTATTGCCGTTATGCTATATATTGAATATACAAATTTTAATTAAATTACTTATTTAATAAAAACAAAGGAGATAGTCGTATGAAAAGAATGGAA
>CAVFFR010000007.1:0-49736 GCA_963621875.1 Bacteroidaceae bacterium | reverse complement strand
TTTTACTTCTTTTTCCTTTTTTGTTTCTTCCAAACGCACTCCTCCTTTAGATATTTTTAGTAAGTAATATTACATTCTTTTTTGGGATTTTATTTTAGATCCAATTTTTTTAGATTAAAATTTATATTCATATGAATCAATTGTTATATAACAACCTTATTATAACTCTCTAATGCTGGTTTGTCCAGCAAAATCGTGTATCAAGATTCGACATATTTTTCCGAACAATTTTTGATTTTTTTATATTAAAATTTTATCCTTGTTAAATTTTCTTTCTAACGAGGATAAAATTTTAATTTGTTTATTTACACAGATCTTGCATATATTACTTTTCCAAATTTATATGCATTAAATTTCTTTTGTAACTCTACTATTACAACTGGCAAAATTGATATTGTTGCTGTTATTAGCCATTGAGCTGAGTTTAGTGGAACTACATCAAATATTTGTGCAAGTGGGCTTACTACAACAACCACTACTTGTAGCAAGGTTCCCAGAACAAACGCACCTACTAGATATCTATTTTCAAATAATCCAGTTTTGAATATGCTTTCTTCTCCTTTTATGTTAAAGCTGTGTACAAGTTCTAATATTCCAAGTGATAAAAACGCCATTGTTCTTCCTACTTCTATTGAATATAAATTGTTTCCTATACTAAAAGCTACAAGTGTTAACATTCCTATCATTACGCCTTCTGTTGTAATCTTTCCCCAAAGTCCATCTGCAAATAAACTTTTTCTTGGATTTCTTGGTTGTCTATTCATTATATTACTTTCTGCTTTTTCTAATCCTAATGCTATCGCTGGAAGTGAGTCTGTTACTAGATTTACCCACAATAGCTGTATTGCAAGTAATGGCGATTTTATTCCTAGCAATAGTCCAACAAATATTGCTACTATTTCTCCTATGTTTGTTGCTAGTAAAAAATGTACTGCTTTTTTTATGTTGTCATATATATTTCTTCCTTGTTTCACCGCTTCTACTATTGTCACAAAATTATCGTCTGTTAATATCATATCTGATGCGTTTTTTGCCACATCTGTTCCACCTTTTCCCATTGCAATTCCTATATCTGCATTTTTTAAGGCAGGTGCGTCATTTACTCCATCTCCTGTCATTGCAACAACTGCTCCTGTACTTTGAAATGCTTTTACAATTCTGACCTTGTGTTCTGGCGAAACTCTTGCAAATACACTATATCTCATTATATCTTTTTCTAATTCCTGTTGACTCATTTTCTCTAGTGTTTCTCCATTTATAGCTAAATCTCCTTTTCTTAATATTCCTAATTCTTTTGCTATTGCCTTTGCTGTTTGTAGATGATCACCTGTTATCATTACTGTTTTTATTCCTGCTTTTCTACAAGTTTTGACTGCTTCTTTTACACCTTCTCTTGGTGGATCTATCATTCCTATTAGTCCAACAAATGTTAGCTCATTTTCTATTGTTTCTGAATTGATTTCTCTTGGCAATTTTTCTACGTCTTTATATGCTATTGCAATTACTCTTAATGCGTCTTCTGCCATCATTTGATTCTGTTCTTGTAAGGCATCTCTTTTGCTAAATATCGGTTCTATTCTTCCACTTTGATAATACTGACTACATCTTTTTATTAATACATCCGGTGCTCCTTTTGTTATTATTCTATATTTTGAACCGATTTTGTGTATTGTTGTCATCATTTTTCTTTTTGAATCAAAAGATATTTCGTTTATTCTTTGCATTTGGTCATATAAATCTCTTTTTCTTAAGTTTATCTCTATAGCTGCATTTGTTATTGCAACCTCTGTTGCCTCTCCAATTACTTCTTGTGATTCGATTGTGTCTGTACACATTGTTCCAAGTTCTAATATAAATCTTCTATCTTCGTTTTTTACAAGTCCAACTGCATTTCTTATTTGAGTTACTGTCATTTTATTTTGTGTTAATGTTCCAGTTTTGTCTGAACATATTACACTACTGCATCCTAGAGTTTCAACTGCTGGTAATTTTCTTATTATACTGTTTTTCTTTGCCATTTTTGTAACACCTATTGATAACATTATTGTTACTATGGCTGGTAGTCCTTCTGGAATTGCAGCAACCGCTAATCCTACTGATGTCATAAACATTTCTGTAATAGGAATCTGCTTCCATATTCCTATTAAGAAAATCAATCCGCATATTATCATACAGGTTATTGCAAGCGTTTTTCCTACTTCTCCTAGTTTCTTTTGCAGTGGTGTTTCTGGCGATTCATTTTCTATTATCATCCCTGCTATTTGACCAACTTTTGTGTTCATTCCAGTTTCTACAACTACTGCTTCTGCGTGACCATTTACCACTATTGTTGTTGCAAATGCCATATTTTTTAAATCGCCCATAGCTGTATTTGCATTTAATATAACATCTGCTTGTTTTGAAGTTGGTAGTGTTTCGCCTGTTAAACTTGATTCTTCTATTTGCAAATTGTATGAATCTATAAGCCTACAGTCTGCTGGCACATAGTTTCCTGCTTCTAGCATTATAATATCCCCTGGTACTACTTTTGATGCTTCTATTTCTTGTATCTTTCCATTTCTTCTTACTTTTGCATTTGGTGCTGACATTTTTTTTAATGCTTCTAACGATTTTTCTGCTTTTTCTTCTTGTACTAATCCCATTATTGCATTAAATATTACTATTGCAATTATTATAATTGAGTCTATGTAATCTCCACTTCCATTAGTTTTAGCAACTATTGCGGATATTATTGCTGCTATTATTAGCACTATAATCATAAAGTCATTAAATTGTTTTATAAGTTTTATAAATAAATTTTCCTTTTTCTTTTCCTTTAGATTGTTTGCTCCATATTTTTCTAACCTTTTGCTTGCATCTTCTTCTGTTAATCCCCCTTTTTTCGTGTTTAGTTCATTAAATATTCTATTTAATTCTTTAGTGTACCACATAAATTTTTCCTCCCAAAAATAAAATACTATGTTTTTATACATAGTATTCTACTTGTCCTATTATTAGAACTCCTATTTTAAATTCATTGAAAGTAATTTGCTTATTCCCTTTTCTTCCATTGTTACACCATAAACAGTATCTGCGATTTCCATTGTTCCTTTTCTATGTGTTATAACTAAGAATTGTGTGTCTTTACTAAATTTCTTTAGATAAATAGCATATCTTCCAACATTTACATCATCTAATGCAGCTTCAATTTCGTCTAATATGCAGAATGGAGCTGGATTTATTTTTAATATTGCAAATAATATCGCTATTGCTGTTAACGCCTTTTCTCCTCCTGATAGAAGCATCATATTTTGAAGTTTCTTTCCTGGTGGTTGTACCCTTATGTCTATTCCACACTCTAGTATATCTGCTTCGTTTTCTAGTATTAGCTCTGCTTTTCCTCCTCCAAATAATTCACAAAATACTTCGTTGAAGTTTTTGTTTATCTCTTTGAATTTTTCGGCAAATTGCTTTTGCATTGTGTTTATCATTTCTGATATTACATTTCTTAGTTTTGTTATAGATTCTTCTAAGTCAAATCTTTGTTCATTCATAAAGTCGTATCTTTCTTGCATTTTTTTATAAGCTTCTATTGAATCTATGTTTATACTTCCTAAGTTTGCAATTTCTTTTCTTAATTCATTAGTCTTTTTCTGTGCTAATTGTATGTTATCAGGCTTTTTATATTCAACTGCGTTGTTTGGCGTAATCTCATATTCATTCCATAGTTTGTTAATTAGTTCTTCTAAATCTTGTTCTTGTTTTTGCTTGTTTGTTCCAATTTTTACAATTTGTGCTTTTAATGAATTTATTACTTCATATTGTTCTTCTATTTTTGCTTCTGCCTTTTCTAACTTAGCATTTGCCTCTGTTTTTTCTTGTTTTAAGTTTTCTGTTTTTTCTGAGCTATTTGATACCTCTGCTTTTATAGTTTCTATTTCTTTACCAAAGTTTTCTATATCTTCTTCTAGCTTTACTGTGTCTTGCTTTTTGTTTTCAATTTCTTGCATTTTTGTGTCAATACTTGAATTTGCATTTTTTATGTCAGTATCAATTCTTTCTAACATTTCGTTAATTGAAGCATCACTTTCATCAAATGAGGATACAGATATTTTTAAATCTGTTATGTCTGTATTTAAGTTGTCTATATATGTCTGGTCATCTTTATTAAGCTCTGCGAATTTAGATATTTCTTGATTTAGCTCTGCTATCTCTTTATCTAAATTTTCAATTACTTGCTTTGTTCCCTCTTTAGAAGTTTGGATATTTGCTTTTTCTGTTTCTATATCTTCTAATTGTTTCTTTAATTTTGTAACTTTTTCTTCTAATTTTACAATTTGAGCCTCTATCATTTCTAGCTCTTGATGTCTTGTTGCATATGTTATTTCTATTTCTTGTAACTCTTTTTCTAATTTTGCAGATTCTTCTATTGTATCTGTTATGCTTGCTGAAAAATCTTCTTTTTCTTTGGTTATTTTTTCTATCTGTTTATTTATTTCTTTTAGTTTTGCTTTTATTTCTTCTATTTCTCTGCTTCTTCCTAGAATATTTACAGTTTTTTGTGCAACAGAACCACCACTAATTGCTCCTGATGGGTTTATTACATCTCCTTCTAATGTTACTATTCTAAATGAATAATCATTTGCTTTTGCAAGAGATATTGCATTGTCCATCTTTTCTACTATTATAGTTCTTCCTAACAAACTTAATATTATGTCTTGATATTTTTTGTTATAGCTTATTAAGTCTGACGCTACACCAACAACTCCATCCACTTTTTTGAATTTTTCTAGTTTTTTACCTTTTACAGAAGTTATTGGTAAGAAACTTGCTCTACCTAAATTGTTGTTTCTTAGGTATTCTATTAGCTTTTTAGCATCATTTTCATTCTCTGTAACAATGTTTTGCATTGCTTGTCCCAAGCACATTTCTATTGCTGTTTCGTATTTCTTATCTACTGAAATTAAACTTGCTAAAACTCCCTCTACGCCTTTATTTAAGCTAGCGTCTTTTTCACAAGCTAATAGCAAGGATTTGACACTTTTTATATATCCATCTTTATCTTTTTCTGTTTCTTGCAAGAATTTGCATCTTGATTCTTTCATTCTGTATTCTGCAGTTAAATTGTTAATTTTGTTATCATATTCTTTAATTGCATTTATTGCTTTTTCTTTTTTATCTTTTATTTCTTCTAGTTTCTTTATAGCTTTATTTCTAGTGTTATCTATTTCTAAGAAGTTTTTTGCTATGTCTTGTTTTTTTATTCTGTTTGAATCTAATTCAGACACTGTAATCTGCAATTCTTGTTTTACATTTCTCTTTGTTTTTTCTAGATTTTCAAAGTTCACATCATATGTATTAATTTCAGATAATCTTTCATATCTTGCATCTGTGTCTAATTCTACTTTCTTCTTTTTATCTTCTATTTCTAATTCTTTTGCAGATAATTTTTCTGACAACTTTGCAAGTTCTTCTTCTTTTTCTTTTAATTCTTTTTCAAATTTTTCTTTGTTTTTAGAAAGATTTTCTCTTTTTGATAATTTGTTCTCTTTTTCCTCATTAAATTCTTGAATTCTTATTTTTAGCTCCTCTATTTCTTTTTGCAATCTTTCTATATTTGTAGAATTATTTGATATTCTTTCTTTTGATATGCCTATTTGAGAATTGATTTGCTCTATCTTTGTTTTACTTTCAAATCCTATATTTTGCATATTTTCAATGGCTTGTGTTAATTCGTCTATTTTGTTTTTTAGTTCTTCTTTTTGAGATTGTCCTTCTTCTAACTTTGTATTTTCTGCTAATTCTTGGTCTTCTAATGTTTTTAAATCTTCTGCAACTTTGCTGATTTTTTCTTTGTACTCATTTATTTTAAATACAAATAATCCAATTTCTATGTCTTTTAATTCTTCTCTTAAACTTAAAAACTTTTTAGCTTTTTCTGATTGCATTTTTAATGGATCTAGTTGTCCTTCTATCTCCACTAAGATGTCATTTATACGAAGTAAGTTTAATTTAGTCTGCTCTAACTTTTTTTCAGATTCCATTTTTCTTGTTCTATATTTTACAATTCCAGCAGCTTCTTCAAAGATATGTCTTCTGTCTTCTGATTTATTGCTTAATATCTCGTCTATTTTTCCTTGTCCAATTATAGAGTAGCCATCTTTGCCTATTCCAGTATCCATAAATAACTCTAGTATATCTTTTAGTCTACAAGGTACTTTGTTTATGAAGTATCCTGTTTCACCACTTCTATATATTTTTCTTGTTACTGTAACTTCATTATACTCTATTGGTAATTTTCCGTCAGAGTTGTCTATAATTATTGAAGCCTCTGCAAAGCCCAATGATTTTCTATTTTGAGTCCCTGCAAATATTATATCTTCTGCTTTTGAGCCTCTTAGAGATTTCATACTTTGCTCTCCTAAAACCCATCTTATGCTATCAGATATATTACTCTTTCCAGAACCATTTGGTCCAATTACAGATGTTATTCCTGGTTTAAATTCTAATACTGTTTTATCTGCAAAGGATTTAAATCCTTGTAATTCTAGTCTTTTTAAATACATTTTTTTCCCCTTTGATTACATTATAATTTCTTTTAAGTAATTTAGCCCACTTGTTAATTCCATTACATCTTTCATTTTTATGTTTTCGTAATAATTTTCCAAACTTAAATTATCACTTACTTTTTTTAGTGATATTAATTCAATATCATATTTACAGCATATCATATATATAGAATGTAATTCCATATCAAATACTACATCTTCTTTTATATCTGTGCTTGTTACAAAACATTCTGCACTGTAACAAGGCAATACTTTTATATTTGCATTATCAAGTGTTGATATTTTTTCTTTATTATAGTCTATAATTGTGTATCTTTCTTCTCCTGGTATATTCCACTCATAGTTATATGATTTATTTACATTTACCCATTGTCCTATTTTTGAGTTTGTTGAGCCAACATATCCCATATTAATTATTATGTCTGGTTTATTTTCTTTATTGTTTTCAAGATAACTTACTAACTTAATTGCGGTTTGCTGTTTTCCAACTCCTGTTATTATTAATGTTATATTATCTCTTGAATATTGATTTTCTGTTACTTTATTTAGTTTTAGTTTCTCTGCTATTTGAGTAGCTTCTTTTTGCATTGCTATTACAAACAATATTTTTTTCATTTTTATTTTTCCTTATTTATTTTATTCATATGTGCAATTATATAATAAAAAGGCATAAAAAATCAACTGTACTTTTGATTTTAGTACAGTTGATTTGAAATTATTTTATCTTTCTGGTTCATTATTTTCTTTTCTAGCTGCTTTAGCTTCTTTTAATTTTTCTTGTTGCATTTGTTTTGCTACATCTTGCATAATATCATATTTTAAGCTATCTGCAAATTCATTTTTAGAACTATTTTCTCGTTTTGATTGTCCTTTTGGTGTTCCTTCTGATGTTCCTTCTGGTAACTCTTGTTGATTTTTTCTATCTCTCCAAGCTTTAAATCTTTTAATAAATTGGAACCACTTTGGTTTTTCTTCTGTATTTTGACCATTTTCTTGTTCTTGGCCATTTTCTTGTTCTTGAACAGTATTTTGTTGTCTTGGATTTTGTTGTCTTGGATTTTGTTGTCTATTTTCTACTCCATCTAACGCATATGTATAATCATTAATTGATTTACCTAATCCTTTAATTTGTTTATTTAATGCAATTGTACGTTTAGCAAATGTATTTTCTAAATCTACTTTACCATCTTTATTAACAATGCCCTTTTCTACAAGTTCGCTAACATCTTGTTCTGTTATGTCTAGTTTATTTTTTTGAATATAATCCATAAAAGGTGTTTTATTAGTTGTCATTTTTGCTTCAGCTTCTGGTAATAACTTTGTTTGAATTTCACTTGCTCTTTGAGGATCACTATATGCAACAATTCCATTTCCTGCAGGATATTCTAAGTCTTTTAATTCTTTTTTTAAACTTTCAGCTGTTTTATATGCAGTAATCATTCCTTTTAAATTATTTGCTAATGATGGATGTTCTGTTGTTAATTGTTTTATTTGCTCAACTTTATCTTTTTTATCCATTAATTCTGCTTTTTCTTTTTCTGCTTTTGCTAATTTTCTTTCATATTTCTTTTTTAGAACTGCATCCAAATGCTTTTTCATTTCAGGATTCTCTTTTATTTCAGTAATCTTAGCGTCTATTTCATCTTTGAATTTTTGAATTTCTTCTTTTTCTTCAATTACATCTTTTTGTATTTTTTCTATTTCTTTATCTATTTTATCTAATTCTTCTTGTGCAGTTTTTTCTGCATCGTGATCAGAATTTTTTTGCGCTTCTGCCTTTTTTCCTGTCCATATTGTTTTATCAATTGTTAAATCTTGAACTTTATGTTCATATGCTAAAATAACTCCTTCTTTAGTTGCTATTTTTTGCTTTAGTTTTAGATATTCTTCATTCATTTTTTCTAAATCCATAACTTTCCTCCTAATTTTACATATTTAAAGTTTCTTCACAAGTCGCTAATATATTGTCTATTCTATTCATTAAATCATCTACTTCGACTTTTAAGTCTGCTAATTCCTCTATTGATAATTCTTCTAATTGTTCTTTTGATATGTTTAACATATTTTCTTCCATATAGGTTCCCCTTTCCAAATAAAAAAATTTTTCACTCTGTTTTTATTTTACCATATTTTGTATGTTTTTGCAATACTTTATGTTAATTTAATGTGATCTATTATTATATATCGAGTATAACATATAATTTTATATTTCTTATAGTTTTAATTTAATTGTAATAAAAATTTAATACTATTGAAATATTGTTAAATTTTCTATTGCTCTATCTGATAATTTGCCATATTTTAATTTTTTGTCAGATATCTTTTTTCCCTCTAATTCAGGAAGTATTCCAAAGTTTGCATTCATTGGTTGGAATTTATCGTTTGGAGTTGATATGTAGTTTGCTAATGCTCCAATCATTGTATATTTAGAAAACTTAGCCTTTTCTTGGTTTTCTAATTTTCTAACAGCATTGATTCCTGCCACTAGTCCCGAAGATATCGATTCTACATAACCTTCTACTCCTGTTATTTGTCCCGCAAAATAAATATTATTGTTATTTTTTAGGTTATATGTTTCGTCCAATAGCTTTGTAGAATTTATAAATGTATTTCTGTGCATTACTCCATATTTCATAAACTCTGCATTTTCAAGACCTGGTATCATACTAAATACTCTTTTTTGCTCTCCAAATTTTAAATTTGTTTGAAAGCCAACGATGTTATATATGCTAGCTTCTTTGTTGTCTTGTCTAAGTTGTACTAGTGCGTATGGTCTGTATCCAGTTCTTGGATCTGTAAAGCCCATTGGTTTTAGTGGTCCATACCTTAGTGTGTCTATTCCTCTTTTTGCCATTACTTCAACAGGCATACACCCTTCAAATATTTCTCTCTTTTCAAATTGATGTAACTCTACTACTTGTGCATTTACCAGCTCATTATAGAAATTCTCATATTCTTCTTTGTTCATAGGTAAGTTTATATAGCTCTTGTCCACATATTTTGCACTGTTTTTCCATTCTTCTACATCCATATCTTTTGGTCTTTCTTGTTCATATCTATTACCATAAAAAGCTATGTTCATATCTATGCTGTCTTTTGAAATTATTGGAGCCGCTGCATCATAGAAATGCATATCTTCTTGTCCTGTTATTTCCAATATTTCTTTTGATAGATTGTCTGATGTAAGTGGTCCTGTTGCTATAATTACTATTGAATTTTTTGCAAGTTCTTTTAATGATATAAGACCTTCTCCAACCTCTGTTCTTTCTATTGTTACGTTTTCCATCTGCTCTAACTTTTCAGTTACCTTTTTAGCAAACTCTTCTCTATCAACTGCTAATGCTTGTCCCGCAGGCACACTTGTTTCATCTGCTATTTTTATCAATAGAGAATCTAATTTTCTTAATTCTTCTTTTAATAGTCCACAAGCATTGGTGTGTAAATTTGATTTAAATGAATTACTACAAACTATTTCTGCTAGGTTTTTATTTGTATGTGCAGGAGAAAATTTGTCTGGTTTCATTTCATATAGTTTTACTTTTATTCCTCTTTTGGCTATTTGGTAAGTAGCTTCACAGCCTGCTAAACCTCCACCAATTACAATAATTTCGTTATTCATTTTTTTGCTCCTTACTCAAATAAATTCATTATATCTTCTTTTGATAGCTTGCTAATAAATGTTTGATTTACTGAAAGCATACTGTCAATTAAGGTTTCTTTTCTTTTTTGTAATTCGTAAATTTTTTCTTCTATTGAATTTCTCGTTATTAGCTTATAAACTTGCACATTCTTCTTTTGTCCAATTCTATATGTTCTATCTGTTGCTTGATTTTCAGCAGACAAATTCCACCAAGGATCATAGTGTATTACCATGTCTGCTCCAATTAAATTTAGTCCTGTTCCTCCAGCTTTTAGTGAAATTAAGAATAATTTTTTGTCTGGATTATTGTTAAATTCATTTACTAAGTCAATTCTGTCAGACACTTTTGTTTGACCTGTTAATTTTAAATATTCTATATTTTCCTTCTTTAATTCTTTTTCTATAATTTCGAACATTGTAGCATATCCTGAAAATAGTAATATTTTATGTCCAGATTGAATTGCATCTTTTACAATCTCTATACATTGGTTTAGCTTTCCGCTTTCTCCTTTATAGTTCTCTATAAACAAGCTTGGATGGCAACATATCTGTCTTAGTCTTGTAAGTAATGCTAATATTTTTATCTGACTTTTTTCTATTCCGTTCTCTTTTATTTCAGTAAATGCGTCTTTTTTAGCTTGTGCCAAATATGATAAATATATGTCTTGTTGCTCATCTACCATTTGGCTCGTTAGCACTGTTATTGTCTTATCTGGCAGTTCTTTTAGAACATCTTTTTTTATTCTCCTTAATACAAATGGTTCTATTAATTGTTTAAGTTTTTCCATTGCTTGAGTATCATTTTCTTTTACTATTGGAGTTTCATATAACTCTTTGAATTTTCTGTAATTAAATAAGTATCCCGGCATTATGAAATCAAATATTGACCATAACTCTGATAATGCATTTTCTATTGGAGTTCCTGTCAGAGCAAATCTTGTTTTGGCTGTAACATATTTTATCGCTTTTGCATTTTGTGTATTGTTGTTTTTTATGTATTGTGCTTCATCTGCAATTAAGTATCTAAATTCATAATCATATTTTTTGTATTCTTCTATATCTCTTTTTAATAATTCATATGAAGTTATTACTATATTAAATTTAGGAATTGATTTTATCTGTTTTTGTCTTTCTTCTAGGCTTCCGTGTATTACTATTGAACTAACATTTTTAGTAAACTTTTCCGCTTCGTTCTGCCAATTTAAACACAATGAGCTTGGGCACACAATCAATGTTGGTTTTGCATTTTTTTCACTCTCTAGATATTGGCAGATAACCGCTAATATTTGTACAGTTTTTCCGAGTCCCATATCATCAGCTAATATTCCACCCAGACCATAATAATCTAATGTTTCTAACCATTTTACTCCTATTTTTTGGTATTCTCTTAGATTTGCATTTAATTTTTTCGGCATTTGCATTTCTGCATTTATTTCTTTTATGTCTATGTTCTCTACTAAATCCTTATATTTATCGTCTCTTGTTGCTTTTATAAATTGATTTTGTTCTAATATTTTTTCCAAATATAAAGCTCTATACATTGGTAATTTTAAGGTATTGTTCTTTATCTTACTATAATCTATATCAATATCTTTTGTTATGCTATCTATAAATTTTATAGTTTCATTATCCTCTAATACAACAAAGCTTCCATTTTTTAGTCTGTAATACTTTTTCTTTAATCTGTATCCTTCCATTATTGCTTGCAATTCGTCTGCATTAAACTCTAAGTTTGACAAATCTACATCCAATAAGTTATTTTCTATTCTAACTCCTAAATTTACACTTGTTGTACCTTTAACTTCTTTTTCTCTAAAGTTGTCTGTTGCAAGTATTTCAAAATTTTTCATATATGAGTTAATATCATTTGTTAGAAATTTATATATCTTTTCTTCATCAGCTAAAATTAATCTGCTATTTTTTTGATCAAGCATAAATCCACTTTTTACAAACATATTTATTAATTTTGCTTCTTTTATTGTTTCTCTTGATAAAAGTTCACTGTGAGGTTGGTTATCTAATGGGTTTATTTCTATATTGTCATATACAAATTTTATATCTGCTAACACATAATTTTTTTCATTGTAGTCTAAATATAATTTTGCATATAGCGGAGCAGGAATGTATTTTTTTATTTCTTGATAGTCATCTTTGTCAATTTCCAAGTTGTTTTTTATGTTTGGTTCAACTATAGAAAAGAATTTTGATAACTGGTCTACTGGCATTTTTATCGTTCTAGTAAAATTCTTTCTATATATTTCTAGAATTTTTAGGACCGTTTCACTATACTTTTTAGAACATTTATATAGATTATTTTCTATTAATATATACACGTAATCTTTGCCATTGTAAATTGTATATTCGTATATATCTAAATCTGTTGATATCTTATAGTTCTTGTCATCTATCTTTTTAAATGAAAATTTTATATCTGGTTCATTTGGTACAAATACTATACTTTTCGTGTTATATTGGCACTCCATTATAACTGCTTTATTTTCTAAGCAGTTAAATAATTCATCTATACCACTATTAGAAAGCACAATAGAATCTTCTCCTAATCTTTTTGTATAGTAATCATATCCTGTCGATGTTTCGTTCGCATACTTTATTATTTCAGCATATTTAAGCACAAAATCTAAAAGATTTCTATCTTCTTCTAGAAACATCTCTCTAGTATGTTCAAACTCAAGTTTTGCACCATATCTATATGTTTCTTTTTTTAGAAATCTATCATAAAATTCTGGTAATGATTTTATTTTATAAAATTGTTTTTCTCCAATTCTTATTTCTAGTTTTAGCACATTATTAAATTTGTTATATATGATTTTTGGCTCTATATGTATATAACCTTTTTTCTCTGAATTTTCATTAGATTCAGTATTGTCCTCATCTAGATAATAGAATTCTTTTACAAGTTGATTAAATACTTTATAATCTCCTGGATTTGTGTATTCCAAACTACCATTTTTATTTTCCATTTGAACTTTTTTCTCCTCTTTTACTGATTATTTATTATACACTATTTTCCAGTACAATTCAATTACATAAAGTAAAAAAATATAAAGTTTTACGATTTATTAAAGATACTGCCTCTATTCTGTACAATATATGCAAAATGTAATTTAGAATTAATTAACCACTAAAAAGAGCTAAATTCCAGTTTTGCCTGCAATCTAGCCCTTTATTAAACATTTATGTTTTCTAATTTGTATTTTAATCCTGTATTCCTTTTCTTTGTTGTATTATTTGTAATCATATAATTCACTACACTCTGTGGGCCTATTACTATTAATAATTTCTTTGCTCTTGTAATAGCTGTATATAGTAAGTTTCTGGTTAGCAATAGAGGAGTGGTTTGTGATGCTATAAATAGTACTACATCAAATTCACTTCCTTGTGACTTGTGTACAGTTATAGCATATGCGTGCTCTAATTGATCTAGGTCTGCATTGTCATAAGTTGCAACCTTTCCATCATCAAATTTTACTCTTATTGTTTTATCTTCTTTATTAATTTTCTCTATGATTCCAAGCTCTCCGTTAAACACACCATTTCCAAGTTCTTTCTTGAATTCTCTGTCGTTTTCTTTTTCCCATAATATATTATAATTATTTTTCACTTGCATAACCCTATCTTGTTCTCTATATTTTATTTCTCCATATGTTCGTTCTTCTTTATCTATATCTAATGGGTTTATTTCATTTTGCAATAATATATTAAGTTCTTTTGTTCCTAACTTTCCTTTCTTAGTCGGCGTTATAATTTGTATATTACTAAAGAAATCATAATCTCCAAACTTTTTTAGTCTACCTTTACAAAGGCTTACTATAGTTTCTTGTATTTTTTCTTGATTTACTTCATTAATAAAAAAGAAATCATCTAATAATTCCACATTTTCTTCATCAACCATTGTTTCTTTTACATTGCCACTTATAAAGTTCTCTCCACTATTTACTTTATGTGCATTTACTATAATTTTACTTTTAGCAGCCTGTCTGAATATTTGGTTAAGTTCTATTGTTTCTATCTGACCAGATTCTATTATGTCTTTTAATACACTTCCTGGTCCAACTGATTGCAATTGGTCTATATCGCCAACTAATACAAGTTTAGTTCCATTATAAACTCCTTTTAGCAAATAATTCATTAAAAACATATCTATCATAGAAGCTTCATCAACTATTATTATATCTGCATCAATCGGAGTTACTAATAAATCCACACTAAATGCATCTGTATCACTTGTTCCTCCCATTAACTCTAATAGCCTATGTAATGTTTTTGCATCTTCTCCTGTTGTTTCTGTCATTCTTTTTGCAGCTCTTCCCGTTGGGGCACACAATACAGGTTTCATTTTATGTTTCTTATATAATTCTATTATCGCCTTTATAATAGTTGTTTTACCTGTTCCAGGACCTCCAGTAATGATACACACATTATTGTCATTTATGCTAAATATTGCCTCTTTTTGTTTATCTGATAAAGTAAGGCCTATATCTTTTTCCGTTTTTTCTAATTCTTTTTGTATATTTTTTATTTTTTTAGTATTTTCCGAATCTCTTAGTGTTATTATCTTTTCTGCTATATTCTTTTCTGCCACATAAAATGGCTTTGCATATACCCATTCTTTATTATCATCTCTATCTTCTATTATTATTTCTTCTTTTGCTTTCATTTCTATAAGAGTTTCTTCTATTGCATTTTCATCTATTCTTAATAAATCCTGCTCGAATTGTATTAAATTCTCATATGTAACAGTTGAATGACCATTTATTCCTATCTTTTCTAATCCGTATTTTATTCCGCTTCGTATTCTTTTATAGTTATCTTGTTCAAAGCCTAAATCTAGTGCAATTTTGTCTATTTTTTCAAAGTTGACCTTACTAGCTACATCTATTAATATATATGGATTTTCTTCTATTTTCTCTAGTGCATTTTCGCCTAATTTTTTATATACATTTTCAGCACTTTGTGGGCCTATTCCAAACTTGTCTAGAAATCCAACTATCTGCCACAATTCCCAATTTTCTAAAAATTGTTGTGCTATTTCTAAAGCTCTTTCTTCATTTATTCCTTTTATTTGAGTTAATTTTTTCGGCTCTAGTTTTATTATATTTATTGTATCTGCTCCAAAAGCATTTACTATTTTTTTTGCAGTTGCTGGTCCTATTCCTTTGAAGTTACCATTTGCTAGATATTTTTCTAGTGCTTCTGGTGTTGATGGCATCATCTTTTCAAATGTAGCTATTTTTAGTTGTTCTCCATACTCTGGATGAGTTACTAAGTTTCCTGTTAATTTTAAATTATCTCCATTATTTATAAACGGCAAATAGCCTACAACAGTAACCTCCTCTTTTTCTGTGGTTTCAAAGGTTGCTACTGTGTAGCTATTTATTTCATTTTTATATATAATATCTACTATTTGACCTTCTATTTGCAACTTTATTCCTCTATTCTAATTTATTTTAACTTGTATTATAGTATCACAAATAGCAGTATTTTTCAATAAATTTCATCCATTTATAACTCCCATTATTTTTTCATACTTATTTTGCATTTCTTACTTCTTCTATTTCTTCGTCAGTCGCATTTGTGATTTTTTTTATTATATTTATGTTAAAATTTTCCTTTAACATTTTTTTAACAACTTCCATTTTTGTTTCTTTTGCTCCTTCTTTTTTACCTTCTTTTCTTCCGTTTCTCTTCTCCCTTTGCTACTCCCTCGTACCAATAATCTACTAACGCTTGTCCAAATCTCATACTATCTTCCTCCTCATCTTTATTTATTTTTTCTAGCAGTTCTTCTGCTAAGTTTTTATCTATTTCTCTTATTATATTGGTTATATATATGCTTATTCTTTCTTTTTCGTCTTCTGTAAATCTACATTTTTCTATTTCCTTAATGCTTTTTTCTATATTGGTGTTGTTCTTTTCCATTAGCAACATTTTTGGTAATGCTCCTCTTGCACTTAGCAATTCCTCATCACTATACATATTTATATCTACAAGATTATAGTTTCCTATCGATGGTAAAGTAATTTCTGGTATCTTTGCTTGTATATCTTCTAGTGACTTTGATACTTTCCATTTTCCTTCCCCTGTATATAATACTATTGGTATTACTCTTGGAACTTCATAACTTTTTTCTTGTTTTGCTAAGTCCAATGCTTCTCTCATTATTTCTATACTATATTCTGCTATTCTTACTGGCATCATTTTATCTTGTTTACTTTGATGTTCTATTAAGTAATATATTCCTTTATTCTTTAAGTCTTTATACACAATGTCTGATTCTTTATTTTTATATAATTTTGTTACAAAGCTACTTTTATATTGTTCTATTCCACTTGCTTTTATAAAGTCTTTCTTTTTTAGTGCTAAATTTATTAAGTTCGTTGCCTCTTGCGAGTTTGAAAGCATTAATCTTACCGCTTTGTCGTGTGGATGATTTATTGCTTTATCATATGTTTCACTTTCTTCTTTTAATTGACTGTTTTCTAATTGCCCTTGATCTCTTTTTCTTCTATATTCTCTTTCATATTTTATTAAATGTTCTTTTATTTCTTTTACTGGTTCTTGTTCTATTATTTTATCAATTATTTCATCAATTTCTTTTTGAGAAAGTCCTCTGTTTTCTTTATTATTTTTATTCATTCTATTCCTTTCTTATTTTACCAAATAATTCTTTTGTTTTCAACTATTTAGTAAAGTATTTACATCTTTTTTTACTCTCTATTAATTATTTTTTTCTGGGAAGTTTTTAGATTTTAATTTTCTTTTGATCAAAAAATTTACTTATATTATATTTGCATTATACCTTGAAAGCATATATTTGTCCAGCAAAATCGTATGTCAAGTTTCGACATTTTAGTTTTCATTCATTTAGCATTTATTCTCTTATGCTTAAGTTTTATTAACCAATTATCTGTTTTCTTCATAATATATATAAAATTATTTTAGGAGTTTTGTATGTTAGATTTTATTCTTACTTCTATACTATGGATTCTTGCTTTGTATGGGTTATTTGAAATAATTAAAACAATTATTCATATTCGTAAATATCCAAAAATTTCTTTTACTGATACTTCTTTTGTAATTACTGTACATAATCAAGAAAATAATATTGAATATTTTTTGCGTTTGTTGATTTATCAGATGCTTTATTATAATTTAAATATACCGGAGGTAATTGTTGTTGATTTGGATTCTACGGATAATACTTTAGATATTTTGCGTGCTTTTGCCAAGGATTTTAATTTTATTACGGTTCTATCTTTGGAAGAATATACCTCGTTACTTGCGGTAAATTATTCATAAAGTTAGTTTTATACGAAAGAACTAATATAATATATGACGAAAAGATCAAATTGAAAATAATTGAGCCTAGGAGTTCTTAATAAAGTTTTACGGAAAGAGTTCAGGTGGATTCAGTTATGAATCCATACGTGGAAGGGTGCCGTAAAACTCATTTAGAAATCCTTGCGAAATTGTTTGAACGAGAGCTTTGAGGAGTATATTCATATTAGTTCTTTATATGACATATAATATTTCTCACGCAAAACAAAAAGGAACTGATATATCAGCCCCTTTTCAATAACATTATATTAATTTAAAATCAATTTTTCTTGTAAGTTTATCAGCTGAAAGTACTTCTATTTTTACTTTATCTCCTATTTTATAAACCTTATTACTCTTTTCTCCTTTTAGAGTCTTTCTTTCATCATCATAAATATAATATTCATCACCAATATTCTCGAATCTAACTAGACCTTCAACTGTATTGTCTAGCTCTACAAATATTCCAAAAGAAGTAATTCCAGAAATGACTCCATCGTATTCTTGTCCTATTTTACTTTTCATAAATTCTGCTTTCTTTATTTTTTCTGCATCTCTTTCCACTTTTTGTGCAATTTTTTCTCTTTCTGACGAACTATCTGCATATTTTACAGCTTCTATTTCGTATTTTTTTCTTAGTTCTTCATTTATATTATAATCGTGTTTTAAATATGAAGATATTACTCTATGAATGAACAAATCTGGGTATCTTCTTATTGGAGAAGTAAAATGGCAATAGCACTTGCTCGCTATCCCAAAGTGTCCTTTATTTTGACTCTCATATCTTGCTACTTTTAAAGTTCTTAATATTAAATTTGATATCACTTTTTCTTCTTCTTTTCCCTTTACTTCGTCTAACACTTGAGCGAAAGCTTTTGAGTGTATACTTTCTTGGTCGTCTTTTTTTACTCCTCTTATTTTATATCCCAAATTAAATAAAAATTTATTTAATTCCTCAACTTTTTCTAAGTCTGGAGTTTCATGTACTCTGTATATAAATGGGGCTTGTAACCAATAAAATTTTTCTGCTACTGTTTCATTAGCAGTTAGCATAAATTGTTCTATGACCTCATTTGATTCTAAGTAATCATATTTTTTTACATCTATTGCTACTCCATTATTGTCTAGTATTATTTTACTTTCAGGAATATCTAAATTCAAGCTTCCATTTTTGTCCCTTCTATCTTTTAATATTCCCTTTAATTCTCTCATTCTCAAAAAATGTTCTATATAAGGCTGATATTTCTTAGCCACTTTTTCTATTCTTTTTAACTCTTTATCTGAAAAAGTTTCTTTTTTTAGTTTTCCATCTTGTAAGTCTTTATATAAAAACAAATCATTTACATCATGATAATTCATCCTTTTGGTTGTTTTTATTACAGATTTAAATATGTCAGAGTCTATAATTTTTCCTTTTTCGTTTATTTTCATTATGACTGATATTGTAAATCTATCTTGATTTTCGTTTAAACTGCATATACCATTTGATAGTTCTTTTGGAAGCATTGGTATTACTCTGTCCATCATATAGATACTTGTTCCTCTTGTTATTGCTTCTTTGTCTAGCTTAGAGCCTGATTTTACATAGTAACTAACATCCGCAATATGCACTCCTAATGTATATGTTCCGTCTGCATTTTTCTTTACATTTACTGCATCATCTAGGTCTTTTGCATCTTCTCCATCTATTGTAAAGATTTCCTCGTTTCTTAAATCTACTCGTCTTTGAATGTCTTTTTCGTTTATAATTTGTGGAATTTCTAACGCTTCATTTATAACTGGTTCAGGGAATTCATTTGGCAATTTATATTCTTTTATAAGAGCTAACATATCAATTCCTGCTTCGTCTATATAACCAATTACCTCAATAATCGTACCTTCTGCTTTGTTTTTTCTGTCTGCTTTTTTATCTATTTGGACAACTACTTTTTGGTTGTTTCTTGCTTTTGCCATTTTCTTTTTTGGAATATAAATGTCGCCCTCAACATTTTTGTCATCAGGAATAACAAACCCAAAATTTTGACTTCTTTTAAAAGTTCCAACTAGAGTTTCTTTATTTTCTTCAATTATCTTTTTCTTTTTTGATTTTTTCATTTTTTTCCTTTCTGCAAACACGCAAAAACGACAGAACATTATCTGCCGCCTTACTAAATATCTTTAAGTAATCTTATATAACATATACTATTCCTAGAGCTATAGTTAATACTATAAAAATTCCTCCAAGTATCATTGTCCATTTCTTTAATTTTCCTTCATGAGTTCTGCTTTTATTCTTCTCATAGAAATTACTTGTAGTAGAACCAACTATTGTTCCAGAAGCTCCTCTGCTGTCTTTAGTCTGAATCATTGTGATTACAATTACTGCTAAACAGTTTAAGATATATAAGGCCATTAATATATATTTTACTACTTGCATTTTTAACTCTCCTTTTGCTACTTATATTGACTTATTTATTTTATCACAAATTATTGTAAAATGCAATCTGTTTTAATATATTTTTACTAGTTTTAACAAAACCCTTTATTTTATGCGATTTTTATGATATAATGTTTATGTATTAAAATTGAATAGGAGGTATTTTATGGTTCCTTGGCAAATATGGCTTATAATAGCAGGAGTTTGTTTAATTATAGAAATTGCAACTATTGGATTTTTCGTGTTTTGGTTTGCAATTGCAGCACTAATAACATCTCTGTTAAGCTTATTTATTCACAACATAATTGTGCAAGCTACTATATTTATTATAATTTCCGTTATACTAATCTTTTTAACAAGACCATTAACCGATAAGCTTACTAAAAAAGATACAGTAGCAACAAATGTTAATGCTTTAATTGGTCAAGAAGGAACAGTTATAAAGGAAATCAACTCTGGTTCAAATAAGATTGGTCAGGTTAAGATTTTAGGCGATACATGGTCAGCCGTTACTACTAATGATTTTATTAATGCTATTCCTGTTGGAAGCACTGTAAGAATTCTAAAAATTGATGGCGTTAATTTAATTGTAGAGCCAGTTTATTCAATATCAGGAAGTGCTAAATAAATTTAATTTTAATATATATAATTTAAGGAGGAAACATTATGTGGTTTTTAATTGCACTACTAGTTATAATCATAATTATAGCAGTAAAATCAATCAAGATTGTAAGACAATCAGAAGTTTATATTATAGAAAGATTAGGTAAATTTCATAAAATAGCTGACGCAGGTCTTACAATTATAATTCCTTTTGTTGATCATGTTAGAAGTGTTGTAAGTTTAAAACAACAAACTATGGATGTACCACCTCAAGGAGTTATCACTAAAGATAATGTTACTATAACAATAGATACTGTTGTATTCTATAAAGTTACAGACCCAGCAAAAGCAGTTTATGAAATCCAATCTTTAAAGAAAGGTATTGAATATTTAGCTATCACTACAATTCGTGATATTGTCGGTAAAATGGATTTAGATGCGACATTTGGTTCAAGAGATCTTATTAATGAACAATTAAGAGCAATTCTTGATGAAGCTACATATCAATGGGGATGTAAAATAGACAGAGTTGAAATTAAAGATATTACTCCACCTGCTGATATTAGAGATGCAATGGAAAAGCAAATGAATGCTGAAAGAAATAAAAGAGCTCAAATTCTTCAAGCTGAAGGTGAAAGACAATCTGCAATCACTCTTGCTGAAGGTAAAAAAGAAGCTGCTATTCTTGAAGCAGATGCTGAAAGAGAAGCTAAAATCAGAAGGGCTGCCGGTGAAGCAGATGCTATAAGAAAAGTTGCAGCCGCTAAAGCTGAAGAAATTCAAATGGTATATAATGCAATGATGAAAGCTAAACCAGATGAGACATTAGTTCAATTAAAGTCTTTAGAAGCTTTAAAAGATATTGCTAATGGTGAGGCTAACAAAGTATTTATTCCTTTTGAAGCTACTAACACTCTTTCAAGTTTAGGTGCTGTAAAAGAGATGTTTAAAGATGATAAAAAAGCTGAGTAAAATATTAAATTCCTGACTATTTGGTCAGGAATTTTTCCGTTTATATCTTTAACTTCTTTGTCGTACTAATTATTTCTATTTTTTCATTTGATTTACAGACTTTTAGTGTTGTTTTCCACTTTCTATTCACAGTTTTCATCTTTGATAAAATATTTAGTTCCAATCATTTTATCTGGTAAATATTGCTGTTCTACATAGTGTCCTGGATAATCGTGCGGGTATTTATATCCCACTCCATATCCGTCTTTTTCCATTCCTTCAATAGGTGCATTTCTAATATGCATTGGAACTTCCCCTGTATCTTTACTTGATACATCTTCTAATGCTTTGTTTATTGCTAAGTAGCTTGCGTTTGATTTTTTTGAGTTAGCTACATATAGTGCTGCTTGAGATAATATTATTCTTGCTTCTGGCATTCCAACCATATGTACCGCTTCCATTGCGCTTGTTGCAACAACTAGTGCATTAGGATTTGCAAGTCCAACTTCTTCTGATGCTGCAATTACTATTCTTCTAGCTAAGAACATCGGATCTTCTCCTCCATTTAAAGCTCGAGCTAAGTAAAATACTGTTGCATCAGCATCGCTTCCTCTCATTGATTTTATAAATGCACTAATATTATCATAATGTCTATCACCGTTTTTATCAAATATTGCCTTTCTACTTTGAACACTTTCTTTCGCAATTTTATCAGTTATTGTAATATATCCATCTGCTCCCATTTTAGTTGTCAATACAGCTATTTCTAAACCATTTAGGGCTGTTCTTACATCTCCGTTTGCAGTTTCTGCTATTTTGTAAAGAGTGTCATCTGTTATCTTTATTTTGTACTCTCCTAAACCTTCTGGTTTTTCTAGTGCTTTTTTCAGCACTTTAAATATATCATTTTCAGTTAGAGGCTCTAGTTTGAATATCATTGATCTTGATATTAAAGCTTTATTTACTTCAAAGTATGGATTTTCTGTTGTCGCTCCTATTAATATAACAGTTCCATTTTCTACAAATGGTAATAACGCATCTTGTTGCAATTTGTTAAATCTATGAATCTCGTCTATAAATAAAATACATTTTCCAGTAGGATTTAATAATGGATTTTTCGCTTCTTCTATTGCGTTTTTTATATCTCCCACACCTGCAGTTACTGCATTTAATTTAGTAAATTTGTATTTTGTTGTATTACTAATTACTCTTGCAAGTGAAGTCTTGCCACATCCAGGAGGTCCCCATAAAATAATACTAGATAATCTATCTGCTTTTATTGTTCTATATAAAATTTTATCTTGTGCTAGTATATGCTCCTGTCCAACATAGTCATCTAATGTTTTTGGACTCATTCTATATGCTAATGGTTCATTTGGGTTCATTTTATTCTCCTTTCTTTTCTCGCCTAATAGTAACAAACTTAGCAAGCTACCTTGCTAAGTATTGCAAAGCTTCTTTTATTCTATCTTCTAGAGTTTCTTCTTTTATCTTTGATAATATGTTATTTATTTCATATCTTCTATATCCTAAAACTTGCAAAGCTTGTATTAATTCTTCCATATCTTCTTGAATTTGTTCTTCTTGTTTTATTGTATTCTCTTGATTCTCTATTGTTTCTTCTGTTTTTATTTTATCTTTTAATTCCAATATAATTCTTTGTGCTGTTTTAGGACCAATCCCTTGTAGTTTTTTTAAAGTATTTACATCACTTGTAATTACTGCTAATGCAAATTTTGATGGAGTTATATTTGACAATATTGCTATTGCTGATTTTGCACCTATTCCTCCAACAGATATTAATAGTTCAAACATATGCAATTCTTCAAGAGTGTTAAATCCGAATAAGCTTATATCATCTTCTCTAACTTTTAAATATGTATAAACCTTAATTTCTTTTTCTTTTTCAAGTTTATCTATTGCTGTTTTTGCCATATACACTTTATATCCAATTCCTTGTACATCTATAACTATATAATCTACTGATTTTATCACTAATTTTCCTTTTAAATATGCTATCATTTGATTCCCTTTCTTTATCAAACAAATTTTCTTTTTTCTGTTTATAATTGTATCATATTTTTCTTAATTTGCAAGACTTTTATGTAATTTTGCTTTATCTTATTGCAGTATGCTTTTTTTATGATATAATAGTCTTATCTTAAAGAATTTTTAATTAGGAGGTTTTTATGACACCACATAATGAAGCGAAATTAGAAGATATCGCAAATATTGTTTTAATGCCTGGAGATCCACTTAGAGCAAAATATATTGCTGACAATTTTTTAGAGGATGTAAAACTAATAAATAGTGTAAGAAATATGTTTGGATATACAGGAAATTATAAAGGAAAAAGAATTACTGTTTTTGCATCTGGTATGGGAATGCCAAGTATAGGAATTTACTCTTATGAGCTATATAAATTCTATAATGTTGATACTATTATTCGTATCGGCTCTTGTGGAGCTTACAATGAGAGTCTAAATTTATTGGACACAATTTTAGTAGATAATGCTTATACAGAAGGAAATTATGCTTATGAACTTACAGAGACAGAATGTCATTTAATGAATTCTGATAAACAGGTTAATTCTGTTATAGAAAATACTGCAAAAGAGCTTAATATCCCTTATGTTAAAGGAAATACTCTTTGCACAGACTGTTTTGATTATTATGTTAAAGATGTTAATCAGTTGATTGCTAGATTTCCAAAAGATTTAAATATTATTGGTGCAGAAATGGAAGCTTTTGCCCTATTCTATAATGCTCACTATTTAGGAAAAAAAGCTTGTTGTTTACTTAGTGTTGTTGATTCTCATTATAAACATCAAGAGATTTCTGCAAACGAAAGACAAACTTCTTTAAATTCTATGATTGAGTTAGCATTAGAATCTGCTATAAGATTATAATTTTATTAATGAGTAAATTTCATTAACAAATTTGTTTTAGCAGTGTATAGTAGTACATAGGAAATGGAGAAACCACAAACATGGGTTGCCATTGTATTGAAAAAAAACACATCTACAACGGTCAAATTACAGATGTGTTTTTTTATTTATTCCTTATTAATTCTTTCGTATGTTACGTATTCGTAATCGAAAGGATTTTTTTCATCTCTTAAACCTTTCTCTCTTTCTGTTATTTTCCAATCATTTTCAGATATTTCTGGGAAATATACATCTCCCTCAAATTCTTCGTTTATATGTGTAACATACATTTTATTTGCATATGGCATCAACAGTTTATATATTGTTGCTCCTCCTATTACAAAGTTTTCTTCTTCCGAATCTTTATATTTTTCTAGTTTTGAAATGTCATCTAATATTTCAACATTTTCATTTTTTATATTCATTTCTGCATCATTACAAAGAATTACATGTTTTCTATTTGGCAATATTCTTCCTAATGATTCAAAAGTTTTTCTTCCCATTATAATAGTATGATTAGTTGTTAATTTCTTGAATCTTTTTAAATCTTCTGGTAAGTGCCAGATAAGTTGATTATCTTTTCCTATTACATTGTTTTTTGCAACCGCTACAATTATACTTAACATTTTTTCCTCCTTAGATAGCTACTGGGATTTTTCCCAATTTTATATCTTTATTATAATCATATCCTTCTATTTCAAAATCTTCTACCTTAAAATCATAGAAATTCTTTGTAGGATTATTTATTTTTAATTTTGGACATACATCTTTAGCTTCTGCTTCTATTAATTTCTCTATTAATGGTACATGTCTATCATAAATATGGCAGTCTCCTATGTTGTGTGTAAGAGTTCCTACTTCTAGACCTGCAACTTGAGCAAACATACATAAAAGTGTTGCATACTGCATTGTATTCCAGCCATTTGCTGCTAGCATATCTTGTGATCTTTGATTTAATATTAAATGAAGCTTTCCACCTTTTACAAGCCATTGAGTTCCATATGCACAAGGTTCTAATCTCATGTCTTTTAATTCTTCATGATTAAATATATTTGTCATAATACGACGACTAGCAGGATCATTCTTTAATAAGTATAATACATAGTCTACTTGATCCATTTCTTTTATTCCTTCTTTTGTTTTAAACTGATATTTCTTTCCTAATTGATATCCATAAGCTTTTCCAATTGTTCCGTTTTCATCTGCCCATTGGTCCCAAATATGAGAATTTAAGTCTTTAATGTTATTTGATTTCTTTTGCCAAATCCATAAAATTTCATCTATTGCCCTTTTTGCTGTTTGAGAATTATTTCTAAGTGTTATCATTGGAAATTCTTTTCCTACATCATATACATTTGTAACACCAACTATAGAGATGTAATTTGCTTCGCTTCCATCTTCCCATCTTGTTCTAACTCCGGTTCCTTCTGATGAGTAGCCTTCTGTTATTATCTTTTTACAAGTGTCTATAAAGTGCTTATCTGCTTGTGTCATATTAGTGTACCTCCAATTTTCTTTTTTCAAAATATATCACAATTCAATATTATTTTCAATAAAAAATATACATAAAAAATAGCACTTTAAAAGCGCTATTTTACTTTATTTTGTTATTGATAATATTTTGTATTTTGCTGTTCCGGCTGGTGTTTTTACTTCTACTTCTTGATTCTTCTTTTTACCAAGTAAAGCTGCTCCAACTGGTGATTCATTTGATATTTTGTTCTGTGCTAAATCAACTTCTGTTGATCCGACTATTGTAAAAATTGTTTCTTCGTCAAATTCTTCATCATAAACTTTAACTATATTTCCTACTTGAACAGTTTTTGTGTCTATCTCTGACTCATCTATAATTTTAGCATATCTGATTTTGTTCTCTAACTCTGCTATTTTTCCTTCATTTTCTGCTTGTGCGTTTTTTGCTTCATCATACTCAGAGTTTTCTGATAAATCTCCAAACCCAAGTGCAACTTTGATTTTTTCTGCTATTTCTGCTCTTTTCTCTGTCTTAAGATAGTCTAATTCTTTCTCTAGTTTGTCATAACCTTCTTGTGTTACAAGTACTCCATTTTCTTCCATCTTTGTCAACCTCCTTTTGCACATTTGCAGTATAGATTTTAAATCTAATTTTTATGTTCCTATATATTAAACCATTTTTTCAAATTTGTCAAGAGGCTTAGCATAATTCAACTATATAAAAATATATCCATTATTTCCTATTAATTTATATTTCTTTGATTTTATTATAATTTCCATATCTTCTTCTTTTACCATATTTGCCAAATATAAGTCTTTTATATCATACTCTTGATTATTACTATTTATCTCTATATTATTTATAATATATCCATCAAAATTATTAAGATGCAATTTTCCAGTATTCAAATTAAATACATTAGCTGTTCTATTTATATTATATTCCAACAGTTCTTCTTCATTGTAGTCGATGTTTATTATATATTGAGCTCTTGCTAAGCTTTTTCTTTTGTTATTTAATACTGCAAATGTTTCCAAATTTTCATCTAGATCCGCTTCTAACTTTTGAAATTCTCTTAAATTTGTTGTTATTACATTTATTGTTTTGTATTTTGCAATCATATTAATTATCTCGTTTTTTATTTTTATATTTTCTGACTTTGCTAATATATACAAACTCTGTTGCTCCGGAGCTTCTTCTTTTTTTGTAATTATACTATTTAATACTTCTTCTATATATTTTCTAAATATTGTTTTATCTTCTTCTAACAATTTTATTAGTTTATATAATATTGTATCTTCATATTCTTCTTTATTTATATTTTCTTTTATCTGCCTAGAAAAAACTATTGGCGTATTAATTTTTTTCACTTTTGAATTTATTTTCTTTATATAGTTTCCATTTGATTTATATAATATGTATGTTATTTTTTCTTCATCTTCTCTTTTCTCAAATATATTAAATTTGTCCATAATCTTATATTTTAATTTTTTGTTTATTATGGAATGTATTTCAAAGCATACACATTTTTTGTTCATACTAATCACCTATAAAATAGTATATTTCTAGCATAATAAAAAAGAACTGGTTATTCTTATGGAATAATCCAATTCTTTAGATTTTATTAATATTCTTCTAATATTATTTGTACTTTATCTTCTGTTGAAAATTTTTTTTCTACAGATATTTTGGTTACTTGATTATCGTCTTTGAATGCTACTTTGTTCATTGCATCCAATACCGATTTTGCAATATTATCAATGTCAGGTTTTTGAGTTGGACTCATATTGCCTTCTAACATTTCTTTTTCTTTCACTTTACTAGTACCTTTGGGGATTTTAAGATACGCAATTATATCTATATGTATTCTTCCTTCTAACATATCTGCTGTTGGGTATACCATTTTAAAATATTGCTGTATTAAATATTCATATTCTTTTGTTTTGTTTGGTGTGTATACTCGTCCTGTATACATATTTACTCTTGGTCTTTCTTTTCCGACAACTTTGCCTGGAACTTCAAATTCGTATTTCATATAATTCTCTTTTCTATTTTATTATTCTACATCGTGTCGTGCAAGTATTTTTGCAGGTGTTTTTCTAAGTACTTTTACTAATGGTAATAATCCTACTATTATATTGAATAAATATACCAGTAAGATACTTATTCCAACTGTGTTGAAGTTTATTATAAACATTCTATCAACATAAGGTATTTTTGACACTTGGCTTAATATATATGTCATTAAAGCAATGCCTGGCATACTTGCAATTGTTGTTATTGATATTATCTCACCAACAAACATTCTATATATATCTTTTTTCTTTACTCCTATCGCTCTTAGTACGCCTACTTCTTTTATTCTTGACAAGAATGATGATCTTATCATTAAATAAATTTCAATTAGTGAGATTGCTAATATTACTCCTGCAAATGTTACAGCACTTTTTGTTTCATCTTTTTTGCTGTTAATGTATGTTTGTTTATCTTTTTCATATCTGTCTATGATGTTTAGATGATATTCATTCTGAAATTGACTCATAACACTATATTTATTTTTTGGATATATCATAAATCCATTGCTTTTTGTAATAACACTATATTTTACTGTGTTATTGCTTACTAAATAATCTTGTCTATTTGTCTTGCTATCATAATAACCAACCACCGTTAGTTGTACTCCGTTTACTTCTGTTTTTATTGGTTTATTTAGTTTCATTTCATCTTGGTTATTTTTATTTACAATTACTTCATAATCGTTTTCTGGTAATCTTCCTTTTGTAATTGTTATATCATCCATATATAAATTGTAATCCTTAACTGTTGTATCTGAAGATTCTTCATCTTTATTTAGATATATTCCTATTGATAAATCACTTTGACTCATATTGTTAAATATGTTTGTAAATATGTTTTTATTTGCATAAATTGAATCTGTGTTTTTGTCTGTAATTCCTACTATTTTAAAGTCTTTCATATCATCTATGTTTACTATTTTGCCAATTAATTCTTCTGCACTTTGTACACCCATGGCAGAAAAAGACATAAATTCGTTGTCATTCATATTGTCTATGATTTTTTTATCTATTACTATTTCATATTCATTTTCTGGCATTTTTCCACTTGTTAAATCTTCTTTACTGATTTTATCGATGCTTACAAGTGTTCCAGCAAGTTCAAATGAATATCTTGATAATTGGTAATATTCATTCATTTTAATTTTGAAACTTGCTTTTCCTTCTCCTGGTAAAATATAATCTACATTTTCTAAGTTTTCGTATTTCAAATAATCATCTACTCTAACACTTGCCATATCAACTTGTAAATAATTTCTCTCTATTTCTATGTAGTCTGATTCTTTTATGTTTGTTATTCCTGCAATATTGCTTACACTATATAAAACAAACATTGCTGATGCAAAAAATCCTAAAAGTAAAATTTTCTTTAATACTGTATAATTAAAAATCCTATTAAATCCATTCTTTATTGATTTAAAAATTCCATAAATAGAACTATATCTTGTTTTATATTTTTTATCTACAATATCGTCTAAATTGTATTTATATTTTTCATATATGCTTTTGTCTATCTTTTTATAATGTTCATCAATAAGTTCTATTGCTGAATTATCATCTACAACTTCTATTTTTCTATTCTCTGCTTGAATAAATATATTACCATCTTTTATTACTAGCTTTATTTCTATGTTTTCGGTGTCTTTACCATCCGAATATATATTCATATTTATTTTGTCATTCTTTGGTTCTTTTATCTCTTCTAAATCTTTTAGATAAATTTTGTTGTCTAATCTATATTCAAGTGATTCCTTTGTTTCATTTGCATAATCTTTTACCACTTTACCATCTTGCACTTCTATAATTCTTGTTGCATAAAAGTTTGCTAAATCCACTTCGTGTGTTACAAGTATAACTAGCTTTTCTTTTGATATTGCTTTTATTATATTCATTATCTCTAGTGAATTTTTGCTATCTAGATTTCCTGTTGGTTCGTCTGCAATTACTATGCTAGGATTTTTTACAATAGCCCTAGCAATAGCAACTCTTTGCTTTTCTCCTCCAGATAACATTGAAGCTGGTCTGTTTCTATATCTATACATATTTACCGCTTCTAAAACATAATTAACTCTTTTTTTGATTTCATTTTTATTTTTTAGACCTATCATTCTTAAGCTAATAGCAACATTTTCAAATACTGACATATTTTCTATTAGTTTATAATCTTGGAATATATATCCTATATTTAAGTTTCTTATTTTATCAACAGTGTTTTGTGTTCTTCTGGTTATCTTTTTGCCATTGATATAAATTTTTCCTCTATTAACTTTATCTAAACCACCAATGGCATTTAAAAGTGTTGTTTTTCCGCTTCCAGATTGTCCTAGAATTGCGACTAATCCTTTATCTTCAAGTTCTAATGAAGTATTGTTAATAATATGTATTTCGTTTCTTCTTCTCCTATTAAAGTATTTGTTTACTTTTTCTAATTTAATCATATTATTACACCTCCTCATTATAAGTATTTATTGCTGTGTTTTTGAATAGTTTTTTTGCGAATTTTATAGATATTAATCTTGAAATCACCATCAATATTAAGTACATTAGTATATATTCTCTTGCACTTAAGAAGTTACTAATCTTAGATATATAATTTAGTCCTATTACATCTGCTTTTACTAAATATATAAATAGCATTAACACCGCATAAGACAAGGTAGAATTTATAAATAGTTCTATATCTAATATTCTCCTTACATTTTTATAAGTAGCACCCAACATTCTCAAAGTTGTATAATATACATTTCTTGATTTTAATATTATTTTTATAATTAAGTATGATATAAAGAATAATACCATAATTAGTGCAATTGTAACTACTACTTTTATTATTTTGATTATCCTTTTGTAAACTTCTCCTTGGTTCATTTTAAAGTCTGTTACTTTTTTAGGATTTAGTCCTAAAGCTTCCAATTGTGCTAGTGTTTCGTCTATTTTCTTTATATCTTTTACATATACACTTGACTGATATGATGGCTTGTTAAATAGAGAGTCATAGTCCTCATTATTGATAAATATTGTATATCTGTTACCATCATAGTTTTCAAGTCCTAATGTTCTTTTAAAGTTATTTTTTGTATAGGTTTTTGTTATTGTTAAATTTAGTTCTTCATTATAATAAATGTTACTTAAATATATATTTACAGGCATATCTTTTATTTTATTATTTTTATACTCGTATTTTATTTCGTCATCAACAATTGCTGTACCTCTTTCAACATTTTCGTTTGGCTCAACTGAATATTGAACATATTTATTGTTCATCATAACCTTCATATCGCTATAATTTTTGTTAATATTGCTTCGTAATTTATTTAATACATTTTTAGAAGCAAATATTTTGCTATTGTAACTTTCGGCATCATCATATGTTTGGATTCCGACCACTGTTAAATCCATAACCTTTTCATTTGACCAAGCATTCATTCCTTGTGATTTCAATACTGAAAAGGTTTTATTTAACACCTCATTCATTCTATCTGTAACATAATAGTGTTCACTTACCATTCCTACAACTATTTCGTTTTCATTTTCTGGCATTCTTCCAAAGTCAACATTACCTTTAAAGTTTTCTATATCTAACATTGTTCCATAAATACTCATATCATCTTTAGATATAGTTGTCATTCCATCTATAAACACATCATCTTCTACCAAATAATCTACATTTGATAATTGTTTTATTTGTGAATACTCCTCATTCGTAAAAGGTGTTCTATCTTTTTTATTTATTAATATTCTATTTTCAGATAAATCACTAAATACTATACTGTATCCCTCATCAGTTATTTCTTCTTCCGACATTTGAAAACTACCATATTCTGTAAGAACTGCTGCACTCATAAAAAAGAATACTGCAAACAATAACAAGAATTTTGGTAATATGTTAAATGTATTTCTAATTCCTAATCTGTATTTATTTATTATACTAATATTGTTATATTGGCTTTCTGCAATTTCAGGTTCTTTGGGTATTTTCTTTATTTCCGTATTTTGTATTATTCTTCCATCGTGCATTTTTATAATTCTTGTTGCTACATTTCCAACTTGTTCTATATTATGTGTTACCACTACTACAAGCTTGTCTTTAGCAACTTTTTTTAGTATTTCAATTACCTCTTTGGCTGACTCAGAATCTAAGTTTCCTGTCGGTTCGTCGGCAACAATAATTGGTGTATCTTTTACCATTGCTCTGGCAATTGCAACTCTTTGTTTTTGACCTCCTGATAATTTTGAAACCTTAGTATTCTTAAACTTTGTTAGTCCTACTTTGTCTATAATATCAAGTATTTTCTTTTTTACTTTATGTTTCTTGTATCCATTTAGTAATAATACTAACTCGACATTTTGATAAACAGTATAACTGTTTATTAGATTAAAACTTTGAAAGATGTTTGCTATATATTTTCTTCTATAATCTTCAAAATCTTTTTCTGAATAATGGCTAGTTTCTTTACCATCTATGTACATTTCTCCTTCTTCATAGCTGTCTAGCCCAGATATTACATTTAAAAGAGTACTTTTACCACTTCCCGACTCTCCTGTTATTGCAACAAATTCTCCAATTTTTAATTCTAAATTTACTTTTGTAAATCCTGATGCTATAATGCCCTTGTTATAATAAAACTTCGATACATTTTCTAATTTTAACATCTTCATTCCCCTTTAATTTATTTTTAGCCTTTCGTTCCATTTACATTATAATAATAGATATTTTAAAATTCAAGTAATATGAAATTTTTTCATTAATTTTCTTATTTGCATTTTTTCGAATAATTTTTCTAAAACTTAGTATACTAAAAGTATAATTAGCTTTTGAAAGATAACACTCTAGTCTAATTAATTTTTCAAAGGAAGGAGATTAATTATGAAGGTATTATATTATATAGCTCTTACTCTTGTAATTGTTGGTGCTTTAAATTGGCTATTAATAGGATTATTTAGTTTTGATTTAGTAGCTGCATTATTCGGAGCTATGAGCGTATTTACTAGAATTATATATGCTTTAGTTGGTGTATCTGGCTTAATTTGTATCGGATTATATTCAAAAATAAATGATTAATATAAAAACTCTAATTATTAGTTTTAAATTTAATAATTAGAGTTTTTTATTTTATCTTAAAAATCCATTTATTATCTGTTCTTCTGCTTCTTTTTCTGATAGCCCTAAAGTCATAAGTTTTGTTAATTGCTCTCCTGCTATTTTTCCAATTGCTGCTTCATGAATTAAGTTTGCTTCTACATTATTAGCTGTAATCTCTGGAGTTGCTTTAACTTTTGCATTATCTTTTATAATTGCATCACATTCACTGTGTGCAAAACATTTAGAATTCCCGTATATTTTAGATGTAAAGTGTTGGTATGAACTTTCAGTAGCTACTGATCTTGATGTTACGTGTGTGCTTGCATTATCTCCATTTAGCTGAACATCAAAACAAGTTTCTGCTTTTTGCATTCCAGCTGTCATTATTTTCTCTGTTACAACAAAATTTGTATTATCCTCTAGCACACCTTTTGTTTCTCTTATTGCTGAGTCTACTCCTTTTATTTGTACAGATTCCATCTCCATACTGCTTCCTGATTTTAGATATACCTCTGTAACTGGGTTTAGTATTCTTTTTCCATCTCCAGAGCCTTCTCCATAATGTTTTTCAATGTATTTTACTTTTGCACCTTCTTCTAAGAAAAATCTGTGTATTCCATCATGTTGACTATTTTTATGATGATCATTATGAATTCCACAACCTGCAATTATTATTACATTTGCATCTTTTCCTATAAAAAAATCATTATATACTACATCTTTTAATCCACTCTCTGTTAATATTACTGGTATATGAACAAACTCAAATTTTGTATTTGGTTTTATTATTATATCTATTCCAGGCTTGTCAGTTTTTGTAACTATATTAATATTATCTGTTACTTTTCTTTGTATACCTTTTCCGTTTTTTCTTATATTATATGCGCCTTTAAACTCACCATCATAATCAGATATTTCGCCTAACAGTTCCTTGTCTACTTCTTCTAATCTATTTTCTTCCATTTTTACTCCTTCCTAGCATTTTTTAACTTTGCAACATTCCTTGCTTAATATTTCTCCATTTAATATTTCTCCACTAGTGCCAACTTTTTCTATCTTTCCAGCTTTCATTAATATAATTTCATCAGCTATTTTTAGTATTCTTTCTTGATGTGAGATTATAATTGTTGAACCTTTTATTTCTCTGCTTAGTTCTTCAAATATTTCTATTAAATTGTTAAAGCTCCATAAGTCTATTCCTGCTTCTGGTTCATCAAATATTGTAAGTTTTGCTTCTCTTAATACGACTGTTGCTATTTCTATTCTTTTTAGCTCCCCTCCAGATAAAGATCCATTTACTTCTCTGTCTACATATTCTTTAGCACATAAACCTACTTTTGACAATATTTTACACGCTTCTGCTCTACTTATACGTTTTTTAGCTGCTATTTTTAATAAATCATATACAGTTATCCCCTTAAATTTAACGGGCTGTTGAAAAGCAAAGCTCATTCCTAATTTTGCTCTTTCATTTATTGGCATATTTGTTATATCTTGTCCATTAAATAAAATTATTCCAGAATCTGGCTTTTCTATTCCCATTATAATCTTGGCAAGTGTTGATTTTCCTGAGCCGTTCGGTCCTGTTATTGCAATAAATTTTTCTGATTCTATTTGTAAATTTATATTATTTAATATTTTTTTATTATCTCTTGTAAAACATATATCTTTTAGTTCTAATAACATTTTTATCCTCCATTATTATTGTTTACAATTTTTATTTTTTAATGTGATTTTTGCACATTTTTTGCACCTCTCACTACTAAAATCGTGATTGCAATTTAAATTAAATGTTTTGCTAATATACTTATCAAGTTTTTGTATCGTTTCTTTTGATATTGCATATTTTATTGCTGTTACTTCTTGTTCCGCAAGTTTATCTTCGACTCCCAAAACTTCTGAAAAAAATACTTTTAATACACCTTGTTTTTTTAGTATTTCTTTTGCTAAGCTTTTTCCTTGCTCTGTTAGTGTAATATCTCCATAAGTTTCATAATTTATAAGCTTTAAATCCTTTAAATTATTCACTGCTTTATTTACACTTGGTTTTGTTATTTTTAACTTTTCTGCAATATCTGTTACTCTAGCTTTTCCGCTATTTTCTAATATATATATAGTTTTTAAATATTCTTCTTGTGAATTTGTTAATTCCATATAATTCTCCTTGTTAGACTGCGCTAACATTTTAACATATTTGTTCATACTTGTCAATATTTCCTTGTAGCCATTATTCATATAAAAAATTTCTATATCTGCTATTCCTTTTTTCGCCCAATAGGGACGCCCTTTCTTCGCCCAATAGGGACGCCCTTTTTTGGGCGAAAAAAGGATGTTTCTTTTCGCCCAAAAAAGGGCGTCCCTATTGGGCGAAGAAAGGGCGTCCCTATTGGGCGAAAAAGACTATTGATAGTAACTTTTCTATCAATAGTCTTTATTTTTATATTTCCATTTGTTTTCCTAAGAAATTAGCAGCTGATTGTGCTACTTTTTGTTCTACTTCTGACATCTTTGTTTTATCATCCTTTGATAACAATATTACACTTCCTATTGTATTGCCATCTGATATTATCGGATATATTACTTGCGAATTATATATTCTCTCTTTGTTTTCATTTTGTGTAATCGGCACTGATAAATCATTATTCTCTTTGCTTATATATTGTTCTTTGTCTTCCATTATCTTTTCTAGTTCATTACTTACTTCTTTTTCAAGCCATTCTTTTTTAGATGCTCCTGATACCGCAATAACTGTATCTTTGTCTGTTATACAAGCTATATGACCAGTTGTTTTATTTAGTGTTTCGGCATATTCTGTTGCAAATTCTGAAAGTTCACCTATTGGAGAATATTTCTTTAATATAACTTCTCCCTCTTTATCTGTAAATATTTCTAATGGATCTCCCTCTTTTATTCTTAGTGTTCTTCTTATCTCTTTTGGAATAACAACCCTACCCAAGTCATCTATTCTTCTCACGACGCCTGTTGCTTTCATCCTCTTCCTCCTCATTTTAATAAAATTTTGTTTTATATTTTTTATTATTACAAATAAGGAAAAAATTATTCATTTTTATAAAATTTTAAAGAGCCACCATGTGGCTCTTTGTTGTATGTTGTTTTAGTTACCTTTATTTTTTAATATTGTTTTTTTGTCTTCTTTATAGCTATTTAATATTTTTTCTAGCTCTTTTGAAAATTCTTCTATCATTACAGTTTTTATTGTTGGACATTTTCCGTCCACATAATCAACCATTATTCTCTTTAGCTTAGCAATATTAGGCATTTCTGGTTCTATTTCTTTTTTATGATGTTTTGCTCTCTCTGCAAGCATTTCTCTTATTGATACTATATCTTCATTGCTTGCACAAGATATTCTTTGGAACATTTGGAATGGATCATAATATTTGAATATTGGAATATTATTGCACTCTTTTGCAAATTTGTCGTAGAATATTTCCATTTTCATAGGAATACACTTGAATATTTCATCTGCTTTTTCTTTGTACATCTTGTCTTTTAATTTAGCATTTATTTCGTTAAATCTTTCTATCATATTTTTCATCTCTGGACCAGCATCTTCTGTTGCTATTTGTGATAATTCTTCCTCAGCATTATCACAATATTCTGATGTAATTGATGCTATGTTCATTCCATTTAAAAATACACTTTCTAAGGTCTTTATATCATAATCAATTAACTCTTTTTCTATGAAATAACTAAAATATGCAAATATTTTTACCATTTCTATTGGTTTTATTTTTCCATTTTTTACATCATCTAATACTTGATCTATTACGGCTGGGAATTGGTCGTCTGTAATTTTCCAATACTCCTCTGTAAGTAATCTTTTATATCCAGGAAGCTTATCTGTATCTATTGTATTTCTTATAACTTCCATATTGTCTTTAAATATTTTCATATCAAATATTCTAGTTCTTACATAGTATTCTATAAATTTAAAGAATCTATATTCTACTTTAAAGTTGTAATAATATGTGTTATCAAATTCTTTTATATAGAATTGTCTATTGTCCATAAATACTCTCGAAGATACAAGTATAGCCCTATATTCTTCGTTGCTCATTATGTTTTTAAATTTATCCTTTGTAACTTTTCCTGCTTTAATTTCAAACGAAATTGCTATTGTAAATATTAACATTGTTTGCAATATTCTATTGTTTGTATTTGGATAATCTTTATTTACCATATCAAATATTTTTTTGAAATCATTTAATGCGTGCTTCAAAATTCTTAGGTTTCTTGTACCACTTTTATTAAATGTAGATGTTATTAAATTTGAGTTTTCTCTTAAGAATCTTATTAGTTCTGGATATCTTTCATATCTCATCAATAGTCCATTAATTATATAAGTGAACTCTGGTGCATACTCAAATGTTTCTCCTATTAGCTTTTCTTTTATTCTTTCATAATCATTAGCTTTGTCAAATACATATTCTATTGTATCTTGAATTCTTTGCACCATTGGTTCATCTGTTTTTATATTTAGCTTGTTTTCTTTGTCTAGTAAGTATGTTGCAATAAAGGTTTTCATTTCTAGATTGCTACTTTTTAATTTTGTAGATAGTTCTTTCTCATTACAAATTATGATTGTTTTTATATGATCGTGTTCAACAAAGTTATTAATGTATCCTAATATATCTATAACATCAACATTTGCTCTCTCTAAGTCATCAAAACATAAAACCTTATCATCTGTTGAAAAAAATTCTTCATAATTGATTTTATCTCCATTTTGTGTTACTCCAAAGAAATTGGCCATATCTAATCCTGTTTTAGCATATTCAGGAATTACTTTTTCGCCTTTTGTTCCCATATATTTTTTTAGATTTTTATCCATTAATTGAGTAGTTTCTATAAATATTTTTTTGCTTATTTCTTCTAGATTAGATATTCCATATAAAGACATATAAATTGTGGTATATTTTTTGCCATTAATTTGCATCGTCTCTATTTTGTTTCTAATTTTGTGGTTCCAAAAGTAAGTTTTACCACTTCCCCATTCACCATTTATCATTATAGCATAATCAGTATAATCAGCTCTTATATAGTCCAATATGCTTTCTACTAAATCATCCATCTTATTTCTCCTTTCGTTCTAATCTTTTGCTATAGATAAAACACTAATTTTATTTTTGCCAAGTGTTTTAAGTATTTTTGCACATTCATTTGCTGTTGTTCCTGTTGTATATATATCATCAAATAATAAAATATTTTTATTATTTATACAAGTATTTTCTTTTAATTTGTACGCATTTTTTAAATTTTTTTGTCTTTGTTGTTTATTTAGAGTACTTTGTGGAACTGTGTTTTTAGTTTTTATTAACATATCCATATACTCTAAATTTTCAAAGTTTTTTGCTAGTTCTTTAGCTATTAGTTCCGTCTGATTATATCCTCTTTGTCTTTTTCTAATATTATTTAACGGAACTGGAATTATTATATCATAAGTTTTCAAAATGTCATACATTTTTTTATTTTTTATAAAAATCTTTGCAAAAGTTTTATAATAATAAGGCTGGTTATTAAATTTATATTCTATTAATTTTTCTCTTACTAATTCTTTATATTTAAACATATATATGTGATTACTAAAGTTTCTATTGTTATATTTATCTATTGTTATTTTGCTTATTTTATTTAAGTCATTTTTGCATTCTTCACATAAATATTCTTTATTTAGTTCTCCACAAATTGCACACACTGGCGGGAACACAGCATCTATTATTTTTCCTATTATATTGATTTTCTTCCAACTCCTTTTGTTTCTTATTATATTGCATTTTACTGTATTTTTCAAAGAAAATCGTATATCAATATTTGACAATTTTTGTTTTTAAAAGACAAAATTAGAAGCTGGTGTCTATCCAGCTTCTAATTCCTACTTTTTACTTGATTCTTTCCATCGGTCTATTTTTATATTTCTATATATATCCATTACATCTCTGTATTTTGAATATTCATCTTCCCATACCATTGATGGAATTTTTGAGAAGGCATCTGATACTTTTTCTGCTTCTGATAGAAATATTACTTTTTCTTGTGGTGACATTCTATTGTATTTTTTTGAGAACACATATAGTTTGTCTAAGTTTTCATTCGCTTTTACAAATGAATAAAAGTCTTTTACTTCTATCCCCGCCATTTTTAACTGCATTACTGCAAATGCAATTAATGAAATTATGATTATTACTAATATTACAATAACTGCAATTGCTTCCAAGTTTATTACCTTCCTTTTGTTTTTTATTGCTGTGTAAAGATGCTCTCGAATTCTTCTCCTGTTATTTTTTCTTTTTCTAATAATACTCCTGCTACTGCGTGTAGTTTATCTTCATTTGCTTTTAATATTTCTATCGCTTTTGCGTAGCAACTGTCTATTATTCGTTTCATTTCTTCATCTATAATTCCAGCTGTTTCTTCTGAATAAGTTTTTTCTTGTGCAAAATCTCTGCCTAAGAATACTTCTTGTTGGTCTGATCCAAGTGTCATTGTTCCTAATCTCTTACTCATACCATATTTTGTAACCATTGCATTTGCTATTTTTGTAGCTCTTTCTATATCATTGCTTGCACCTGTTGATATATCATCTAGCATTAGATCTTCTGATGCTCTACCACCAAGTAGTGAAATTATTTGTTCTATCATTTCTGTTTTAGACATAAATGATTTGTCTTCTGTTGGCTGATACATTGTGTATCCTCCCGCCATTCCTCTTGGTACTATTGATATTTCGTGTACTGCATCTTGTGTTGGTAAAAATCTACTTACTACGGCGTGACCTGCTTCGTGATATGCAACTAGTTTTTTCTCTTTTTCACTTCTAACTCTTGTTGTTTTTTCTGGCCCCATTGTTACTTTTACCATTGCATCTTCTATTTCTCTTTCTCTGATCTCTTTTAAGTTTCTTCTCGCTGCAAGTAATGCTGCTTCATTTAATATATTTTCCAAATCAGCTCCAGAGAATCCTGCTGTATTTTTTGCTATTATTTTTAAGTCTACATCTTCTGCTAATTTCTTTTTTCTACTATGAACTTCTAGTATTTGCTCTCTTGCTCTAACATCTGGAAGTGATACTACTATTTGTCTATCAAATCTTCCTGGTCTTAGTAAGGCTTTATCTAATACATCTGGTCTGTTTGTTGCGGCTAGAACTATAACGCCTTCATTTGCAGCAAATCCATCCATCTCTACTAGTAATTGGTTTAATGTTTGTTCTCTCTCGTCGTGTCCCCCTCCAAGACCAGCACCTCTTTGACGTCCAACTGCATCTATCTCATCTATGAATATTATACAAGGAGCTTTTCTTTTTGCTTCTTCAAATAAGTCTCTAACTCTTGATGCACCAACACCAACAAACATCTCTACGAAGTCTGAACCACTTATAATAAAGAATGGTACTCCAGCTTCTCCTGCTACTGCTTTTGCAAGAAGTGTTTTACCAGTTCCCGGTTGTCCTACAAGTAGAACACCTTTTGGTATATGTGCACCCATTTCTGTAAATTTTGCTGGATTTTTTAAGAATTCAACTATTTCTTCTAATTCTTCTTTTTCTTCATCCACACCAGCAACATCGTCAAACATTACTTTGTTTTTATCTGTCGGATTTAACATTCTAGCTTTACTCTTTCCGAATGTCATTGTTTTATTTCCATTTTGACCATTTGCTGTTCCCATCATAAATATCCAGAATACTATGAATATTAGAAGTATTCCTATTGGTGTTAGGAATGTTAATACTAATGCCCATATTGATTCTGATTTTTCTGTTACGGTTACTTGACCGTTTTTCATATGCTCTTGTAAATTTTCCATTAAGTTGTCAACACTTGGAATGTTTACTTTCTTTTCTCCGCTATCGTTCTTTAGTTTAACTATAGCAGATCCTCCACCTGCTTCTATATCTATCTTGTCGACTTGCCCCGCTTCTATTTTTGATAATAATTCTGAATATGCTAATTTACTATTTGCATTTTCTACAATTGTTGAAATTGATACTATGATTATTATTCCTATTATTAGCCATACAGCCAATGTTTTTAAACTGTTCTTCAAAATTGTTCCTCCTCTTTACTGATTTTTTATTTCAGTTTTTATTTTTGTTTAATCTATTGCAATATATCACATAACAACGATTATTTCAATACTTTAAACAAAAGTTTATATTATAATATTTTAACATTTTTTGTTAATTGCTACAAGAAGTATATTTTACACTCTTTCAAAATAAATCTTTCTATTTTGTATTGATATTTTTAAATTTTTATTTGGCGTTAAGTATTTATTCCCTATATTATTCCCACATAATTTTATAATATCTTCTATGTGTTTTTTCTCTATTCCTTTTGTTGTTTTAAATATTCTTTTTATAGTATACATTATTATTCTTGCTTTTATTATAGAATCTAATAAATTAAAATTTTTAAGGTCTATTGTTATTTTGTCTTTTTCTTCCTCTAGTACAATTTCCTCATATTTTTTTAATGTTATTTTTTCCATATATTGTTCCTCATCTGTGATTAAATCTGATAATCTGTCTAATGTTTCTACGATATTAGGATTAAATTCTTTTTTTATGTAGGGGATTAATTCATTTCTAATTCTATTTCTTGTGTATTTGTTGTCCAAATTGGTCTTGTCATATTTTTCGTCTAATTTTTGTTCTTTGCAGTATTGCTCTATTTCTGTTCTTTCACATTTTATTATTGGTCTTATGTATTTTTCTTCTCTGTATGGTTTTATTCCACATAGTCCAGTAATTCCGCTTCCTCTTAGTAAGTGCATTAGTACTGTCTCAGCATTGTCATTTAAATTATGAGCTATCGCTATTTTATTTGCATTTATTTCTCGAGCTACTTGATCAAAAAACTTATATCTTTCTTTTCTTCCTGCTTCCTCTGTGCCAATTTTTTCTTCTTCTGCAATTTTTACTACATCTAAATATTTTACAAAACATCTTATTCCGTTTTTTTTGCAATACTCTTGCACATATTTCGTTTCTGCTTTTGCTTCTTGTCTTATCATATGATTTAGATGAGCTACTGCTATTTCTTTCGTTTTTAGCTCATTTTTTAAAGCTAATAAATTATCGATAAGGCACATTGAATCAGGCCCTCCTGATACAGCAACTAGTACTGTATCATTTGGGCTTATTAGGTTATATTTTTTTATTGTTTCTAATATTTTTTTTCTTGTTTCATTTGGTATTTCAGCCATTAAGTTTGCCTTTCTTTATGTTCTATATTTTTCTAAATTTGCAAATTTAGTATATTTTCCAAGCCAAGCAAGTTCTATTGGTCCCGTTGATCCCGCTCTTTGTTTTGCAATTATGATTTCTGCTATGTTCTTTTTCTCTGAATCTTCATTATAATAATCATCTCTATACAAGAACATAACAATGTCGGCATCTTGCTCGATAGAACCAGATTCACGCAAATCAGAAAGCATTGGTCTATGGTCTGGTCTTGATTCAACTGCTCTTGATAGCTGTGATAGTGCTATTACTGGAACTTCTATTTCTTTTGCAAGTATTTTTAATGATCTACTTATTTCTGCTATTTCTTGCTCTCTGCTTGAGGTTTTTCCACTTCCTTGAATTAGTTGTAAGTAGTCTATTATTACTAGTCCAATATTTTTTTCTAGTTTTAGTTTTCTACATTTTGCACGAATTTCCATTACAGATATACCTGGTGTATCGTCTATGTAGATTGGGGCTTGTGATAGTTCGCCAGATGTTTCTGCCAGTTTTCCTAGTTCCTCATCATTTAACTCTCCTGTTCTTACATTGTTGCTATCTACTAATGCTTCACTACATAGAATTCTGTTTCCAACCTGCTCTTTTGACATTTCCAGACTAAATATTGCTACTGGCACATTTGCTTTTGTTGCCGCATATGAACCTATATTTAATGCAAATGCCGATTTTCCCATTGCAGGTCTGGCAGCAATTAGTATTAATTCTGAACCGTGAAGTCCGGCTGTTTTTCTGTCCAGCTCTACAAATCCTGTTGGAACACCTGTTATGTGTTCTTTTTGATTATATAGTTCTTCTAACTTTGTAAAAGATTCTACTAATACATCTTTTATAGTAGTATATCCTTTTTGGCTCTTTTTTTGCATTACATCAAATATTTTTTTCTCTGCGTGGTCAATTATGTTTTCTACATCGTCTTCTTGTGCATAGCCACTACTTAAAATTTCATTTGCTGCTTTGATTAGATTTCTTAGTAATGATTTTTCTTCTACTATTTTTATATATTTATCTACATTTGCTGTTGTTGGTACTTTTTCTGGAAGTTCTACTATATATTCTAGCCCTCCAACCGCATCTAGTTTTCCCATTGAAGAAAGCTCTGCTTTTAAAGTAATAATGTCTATTGGATCTGCTTTGTTGTATATGTTTAATATCGCTGTATATATTTGCTTGTTATCTTCTCTATAAAAGTCTTCTGGTTTTAGCTTTTCTATTGCTGCATACACTGCTTCTTGATCTGTTAGCATGCTTCCTATTACAGCTTGTTCCGCTTCTATATCATGTGGTGGTACTTTGCCTAATTC
The DNA here is from genome assembly GCA_963621875.1 of Bacteroidaceae bacterium. Taxonomy (GTDB): domain Bacteria; phylum Bacillota; class Clostridia; order TANB77; family CAG-508; genus CAG-245. The sequence goes on along the minus strand of CAVFFR010000007.1, from coordinate 6,109 downwards.
CATTCTTTTCCTCCTTTGATATAATTACTCTGCGATTATATCAATTTTTAATTTTCCTGTTACACCTTCATATAATTTTATATCAACCGTGATTGTCCCTAGTGTCTTTACTGTTTCATTTAAATTTATTTTCTTTTTATCTATGTCTATTTGGTAATCTTTTTTTAGTCCATCAGAAATTTCTTTGCTTGTTACTCCTCCAAAGATTTTTCCGTTTTCTCCAGCTTTTACTTTTATTTTAAGCATTATCCCTTTTAACTTTACTGCTAAAGCTTCTGCTTCCTTTTTTTGAACATCTTTTTTAAATTGATTTGAATCTTGTCTTGCTTTTAATTTGCTCATATTCTCATTGTTTGCTTCTACTGCTAATTTTTTAGGAAATAAGTAATTTCTTGCATATCCATCACTTGCTTCTATTATTTGGTCTTTTTTGCCAACACCTTTAATATCATTTAATAAAATAACCTTCATATCTATTTCCTCCTTATTTTATATCACTATTTTACTATTTTATTGGACATTTGTACACATTTATTGCACATTTTACAAAAAAATTTCATAAAAGACATATCTTTGTTTCGATATGTCTTTTGTTTTTATAATACTTCTGTAAAGTACTCATTAATTCTAATTATTAATTCTTGTTTTACTTCTTCTAGAGTCATTCCTTCTAACTGAGCTCCTGCAACAGTTATATGGCCCCCACCGCCTAATTTTTCTAGTATTAGTTGAACATTTATATCCCCTATTGATCTGCCACTAATACAAACTTTATCTCCTAATTTTCCAATTACAAATGATGCTGTAATATTACTGATTGTTAGTAGTTCATCTGCTGCTTTTGCACAGGTAATATTTGCATCAGTATCTTCTTTGTCATATACCGATATTGCTATTGTTTCGTCCATAATTTCTGCTTTTGCTACTATTTCTGATATTTTGTTATATGTTTCTAAATTACTTTGGAACCATTTTTTTACTCTTATGATGTCTACACCACATTTTCTTAAAAAGGCCGCTGCTTCAAATGTTCTAACACCTGTTTTAAATGTGAAGTTTTTAGTATCCATCATTATACCAGCATATAGAGCTTCTACTTCTATTTTCTCTAGTTTAATTGTTTTTTCTGCATATTCAACAAGTTCTGTTACAAGCTCACAAGTTGATGATGCGTACACTTCGTGGAAAGTTAATATTGCATTCTCTATATAGTCTGTTCCTCTCCTATGGTGATCAATTACTGCTATTTTGTCTGTCTTTGTAAGTAGTTCGGGTGCTTCTACATAGTTCTTTTTGTCTGTATCTACAACTATTAATAAAGATTCTTGATCCATTTTGTTGCTTGCTACATTTCTATCTACTATAACATTTTTATATTCATCTATGTCTTTTATTTCGTTCATAAAGTGTTCCAAACTTGTTCCGTTTGTTTCGTTAACTATATAAACTTCTTTACCAATATTTTTTGCTATTCTATATAATCCTAAACTTGCACCCATTGCATCAATGTCGCTATTTGCATGTCCCATTATGATTATATTACTTGAGCCATTCATTATTTCTTCTAATGCTTGTGAAACAATTCTTGCCTTTACTCTTGTCCTTTTTTCTACTTCTTGTGTTCTTCCACCAAAGAAATAATATTTTCCGTTTTGTTTTATTATTGCTTGGTCTCCACCTCTTCCAAGTGCTATATCAACAACTGCTTTTACTGATTGGTATTTTTCTAAGTTATTGTCGCCCTCTTCTGATATTGCTATACTTAATGTTGATTGTATATTTTCGTCAGTTTTTATCTCTTTTATTTCATCTAAAATTTCAAATTTTTCTTCTCTCATTTTTTCCATTTCAGATTGACTAAATATACATACATAAGTATCTCTTTCTGATTTTATAGCTAATCCATTGTATTTATTTATCCAAGCATATATTTTTTTCTCTATTCCAGAAGTGAGTTTTAATTTTTCTTCTTCTGTCGCTCTTTGCATTAATTCTTCATAGTTATCTATTACAATTATTCCAACACAAGCCTGTGTGTCGTTGTATTTTTGTAATAAGTTCACATAGTTTGTTTCGTCTAGGAAATATATTGTTGACATATATTCTTTTGAATTTCTATGTTCTTTGTCTTTAATTTTTGTGTACTCACCTATTATTTTATAGGTTTTATTTCCTATTTGCATTCTCTCGCAAATAGAGGTTTCTTCTACTTTTTCGCCTTTTTCTATTTTTATTTTTAGTTCTTTTATTATATCGTTTAAAAATGTTCCTATATCTACATTGGCGAATTCTTTTACAAAGTTGCTACTTTTCCAAATAATTTCTCCACTTGTTTTGATTACTATTAGTGGAAATGGTGAGTTTATTATTGTGCTTTGAGCTGCTTTGTCTACATTTAATGTTAGTTCATTAATGTGTTCAGATATTTCAGCTTTTCTTTTCTTGTTTGACCAAATTGTATATACAACAATTAATATATATAATACTATTGATGGTATTATTGCCTTTGGCTCTATAATACTTAGAACAATTAATATTATAGCTATTATTACTAAATATATTTTTGTTCTAGATACTAATTTATCTAAATTCATTTTATTTATTGGCATATTTTTATCACTCCAAATTCTTATAACATATATATTTTACATTATTTTGGCCTTTTTGTCAATTTTTAAACAAGAAGAAACACATTATTTGCATTGATTTAGATGCTTTCGTGTGTTTCTATAATTTTATTTCTTTCTTCTATCTACTACATAAGTACTTCCTGGAATTGTTTTCGATAAGTGTTTTACTTGTGCTCCAGCTTCCCCAATTTCCAATGTGTTATGGAATCTATCAGCATCAACTTCAACTGCTCCTATAGATATTGATGTAAGTGGGAATTCTTCTATAATTCCTTTTCTATTTGGAACTTCCACAAACCCTTTTTCCACATCTTCTTTACTATAATACCTTTTAATATTCTTATCAAAAGTAATAATTATATTTTGACAAATTGATTCGTAATTTTCATCTTCTACTATTGCGATAAAGTCATCTCCACCAATGTGTCCTACAAAGTTATTATCTTCTTGTTTTGAGTGTATGTTATTTGTTATAGTTTTTGCTGTGAATTTTATTAATTCATCTCCTTGTGCAAATCCATATGTGTCATTGTATGCTTTGAAGTTGTCCAAATCTATATACAACATTACAAAAAATTCTTTTTTTAATAGTCTTTTTTTCATTTCTGCTTGTATTTGTACATTTCCTGGTAGATTTGTTAAAGGACTTACTTTTCTATTTATTCGTAATAATCCTGTTATATTTTTTATTGTATAGTACAAGTATTCGGAATCTATTGGTGCTTTTATAAAGTACGTTGCTGCTTCTTTTAATACATCTATTCTATGCTCTCTAGCAATGTTAGATGTTACTACTATGACTGGTGTTATTGAATTATCTTCATTGTTTCTTATTCTTTTGCATACAATTGCTGCATTTTCTGAAATAGTATCTTCATTTATTATTATTAAAGCTGGTATGTCTTTTAATGCAATATCTATGTTTTCTGTTTTTATCTGCTTAAATTTGAATTCATTTTCTTTTTTAAAGTCTTCTGCTAATTTTCTCTTTAAATTATCATCATCGTCAATTAAATAAATATTTTGCATTAGTTCCCTCCCTTGGTTTAATAATTGTATATTCCATTAAATGGTGTTACCTGTTCATTTATGCTATAAGCATTAACTCTAATTCTAGTTTCTCCTTTTTCAACTTTTTGTCTCCATTCAAATACTTTTGTATTTAATGAAACATTAGGGTCTGTTTTGTACTCTTGATCGTTGATATAGAATGAAACCATTCTTAAACCTTCTTCATCTGTTGCTTTTATTATTAAATATGCTGGATCTGTTGGATCTGGTACAACTTCTATTACAGGTTTATTTACACCTTTTATTTCTTGTTCTTTTGTTGCGTAATTTTGTGCTTTATCTACTGCTTCTATTTTTAATGTATGTTGTCCTGATTTTGTTGTTATTACGCTTTCTATTTTTGTAGGATCATCTTCACTTGCTTCTAGTTTTACTTCATTATCATCACCATATTTATATACAATATAATCAAGTGCTGTATCATCTGTTACTACAATTTTTATGTCAGAATTAACTGTATCTATGCTTATTACAGGTTCTGTTACATCTTTTTCCTCTTGTATAAAGTTTTTAACAAATTTTGTTTGTTTGCCTTTTGAATTAACTATTGTTATATTTAGTTTATTTTCTCCTGATGGTATGCTTAGTGTTTGCTCTAGTTCGGTGTTATTTTTTCCAAATATAACTTTTTCTGTTGAGTCATTCCAAGAATACATCATTGTTCTTATTCCTTGATCACATTTAGCTATTACTGTAACGGAATTTCCTTTTCTTTGTGTTGTTACTTCTGGCTCTTTATTTAATTTGGCATCTTTTGCGTTTTGTACCATTGCATAAGCTGTATTTCCCGCAATTGCCATACCAAAAAGAAGGATTACTATAGCAAAGACCTTTACTATTCCGTTATTTCCTGTACTTGTAGTAGTATGTCTTACTTTTTTAGGTTTTTCTGTATAATTTATTGTTTCGGTTTGTTGTTTTCTATCATCCGAATTATTGTCTTCTGTCATCAGAATTTGATTCATTACAATTACCTTCCTTATCTTTAACGAGTCTTTTACAATTAGAATTATAGCATACCATTTTTTTAAAGTAAATAATATTAATTAAATAATTATAAGATTTTGGTGAATAAACATTTATGATTTTTTTATTTTTTTGTTAATAATAAAAAGTACGCTATTCATATTATTATAATATTTTTGCGTACTTTTTTATTCTAATTTAGAACATATTTTTTAATTAAAACTACTCCAGTTGTTAATATTGTTAATACTGCTACTGTAATTACTGTGTATTTTGCTATTTCTCCAGTTTGCACTGTTACCATTACTGGTGCATCATCTATGTCATCTTCGCCTTTTTTATAGTTGTCTGGAGTTGAGTCTATGTCTGGACTTCCGTATTCATTGTAATCTTTACTGATTTCTGCCCAGTTGTCCATTACGCCCATATTGTCTTCTCCATTTATCCATGTTAGTATTACTTCTACTTCTGTTGTGTCTCCTGGTTTTAACAATTTGTCTTTGCATTGATCTGTTGTTATTGTCTTTTCATCAACTTTTGTCCATAATGGGTTGTCTTCTTCTACAAATTTTAGTCCATCTGGTATGTAGTCTTTTATTTCTTTTGCATATCCTGCTATTGTTCCTTCATTCTTTACTCTGATTTTAAATCTAAATTTTACTGTGACTTTATCTATTTTACTTTTCTTTAAATCTACTTTTGCTACTGCTTCTGGATCATCTTCTGCTGTATGTCCTGTTTCTGTTATTTTTTCTTGTCCATCTTCTATTACTATTGATTGTGTTACCCATTTTCTTAATGATAAATCAAAGTATTGAACTTTTACTTTTTCGATATCTTGATCATCTTCACCTTCTATCCATTCGTCTGGTGTTGAATCTCTATCTTTTACATTTTCGTTTTCTTCATCTGTATTTTTTGATATTTGAGCTTGATTTATTATTACTCTATCTGATGTGGTAGGCTCTATTACTTTAAATGCTATTTTTACATCTTTGTAGTCTAATGTATCCATTGTCTCTGATTCAAAAGCTTTTATTAGATTTGCTCCTGCAGTCTGTTCTTGTTCTTTTGATAGATAATCTGTTGCTACTGTTTTTGCTTTGCTTACATCTGTTGTTTCTTCTCCATTTTCATCTAACATTATCCATCTATATTTTGTGTTTGTTTCGCTTTCTGGTAGGAATTCTAAGCCTTCTGGTATATCATCTTTTACTTCTTTTGCATATCCAGATACACTACCTTCATTATATACTCTTATTGTATATTCTACAACATTTCCATTTGATACTAATACTGGTTCCTTAGAATGCTCATATACGGCTGTTGTTCCACTACCATCTTTTAATGGCGTTACATCTACTTGTGGCTCTCTGTTTGTTATTGTTGTATCATTTACTGCTGTGATGAATTTTCTTAAAGACAAGTCAAATTCTTTTAAA
>CAVFFR010000006.1:0-57468 GCA_963621875.1 Bacteroidaceae bacterium | reverse complement strand
AAGAATATGTTTATAAAATTCATATTAAATAAACCTTATAAACATATTATACGAGGAGGAAATACAAATGAAAACAGTTGTAATTACAGGTTCTGCAAGAGGACTAGGATTTGAACTTGCAAAAGTATTTAGAAAAAATAACTATAATGTTGTACTATCAGACATTATGGAAGAAAAATTAGGAAAAGCAAAAGAAGATTTGAAAAATAGCATAAAAAGTGAAAGCAAAGTAATTTCTGTAGTTTGTGATGTAACAAAGGAAGCTGACCTACAAAATTTAATGGATAAAACAATAGAGGCATTTAAAGGAGTTGATGTTTGGATAAATAATGCGGGTGTAAACCAACCAATGATACCAATTTGGGAAGTTGAAAGTGCTTCTATAAATAGATTAATAGATATAGATTTAAAGAGTGCCATTATAGGATCAAAAATTGCAATGAACCAAATGATAAAACAAGGATATGGCCAAATTTATGGAATAGAAGGTTATGGAAGTAATGATGCAATGATGCTTGGACTATCTATTTATGGAACAAGCAAAAGAGGACTAACATATTTCTTTAAAGCTTTAGCAAAAGAAGTAGATGAGAAAAAATTACCAATAAAAATAGGAGTATTAGCACCAGGAATAATGATTACGGAGTTTATTACTCACTCAATGGGAAATGATGCTTTTGAACTTTCTGAAAAGACCAAAAAAGTATATAATATTTTAGGGGACTATCCTGATACAATTGCAGAATTTTTAGTTCCAAAAATTATTGCAAACAATAAAAATAATGTCAAATTTAATTGGCTTACTAATGGAAAAGCTAGTTTTAGATTTATGACTAGTGGCTTTAATAAAAGAGATTTTTTCAATAAATTGACTGATTAACTTTTACAAGAATGAAATTTTGTTTGTTGGAAATAATATCTTATCAAAATAAATGAACAAAATAAAACTCTTTTCATAATATAGAATATGAAAGGAGTTTTTATTATGGACTATGAATTAATGGTAAATGGAAATATAAAAATTGGCCAGCCTGCACCAGATTTTAATGCAATAACAACAATGGGCAGTATATCATTAAATAAATATAAAGGAAAATGGGTAGTGCTATTTTCACACCCAGGAGATTTTACCCCCGTATGTACAACTGAGATGATTGCTTTTGCAAAAGCAAACTCGTATTTTGAAAAACTAAATACTTGTCTTTTGGGATTAAGTATAGATAGTAATCCGTCGCATTTAGCGTGGGTATATAACATATATTGTAAGACAGGTATACAAATACCGTTTCCTATAATAGCGGATAGAAGTGGAGAAATAGCAAGAAAATATGGGATGATAGCAAGTGATGTAAGTACCACAGAAACAGTAAGAAATGTATTTATAATAGATGACAAAGGAATAGTAAGACTGATCTTAGTATATCCTTTGAATGTGGGAAGATGTATACCAGAAATACTTAGAACAGTGCAAGCTTTACAAGTGGCAGATTTAAATAAAGCGTCAACACCAGCAAATTGGATACCAAACCAACCAATAATAGTGCCACCACCAAAAACATTTGAAGAATTAATGAAAAAAAGAGAAGAAATAATGCGTAATCAGAATGGTATGATGTGGTACTTGAGTTTTCAGAATTCCCAAAAGAAAACTGAAAATAATAGAATAGAAGATCCGAAAAAGGCTATAGAAAGTAAAGAAAACACAAATAAAAAAATTCAATAAATTGCAAATTTTTCCTCAAAAAGACAGAATAAAAAACATTAATTAGGAAAAAATAAAAATAATAAAATTTGAGGAGGATATATTATGAAGCCAAATAACAATGAAAATCAAACAATAAATTGTACAGTATCATCTTGTAAGTACAACAACTGTCAAAGACAAAAATGCGAATTGGAAGGAATAATAGTAACACCAGTAGAAGGTTGCCAAACAAAACAACCAGATGAGTCTATGTGCTCTAGCTATAAAAATTCAAAAAAATAAAAAAAATTTAATTTGCCGACACGTTTCGACAAATTATTTTTTTGCAATGTGGTATCATATAACCGGAGGAGTTGATGAATATGAAAAAGATGACTTTAGAACGACTAAAGCATACAAAAAAGCTCGAATCATTAATTGCTCAAGGAGCTGACTACGAACTAATACTAAAACAAAGTCAGAAAATCGATAAATACATTGTCGAGGAAATGAAAGAAATGAACAATAAGAAAAAAACTCAATAAATTTATTTTACAAAAATGTGGTAAAGACAAAGTACCATTTATGGCTCACTTTATTGTTAAAGTGAGCCATAATCTATTTTTGTGATAGACTTCTCTGAATATACATCTGAGAGTCTTTTTTCTTTAAGTCCTCACGTTTGTCATACAATTTTTTACCCTTGCAAATGCCGAGCTCTACTTTGACTATATTGTTTTTAAAATAAAGGGAAATAGGAACTAAAGTATAACCCTTTTGCTTAATCAAACCGGTTAATCTAAATATTTCTCTTTTATTTAATAACAATTTTCTACTACGCATAGGATCTTTATTAAATATATTTCCGTGTTTATATGGACTAATGTGCATAGAAGAAATAAAAACTTCGCAATTTTTTATTTCGGCGTAACTATCTTTTAAATTAACCTTTCCATTTCGAATAGACTTTATTTCTGTACCAGTTAAAACGATTCCAGCTTCTAATGTATCAATTATTGTATAATTATGTTTTGCAGTTGGATTTTTCGCGATATTTTTTACCATAATTAAAACTCCTTTCAGAAATCATTAATATTATAACATCTAAAAAAAAGTTTTAAAAGAGATATGTACAATAATTTTATAATTAAATTGATAATTATAAAATTATTCAGCTAATTATTCATTATGACTATGAACTTTATCTTTTTCGTTTTGTTTGCCATAAGCTATAGTCATCCAAATTACTACTATACCAACTACTGCTAAAATTGCCCAAGTCCAAACTTTTGCAGACATACCAGAAAACATATTAGTTGTAGTGGCATTTGTTCTAGTAGCATTGTAATTATTTGTAGTACCAGTAATTACAGTATTTTTTGCATTTTGATTTTTATTTGTGTCCATAGTTCCTGAAATGGTATTTTTTACAGCATTAGCACCTTGAGAAACAACATTACCAACTGTAGAAGCTCCATTTTGAACAGCGCTTTCTGTAGCATTTACAACATTAGTAGTTGCAAAACAAGAAGATGATGAAAGGGCAAAGAATGTAATAAAAGATACAACTAAAATTGAAAATTTCTTTTTCATAATTTCCTCCTTTTCGACAAATAATATTATTAGTATAAATTTTAAAATATAAAATATACATCGAAAAATTGGAAAATATGTTTGAAACTGTTTAAATGTAATAAAATAATAAAAAAATTTTAATTAAATAAGTAATTTAATTAAAAATTGTATACTAAATTTATAGCATAACTGTAAGAAAAAATCAATACCATAGAAATATAAAAAAGTGAAATAAAAAATTTAGAAATAAGGAGAAAAATTAGGAATGCCAATACTTATATCGGTTTTCTATTTTTATTAAATTACTTATTTAATAAAAAATTAAAATCTTGCATTATAAAACAAATTGTTTTATAATGTGACTATGCTAAAGTAGGAGGAAATATATTTTATGAGAAAAACAATAGAAAAAGTAAGAGATAGAAAAGGAATAACATTAATAGCACTAGTTGTAACAATAGTTATAATTTTGATATTAGCAGGAATAACAGTAGGGATGGTAACGAGTGACAATGGAATATTAAAAGAAACAAAAAGTGCAAAAGAACAAGCGGAAATAGATAATGAGAAAAGCATAGTAGAAAGAGCAAAAATGCTAACTATGATGAGAGATAAAAGTGGAAAAATAACTTTAGAAGTATTTGAATCGGCATTAAAAGACGAGGCGGGAACAAATCTGGCAGAAGTAAGTGATGCAGGAGATACAATAGAAGTTCTTTTTACAGATTCAAATAGATATTATGAAGTAGACAAAGAGGGAAATGTAAGTGAGCCACAAGAAGTAGTAAAAGACGAGAATGCTGGAGATATAACAAAAGGTGGAAGCTGTGACGGAAGCGAAGAAAAACCATATGAAATAAATTGTATAGAAGATTTAGTGGTGTTGTCTATAATGACTAATGGGGGAAATACAGAATTGAATATAGGAAAGAGTACATTTTATAAAAAACAAGTAGTATTAATGAGATCATTAAACTTTAATTCTAAATTCTCATACAATGATAGCACTACAACAATATTTGGAGATCTAAATCAAGATGGAATTGTAGAAGATATTAGAACAGAATTGACAAAAACAGAAGAAAATTGTGTAGGATTTACTCCGATAGGAAATGATATGTCTAATGGACAAGAAAGGTTTGAAGGAAAGTTTGATGGAAGAAATAATGAGATAAAAAACATTTATATAAAAACAGCTAAAGATGCAGGGTGTTTTGGAGGTGTTTGGGATGCAACAATAAAAAATCTAACTGTATCAGGAAGTATAACTTCTACTGAAAAAACTGCTGGAGGAATAGTTGGAGATGGTGTTGCTTATATATATAATTGTTGCAATAAAGCCACCATACATGGTAAAGGATTTACCGGTGGAATTGGAGGAAATGTTTGGGCTACTGCCGGTACAACGTTAATAATAAATTGTATAAATGAAGGTGATATATATGCAGAAGGAACAATGGGAGGAATAGTAGGAGGAAGTTCAGGAGAGATAACTAATTGTTACAACAATGGAAAAGTAATAACAAGCGGATGGATTTATGCAGGAGGCTTAGTAGGACAAGCACGATTGAAACTAAAGATAACAAATTCGTATAATAGTGGAGAGGTTCAATCTCAGCAACGTCATGCAGCAGGAATAACAGGTTTTGTATATGCTGAGACTACTGTAAATAATTGTTATAACATAGGAAACATAATAGGCAATACAACAAACGGACTAGGTGGAACAACAATTAATAACAGCTATAATTTCGGAAAAATGACAATAAAATCAGGAGGTAACACAATAGGAGCTAAAACAATGAATTCTTGTTATTATAAATCTTCACAAAAAACAAATAATGAAACTACCGAAGATGGAGCAATAGATGTAGAAGAAAAAACAGCAGAGCAAATTGTAGAATTGCTAAACTCATACAAAGATGATACAGGAGCATATCCTGCAGACTGGAAACAATGGAAAGTAGGCAAAGATGGAAATCCAACATTTTCTGATTAAATGATAAAAAATAATCATAGTCATAAGATTATTAAAGCAGAGATAATTGATAAATCTCTGCTTTTGTGTTATTATAACAAATAGGTGATAATATGAGAATTTTAATTATAGAAGATGAACTTAAAATTGCAGATGTAATAGCAAGCAGACTTAGAAAAGAACAATATGTAGTTGATGTGTATGATAATGGAGAGGAAGGATTAGACAATGCATTAACAAACATTTATGATTTGATAATTTTAGATGTAATGTTGCCTAAAATCAACGGATTCGACATATTAAAGAAAATTAGACAAGAAGAAATTAGAGCTAAGGTTATAATGTTAACTGCAAAATCTATGTTAGAAGATAAGCTAACAGGATTTAATTATGGAGCAAATGATTACTTAACAAAACCTTTTCATACTGATGAATTAATTGCAAGAGTAAATGCTCAATTAAGAGTAAATAATAATCAAAAAGTGGAAGGATACGTAGAAGCAGGAGACTTAAGACTGGAAATAAAAACAACTACTCTTATATGCAGTACCACAAATGAAACAATAGAAGTAGTATGTAAGGAATTTTTACTATTAGAATATTTAATGAGAAATGTAAATCAAGTTTTGTCAAAAGAGCAAATATATGACAAGGTGTGGGGATTAGATAGTGAAGCAGAGTCAAATAATTTAGAGGCATATATTTCTTTCATAAGAAAAAAAATAAGAGTAATAGGTTCGCAAGTGCAGATAAAAGCTGTAAGAGGACTAGGCTATAAATTAGAGGTGAAATAGATGGAAAAATTAAGGCAAAAAACATTTTGGGTTATATTTCTAATATTAACAATATTCCTTACAAGCGTTTTATGTATTTTTAATTATCAAGATTACAGTCATGAAAAAAGAGAAATAGAAAACAATTTAATGAGGACTCAAGAGCCTAAAAAATTAGAGGATATTCCAAATAAAACAGACGAAAGACCACAAGAAATTCCAGTATTTATGGATTTAACAGCATATACTGTAATGTACAATGAGAAAAATGAAATAACAGAGATAATAAATCATACTCAACAAAATATTTCAGAAAATGAAATAAGAGAAGTAGCAGAAAATATATTAAATAGAAATAAAGAAAAGACAACAAAAATAGGCAATTTGTATTTTGATGAATATTCATATCTATTTAAAGAAAATAATTCTCTCACAATAATAGATAATAGTGGGGCAAAGGAAAAATTAATAAATCTATTAAAGACATCTATTATAATATTTGTGCTATTAGAAGTTGTAATAATTATTGTATCAGTGAAAATAACAAAATGGATTATAAAATCAGTAGAGGAAAGTTTTAGCAAACAGAAACAATTCATAACAAATGCGTCTCACGAATTAAAAACTCCAGTGGCAGTTATAATGGCAAATGCAGAAGCTTTAGAAAAAGAACCAAGTGAATCTAAATGGCTCGACAACATAAAAAGTGAATCAGAGAGAATGAATGAACTTATATCAGACTTATTAGATTTAGCTAAATTAGAAAATGGTGCAAGTAAAGAAAATCATCAAGAAGAAGATTTGTCGAAAATAGTAGAGAAATCATTACTAACATTTGAAAGCTTAATATACGAAAACAAAATAAAACTTGATTATAATATACAAAAAGACATAAAATTAAAATGTAATGAAAATCAAATAAAACAACTAGTTGCAATATTTCTAGATAATGCAATACAACACAGTGAAGAAGATGGAGAAATAAGATTACTATTAGAAAAACAAAAAAATGATATTTTACTAAAAGTATCAAATAAAGGAAAAGAAATACCAAAAGAAATGCAAGAAAAAATATTTGAAAGATTTTACAGAGTGGATAAATCTAGAAACCGAAATACAAATAGATACGGGTTAGGATTGGCAATTGCAAAAAATATAGTTAATAACCACAATGGCAAAATATCAGTCCAAAGTGAAAATGGATATACAACATTTATTGTAAAAATAAAAAATAATTTGCAGGAATAAAAACCTGCAAAATTTTTTTATTTAATGTTCATTTAATGTTTTGTTATTAAATTACAATTAACAAAGATTTAAGGAGGAATTTTATGAAAAGAAATATTAAAAATCTAATTATGATTTTACTTATAATAGTTGTATGTGTATGCAGTTTTTTTACAATACAAAGTATAAGTAAAGTAAGTAGTTCTAACAACATAGGTATGGAACAAGGGCAACCGCCAGAAATGCCAACAGGCGATTCAAATAATATGGGAGAGCCACCAGAGAAACCAGAACAAGGAGAAACTCAAGATTCAAACACAGAAAAGGGTCAACCACCAGAGATGTCAACAGGCGATTCAAATAATATGGAAGAACCACCAGAGAAACCAGAACAAGGAGAAACTCAAGATTCAAACACAGAAAATGGTCAACCACCAGAGATTCCAACAGGTGATTCAAATAATAATATGGGAGAGCCACCAACAAAAACAGGACAGGAAAACAGTAGCAACCAAATAAGTACATCTAATTATATAATGCTTGGCACAGAAGGTTTGATCATATCTATACTTGTGATATATCTAATAATGTCAAAATTCAATAAATTAACATTGAAGGAAACTTTAAAAAACGCCAATAAAGCAATAATATTTATATTAGCAATTATTATTATTACAGCAATAATAACAGTAATAGAGATATGTATAACAAAAAATTTACTTACATCAAATAGTGGAGAAATGCCAAACAATATGCAAATGATGCCTAGTGGAGATTCAAGTTCATCAGTTACAAAAACAGGAGCAACAACAGTTGATGGAACAACACAAACCTTAGAGGAAGATTACCAAACAAGTCAAGCTGATGAGAGTGTAATTTTAGTAACAAATGGTGGAAATGCTACAATAAATGGAGCAACAGTATCTAAAACAGGAGGAGATAGTTCAAATACAGAAAACTCTGAGTTTTATGGAGTGAACTCTGGAATACTAGTAACAGAAAACTCAACAGCAACAATAAAAAATGCGACTATATCAACAAATGCTAAAGGAAGCAATGCTCTGTTCGCAACGGGAACAGATTCTAAAATATATGTAAGTGATTCAACAATAACAACAACAGGAAGTGCATCTGCAAGAGGGCTAGATGCAACTTATGGAGGTTACATTGAAGCAAATAATGTAACAATTACTACACAAGGAGGAAGCTGTGCTACACTTGCAACAGATAGAGGAGAAGGAACTATAATAGCAAAAAATTCTACATTAGAAACTAATGGAAGTGGATCGCCGATTATATATTCAACAGGAGACATAAGAATAGAAAACACTACTGGAACAGCGAATGGTGCTCAAATGGTTGTAATAGAAGGAAAAAACTCAGCAACTGTAATAGATTCAACTCTATCTGCTAGTGGAAAAGGTAACAGAAATGATACAGACCAAGCTGGAGTTATGATTTATCAATCAATTCCAGTATATACAGACCAAGCTGGAATTATGATTTACCAGTCAATGTCAGGAGATGCAGGTCAAGGAACAGGAACATTTACAGCTGAAAACTCAACACTAAGTGTGCAATCAGATTCAAATTACTATAAAACAGCACCTATGTTCTTTATAACAAACACAGATGCAATTATAAACTTAACAAATTCTAAATTGTTGTATGGAAGCAACATTTTAATAAGTAGCAAAGGAACTTCTGAATGGGGCAAAACAGGCTCTAATGGTGGAAATACAACACTAAATGCAAATTCACAAGAATTAGAAGGAAATATTGAAATTGACGAAATATCAACATTAACAATGAATTTAAGCAATAGTTCATACAAAGGAACTATAAATTCAGATAATTCTGCAAAAGAAATTAATATAAAATTAGATAGCAATTCCAAAATTACATTAACTGGCGATTCATATATTACATCTTTAGAGAATAGCGATGAAACAAATAGCAACATAGATTTCAATGGATACAAATTATATGTTAATGGAGTAGCTATATAAAAAAGAATTAAAAGATTTTTAAATTGAACCCCAGTTATTAGACAAGTAAGTTTAATAAGAAGGGTTCATTTTATGGAAAAATATTTGTTGAAATTAAAAAAATTTATTATTTAATTTTAAAAATATATATAAATAATTAAAAATATGGTATAATGTTGAGAACAAAATGAAATTGGAGGCGATATTTATGCAAAGAGAAGAAGCATTAAAACTATTAAGAGAACATAACAAAGAGCCATTTCATATTTTACACGGCTTAACAGTAGAAGGAGTTATGAGATATTTTGCAAAGCAAAATGGAGAGGATGAAGAATATTGGGGAATAGTAGGACTATTACACGATGTTGATTTCGAAGAATATCCAGAGCAACACTGCAAAAAATGTATAGAGATACTAAAAGATGCTGGGTATCCGGAAGATGTAATACATAGTATTTGCAGTCATGGATATGGTATATGCTCAGATATAAAACCAGAAAAATATATGGAAAAAGTATTATTTGCAACAGATGAGCTTACTGGTTTAATAGGAGCAACTATAAAAATGAGACCTTCAAAAAGTACAAAAGATTTAGAGGTTTCTAGTGTAAAAAAGAAATTCAAAGATAAGAAGTTTGCTGCAGGATGCTCAAGAGATGTAATACAAAAAGGTGCAGAAATGTTAGAATGGAACTTAGAAAAGCTAATTGAAGAAACTATTCTAGCAATGAGAAGCTGTGAAGATTCTGTAAATGAATATATGAAAAATGTTTAAACTAATCGCCTAAGAAGGAATAATCTTTCTTAGGCAAATTTTTGTAGAACAAGCATAAAGGACATTCGTGAAGTAATATCATTAATTAGGGGTGTTATTTTATGAAAGTTATTACTATAAAAAAGAAAATAATTTTTAGAATGTCTGCATTTATAGTGTTTACACTTGTGTTGTGTGGCTTGACAACATCTTTTGGAATGCAACATTATTATAAATTAGATTTTTCTACAGGATTAGTAACTGCTTCTAAGTTAAATGTAAGAAATGGACCAGGAACACAGTATAAAGTTATTGCAACAGTAAACAAAAACGAATATATAAGAGTTTTTGCGGGAGTGGGCGATTGGTATGTTGTGCAAATTGAAGGAGATTACATTGGAGCAGTCAATAAAAAATATGTAAAACCTATTTATCCAAAATCATCAGGTTCACAAACTACAAACAATAATCAAACAACAACTACTACTACCAGTATGAATGCTGATGAAAAAGAAGTGTTTAACTTAATAAATCAGCAAAGAATAAATAATGGATTACCGGCATTAAAAAATGATGATGAAGTACAAAGAGTTGCAAGAATTAAGGCACAAGATATGGTGGATAATAATTATTTTTCACATACTTCTCCAACATATGGTTCTCCATTTGACATGTTAAAAAGCTTTAAAATAACTTATAATTCAGCAGGCGAAAATATTGCAGGAAATTCTAGCAACAGTGGAGCAGTAAATGCTTGGATGAATTCGTCAGGACATAAAGCAAATATTTTAAATAGTAGCTTTAATTACACAGGTATAGGAGTAGTAAGCAGTCCTAAATATGGGAAAATTTATGTTCAAATGTTTATAGGGAAATAAACCAAAACTCTTGCTTTTCAGAATGGCAAATGATATAATTGGTACACTAATTTTAGAAAAGGGGGACAAAAATATGAATGTATTAGACACTTTAGAAGCAAGAGGATACATTGAACAAGTCACAGATGAAGAAGACTTGAGAAAATTATTAGATAAGGAAAGTGTACCATTCTATATAGGATTTGACCCAACGGCAGATAGCTTACATGTGGGGCACTTCGTATCTATGATGGTAGCTTCATATATGCAAAAAGCAGGACACAGACCTATTATATTAGTAGGTGGAGGAACAGTAAATATAGGAGATCCATCAGGAAAAACAGATATGAGAAGAATGATGGACAGAGATGAAATTAATCATAATGTAGAATGCTGTAAAAAACAGCTATCAAAATTCGTGAGTTTTGAAGGAGAAAATGCAGCAGTAATTGTTAATAATGCAGATTGGCTATTAGATTTAAACTTTATAGATTTTATGAGAAAAATAGGATCTTTATTCTCAGTAAACAGAATGCTTGCAGCAG
Source organism: Bacteroidaceae bacterium (assembly GCA_963621875.1). Classification (GTDB taxonomy): domain Bacteria; phylum Bacillota; class Clostridia; order TANB77; family CAG-508; genus CAG-245. Next base: position 46,087 of record CAVFFR010000006.1, on the reverse strand, counting down.
ACTGTTACAAAAATAGATTAGAAACAGGATTAACATTTTTTGAAATGGGATATATGTTAATGCAATCATATGATTTCTTACATTTATATGAAACATTAGGATGCAAATTACAAATGGGAGGAAATGACCAATGGTCTAACATAATAGGTGGAGTTAACCTAATTAGAAAAGTTGGACACGATGACTCGTTTGGATTAACATTTAGACTTCTTACAACAAAAGAAGGAAAGAAAATGGGAAAAACAGAAAAAGGAGCTTTATGGTTAGATCCAGAAAAAACAACTCCATATGAGTTCTACCAATACTGGAGAAACATTGATGATAGCAGTGTTGAAACAGTTTTAAAAATGCTTACATTTATGCCAATGGAAGAAATAGCTAAACTTACATCAGTTGAAGGAGCTGAGTTAAATGCAACTAAAAAGATTGCAGCATATGAGATTACAAAATTAGTACACGGAGAAGAAGCTGCAAAACAAGCAGAAGAAGCTTCAAACGCTCTATTCGGTGGAAATGGTAATACAGAAAATATGCCTACTGTAAAAATAGAAGCAGATACTAACATTGTTGACGCAATAGTTTCAGCTGGATTTGCTACATCCAAAGGACAAGCTAAAACATTAATAGCTCAAAATGGAATAACTTTAAATGATGAAACAGTAACAGATGTTCAATTAAAAGTTACAGCAGAAATGCTTGAAAAAGGAGCAATACTAAGAAAAGGTAAAAAGAATTACAGTAAATTAGTTAAATAATATTAAAATGCTAGAAGATTTTTCTAGCATTTTAATATATAATTTTAAAAAAATATTGATATAAGAATAAAAACATGATAAAATAATAATGTATGAAATTTATAAAAAGGAGCGAATAGGACTAATGAACAAAAAAATTAAAACTATCGGAATAATAACATTAACACTAGCAGTACTATTTTCAACAACAGTATTTGCAGCAAATGAGGATGTAACATTAGAAAAAGTAAAAGATAATGTTTGTAATATAAAATTAGGGGAAGATGGAGAAGTAACTAAAAAACTAATATCTGTAGATAATCCTAAAAAAGAAGTTGTATTACAAATAGATGTTAAAAATCTAAATAGCGAAGAAGAACAAATACAACCAAGTGAAATATTCTTAGTACTAGACAACTCAAAGAGTATGATAGACAATAAAATTGATGATACAACAACAAGAAAGGATGCAGTATTTACAGCAGCAAAGACATTGGCAGAAAAAATATTAGAAAAACAACCAAGTACCAAAATAGGAATAGTAAGCTTTTCAACTACAGCTGACTTAGACAAAGAAGGAACATTGGAAGATGCTAAACTTGTAAAACTTCCAACAAGTGATCTTGCAGAAATAAAAACAGCAATAGACTCTGTAGAAGCCAAAGGTTATAGAACTGATATAGATGCTGGTTTACAAATAGCAAGAGAAAATTTTTCTACTGATTCAGATTTAAATAAATATTTAATACTATTAACTGATGGCATACCTAATACAGTTGTAGGAGGACCAGTTAACCAATATTCGGGAGAAGTTAGAACAAAAACACAGGCAACACTACAATCTGTAATTGATAAAGGAATAAATATAATTACAGTTATGACAGGTATAGACTCAACATATATGCCAGATCCAGATGGAAATGTGTGTTCTGAAGCAGCTGGAAAAAATTATAAAGATTTAGCTGAAGAAGTATTTGGAACACAAGAAGCTCCAAACTATGGAAAATTCTTTTATGTAACAGATGACAAAGCAACAGATACAATAGTTACAGATGTTTATAAAAATATCATTAAATATATTAAAAATGAAATAAAAAATATAACATTAGTTGACTATTTCCCAGAGCTGATACTTGAAAATTATGATTTCGAAATTCTAGAAAAAGCAAATATTGGAGAAGTAACACCTACTGTAGATACAGAAAATAATTGCATAACTTGGAACATAGAAACCTTAGGGGCGGGAGAAACAGCATCATTCAAATATAAATTAACATTAAAAGAAAAATTTGATGAAAAAATAATTAATGTTGAAACTCCTACAAACGAAAAAGTAGATGTAACATATACAGACACAAATGGAGACGAACAGAAAGAAACTTCTGATGTTTCACCATCAATAATATTAAAAAAACCTGAACAACCAGAAGAACCAAAACCAGAAGAACCAAAAGAGGACAATACTCAGGCAAAAACTCCAATTCCACAAACTGGCGATGTAACTGCTTTTACAGTTCTTGCTTCTATAGGAATAATAATTGCTACGGGAATTTACACAGTTAAATATATGAAAAATAAATAAAAATAATATCCGCTCAGATTTGTTTTGAGTGGATATTTTAAATTGCTAGAATTAATCATATAAAAGACAATAGCTATAATAGAGGCTTTACATAATTTGACAAAATAAATATAAACTGATATAATATCAACATATCAGTCAACCAAGTTATCATAAACTAATAGACTTAAAAATTAGTTGAGATAACGCTGCGAAATCTTAAATAGGAGGTGCCTATACAAATGACTAAAGGATGGCGGAAACTAATCGAAGATCATAAGGACTACGAAGAACTTAAAGTAAGTCCTAGAGAAGAAGAAGAATATGATTTCTTCTTTGTAAACCCGAAAAAGGAAGAACAACAACCCATACATATACTTTTGCTACCCAAAAGTAAAGAAGGTCTAAGAATAATTAAAGAAAACTTAGAACACATCAATGCAAAAAACAATGCTTGGTGGATTTACTATCTAGCAAAGTGTATCAAAAAAACTCTGGAAAACAAGCAGAACTGTACGCATATAAATCTTTTACTTCGATATACCATTGTTGTAAAAAGAAATGATGGAGAAGTGAGGATTTATCGTCCTGAGGAAGTTAGAAAAGCACTCTATAAGTATCTCGAAAAAGATGGAGAGACTCCGGAGAAAAAAATCTGGAGATGGAAGATTTGACACAGCAAAGACCTTAACCACGATGTGGTTAAGGTCTTATTTTATTATGTGCTTTTTAATTGAATATACAATTTAATAAAATTTTACTTTCTTTATTTATAGCATAGCTGTAATGAAAAATCAATACTAAAAAATAAGAAAATGGTAAAAATAAAAACAATAGAAATTGCATATTTCTTAGAGGTAAACAAACTGTAGAAAATTTAATTTTTTATTAAATTGTATATTTAATAAAAATTTTAATACTAGTTGATTTATAAAACATATTGTTTTATAATAACAATATACAAATGGAAAGGGGAAGAAAATGCCAAAAGAAACATTAAAAAAGTTAAAAGAAACGAAAGAAGGAGGAGAAATAAGAATGAATAAGATGTTAAGAAACAAAAAGCGGAATAACATTAATAGCTTTGGTTGTAGCAATAGTGGTACTTTTGATACTAGCAGGAGTAAGTATAAGCCTAATAGTAGATAATAATGGAATAATAAAAAGAAGTAAAGATGCCAGAAGAGAATATGGACAAGCAAAAGAAAATGAGCAAAAAGATTTATCTAATTTATCAGATATGATAGATGATGCAACAGGAAAAGTAGCAAAAATAGATGTAAATACAAAGGCAAACAAAAATGGTACTATAAATGGAAAAGAAGGAAATTCAAATAATCCAACAATACCAGAGGGATATACACCAATAGATACAGAAACATCTGAATGGGGAGATGGAAGTACTACGCCAAGTCAAGATTCAGTAGATCATGGACTTGTAATAAGAGATGATAATAATAATGAATGGGTATGGATACCAGTACCAGATGTAACAGTAATGTGTGATACATCAAACCAAACGGAATATACATTATACGGAACAACAGGAGAAACAGCGGTAACAACAAATAAGTATTCAAAATCAGAAATAATAATTGAAAAAACAAGAACGACACCAGGAACAACAATCGGTTATCGCGAACCAGATTTAGCAATAGGATACGATGCAGAAGACACATATTATAAGATTATATTAGGAGAAAAAGGAACAAAAGAGGAGTTGGCGCAACTTTTTGTAGATGAATATAAAGAAATGATAGAAAGCATTAATAAATATGGAGGCTTTTATATAGGAAGATATGAGTTGTCAGAAGCAGGAGTGCAAAAAGATCATGCAACACTGACAAAAACAAATTGGTACAACCTATATAAAAAATGTAAAGAATTAAAAGCAAGTAATAAAGTAGAAACAGGAATGATATGGGGATGCCAATGGGACGTGACATGTAACTTTATAGCGAATAAAGGAGACCGAAAAGATATAACAAACTCAAGTACATGGGGAAACTATAACAATTATAATGCATCCAATAATTATACAGAAGTAACAGTAGGATATGAAAAAAATGCGGGGACACTACAAAACACAGGAACAAGCGAAAACTGGAAAGCAAATAATATTTATGACTTAGCTGGAAATTGTTGGGAATGGACACAGGAGGAGGCTAACACCATATATCGTGCTCTTAGGGGTGGTAACTTCGCTAATGGTGGTTCTGGCGATTTTCGTCCAGCTTCAGGCCGTGGAGTTAACTGCAGTTCGAACTATAGTAACAATGCTGTAATACGGTTCTCGTCCTACTTTAATAATAAAGTAACATTTTAACTCTTAGAGTAGGAATATGAGAAATATAAATAATAGACATAATTAAAAAAGTTATTATATGACGTGTAAGTAAATTTACACGTCATTATTTTTTTGCAAAAATATATCTGTTACAATATTACAAATTTGTCAAAAATGGTTGAAATAATTACACTTTATAGATATAATATAGAAGAAATTTAGAGAATTAATTGGAGGAATAAATAAATGGAATGGAATAGAGAAATTATGCAAAAGCCTATGTGGAAAGAAGAAATATCTAATAGAGAAGAAAAAGAGAAGATAGCAAGAAGAATGGCGGAAAAAGTACAAGACGGAGAAGTCATAGGATTTGGATCTGGTTCGACATCTTATTTAACTGTTATTGAAATAGCAAATAAAATGCAACGAGAAAACATAAGCATAACAGCAATTCCAACATCATATGAGATAAAAATGCTATGCACATATCTAAACATTCCAACAGTAACAATAGATGAGAAAAAGCCTGACTGGTGTTTTGATGGAGCTGACGAGGTAGATAATGACAAATGGCTAATTAAAGGTAGAGGCGCAGCAATGTTTAATGAAAAATTAAATATTAAAACTGCAGGTAAAACTTATATTTTAGTAGATAAATCAAAAATAGTAAATAAATTAGGAACAAATTTCCCAATACCAGTGGAATGTACTCCAAAAGCAATAAATGTAGTAAAAGAAGAACTTTTTAAGCTAGGTGCCAACAGCATAGAATTAAGATTAGCACTAAAAAAAGATGGGCCAGTTATTACAGAGAATGGAAATATCATTTTAGATGCTAAATTTGAAAATATAGATGAAACCCTTGAAAGAAAATTAAAAAACATTACAGGGGTAATAGAAACAGGACTGTTTATAGGATACAATGTAGATGTAATTACAGCAGATTAAAGGAAGGTTAATTTATATGAAAAAATTGTTATTTGCAGCAGTTAGCCTAGATGTAGGTGGAATTGAAACAGCATTAGTAACATTATTAAATTATTTAGCTCAAAATAAAGAATATGATATAACACTTGTACTAGAAAGAAAAGAAGGGATTTTTCTAGACTTATTAAATACGGACATAAAGGTAATTGAATATACTCCTGATAACAATAAAAATGTGTTAGTTAGAAAAATTAAAAACCTAATAAAACAAATTAAGTTTAAATTAAAATATAAAAACAAATACGATTTCTCAGCTTCATATGCAACATATTCAAAACCCGCTTCTTTTGTGGCAAGAACAGCTTCAAAGAATTCCGCTTTGTGGTGTCACATGGATTATCTAGCACAATATAACAATGATAAAAAACAAGTAAGAGAATTCTTTAAAGATTTACATTACAATCAATTTAAAAAATTAGTATTTGTGTCAGAAAAAAGCAAAGATACATTCTTACAAGTCTTTCCAGAAATGAAAGACAAAGTGATACATATAAATAATTTCATAAATGATAAAGAGCTGTTAGAAAAAGCAAATGAAAAGATAAATGAAACAGAACTTTTAAAAAATGACAATTCTGTAATATTTTTAAATGTTGGAAGGCACGATGAAAAACAGAAAAAGCTATCAAGAATAATCGAAGCAACTAAAATATTAAAACAAGATGAATCTGTAAATAAAGCATTTAAGGTGATATTTATTGGAGATGGACAAGATACAAAAAAATATAAAGACCTAATTAAAAAGTATAATCTAGAAGATACTATATATTTTTTGGGAAGGAAAAAGAATCCATATCCATACTTTAAAAAAGCAAATTATGTGTTACTTACTTCTGACTATGAAGGTTCACCAGTAGTATTTGCAGAAGCTATGATTTTAAATGTACCAATAATTACAACTGATGTGGCAGGAGCAGAACAACTCCAAAATAAATATGGAATAATAACAACAAATAAAGTAAAAGATATTGCAGAAACAATGAAGAAAGCAATAAAACAGCAATATGTACTAAAAAAACAGTTTGATAGTGAAAAATATAATCAGACTATAAAAAAGCAAATTACAGAATTAATAGAGAAAGAGGAACTCTAAGTGAAAATAAGTATAATAGTGCCAATATATAATGTGGAAAATCAATTAAGAAGATGTATAGATAGTTTATTAAACCAAGACAGCAAGGACTTGCAAACAGAAATTATATTAGTAAACGATGGCTCAACAGACAATTCAGGAAATATTGCTAAAGAATATGCAAATCAATACCAAGACAAGATAAAGTATTTAGAAAAAGGAAATGGCGGACTTTCTGATGCAAGAAACTATGGAATAAAATATGCGACAGGGGAATATATAGCATTTGTAGATTCAGATGACTATGTAGATGAGCAACTATATCAAAATCTTGTAAAATATATGGCAGATAATTACGATTTAATAAAAATAAAAATAGCAAAAGTAGATGAAAAAAGTAATATAATAGAAAATAATTATAGTCCAGAATTTTTAGAAAAAACTGGTGAAGAAGCTTTTGAAATATTATATAAATCTGATGTAATGACAGAAGTGGCTTGTAGCTATATATATAAAACAAGTTTTATTAAAGAAAACAATTTTGAATTTGCAAAAGGATTATATCATGAGGACTTTGGACTTATTCCATTAGTGATTTTGAAAGCTCAAAAAGTTGCATCTACCAATATAGGAACATACAACTATGTACAAACACAGAACAGTATTACGAGGGGAAAAAGTTCAAAAAAGGTAAAAATGGCAAAAGACCTATTGAAACATTATGATAACATGATAAATAAGATTGCAAATTATAATATATCTAAAAGATCAAAAGAGAATATAAAGATATATTATACCAACTGTATTATATTAAATACAAATAATCTGCAAGGCAATGATAGAAAAGAGTATATAAAAGAAATAAGAAAAAGAAAGATGACTCGAAATATAAAGGTTAGAAATATCAAACAATTATTAAAAAAAGCAATTTTAACGATGAATATAGAATGGTATTTAAAGTTAAGATAGAAGGAGAAAAGAATGCCTAAAGTAAGCATTATAGTTCCAATTTATAATGTGGAAAAATATTTGGAAAGATGTATAGACTCTCTTATAGGACAAACATTAGATGATATACAGATAATACTAGTAAATGATGGCTCAACAGATAACTCGAGAAAAATTGCTAAAGAATATGCAATAAAGTATCAAGATAAAATAATGTATCTAGAAAAAGAAAATGGTGGGCTTTCGGATGCTAGAAATTATGGACTTCCTTATGCAACAGGAGAGTATATAGCATTTTTAGACTCTGATGATTATATAGACAAAGAAGCCTATAAAGCAATGTATGATAAAGCAAAACAAGAAAATGCAGATTACATAGAATGTGATTTTATATGGGAGTATCTGAACAAGATAAAAGAGGATAAAAGAGTCGAGTATAAAAACAAGAAAGAGATGTTAGCATTTGTAAGAGTTGTAGCGTGGAATAAATTGATAAAACGAGAAGTTATAGAAGAAAATAACTTGGAATTTCCAAAAGGACTAAGATATGAAGATGTGGAATTTACATATAAATTGATACCACACTTAAATAAAGTTTCATATATAGATAAATACTTTATACACTACACACAAAGAGAAAACTCAATAGCAAATGTTCAAAATGCAAGAACAGCCGAGATATTTACTATATTAGATGATGTCATAAGCTATTATAAAGAAAATGAATTTTATAAAGAGTATAAAGATGAGTTAGAATACAATTATGCTAGATATTTACTATGTAGCTCTTTAAAGAGAATTTGCAAAATTCAAGACAAAGAAACTAGAATAAGATTAATAAATGAAACTTGGAATAAGCTAAATTCGGAATTTCCAAATTGGAAGAAAAACAAGATATTAAAAACTGTGAATATTGGAAAAAATAAATATATGAAAACAATAAACAAATTTACATATAAAATATATGCTAAATTATTTCAACTAATTTAAGGAAGAGGATATGAATAAAACAGAAAACATAAAAAAAGTAGAAAACAAAAACCATTGTAGAATTTTTACAATGGAAAATCTTTTATGCTTGCTTATAATAATATGTCCTATATTAGATGTATCAAGTTTTATATTTAGAAACTTTTTTAATACGAATTTCTCGATATCAACATTTGTAAGACCGATTATACCAATAGTTGCAATTACATACATATTTTTTAAAGATAAAATTAAACCACAAATAGTAATTGCAGGATTAGCATATCTTGGATATGCTATTTGCCATATTTATATTTTTTATAAAATAAAAACTGGATGTGCTTATGGAAATGAATTAAGAGAAATACAATACTTAGTGAATTATACATTTATGATAATGAATTTATTTATATATATGTATTTCTTTGCTATAAAGAATAGAGAAAAAGAAATAACGGAACAAACAATAGGAAAATCTTTAGAAAAAGTGAAAAAGGCCGTATTGATAGCTTTGACAATTTATATAGCGTTGATGTATTTAGCATTAATTACAAAAACATCATCGTTTACATATGGTGAAACACAAGTCGGCTATAAAGGATGGTTTGAATCTGGAAATAGTATTGGCACAATAATGCTATTATCACTATTTATTGTATTGCCAATGTTAAGCAAGGAAAATAAATTGCCAATAAGAATATGGGTACTTATGCTAACAACATTGGTGGGTGCATATTTATGTACTTTGCTAGGAACAAGAACAGGATTATTTGGATTTATAATTGTTGTATTAACTTATATAGTTTTTACAGTACTTCATAATTTATTAAACAAAAATAAATTAAATAAAAAAATATTAACGATTGGTGTTATAATATTGGTGCTAGTAGGAATTGCAGTGGCGATATTTGGCTCTAAGACTATAGAACGCAGGAGAGAATTAAAAAATAAAGAAAGCGAAATATATGATACAATGACTAACCAAACTGCCCATGTTACAGGAGATACGGTTAAGTTAGTGGAACGAATAAAAGCAGGTCAAATGGATGAAAATTATATGTCTGAAAGTATGCAACAAGCATATTTAGACTTGTACAATACAGCAAATGAAAAACAAATATCAAATACGGATAGAAGAAGCTTGCAATTTATATATCATACAAATTTAGTGAAAAGACAAAATAATATACCAATGTTGTTATTCGGTAATGGTTATATGTCACATTACTATGAAATGGTGTTCGAAATGGAAGTGCCAGCATTCTTGTTCAACTTTGGCGTAATAGGATTTTTCTTGTATTTCTTACCATTTTTGATAATAGCTGTATATGGGATTTATGTGATACTAAAGAAATTCAGGGTGGCAAAAGTAGAATTTGCAATGGCATTGTCAGGACTATGGTTTGCAATAATAATATCATTCTTATCAGGATACACATTCTTTAATTCGTCAACTATGATGATAATAATTGCACTATCTGTAATTGTAATAAACCAAATAAAAGATATAGATGACAATGAAATAAAAATATATAATCCGGAGAAAGGAAACGATACTCTATGAACAAAATAATATTTGGCATAACAGGTCTTACCCTAGGTGGAGCTGAAAGAGTTTTAGTGGATATAGCTAATGCTCTTGTGGATAAATATGACATTACTATATTTACACTATATTCAAAGGGCGAGCTTGAAAAAGAATTAGATAAAAAAATACACTTGATAAGCTTGTATGATTTTAAATATACTGAATTATCTAAATTTAAAAGAAAAATAATTCCACTAAAGGTATTATTTAATCAAAAGAAAATATTTAAAGAATATATAGAAAAAGGAAATTATCAAGCACAAATTGCATTTCTAGAAGGCCCAATTACAAGAATATTTAGTACAAAAAGCGACGCTAAAAAAATAGCTTGGATACACAACGATATTTCCAAAGTGTTTGGAAAAAGTGTTAAGGCCACAATAAAAAGAATATTAGATAGAAATATATATGAAAAATATGATACACTAGCTTTTGTTAGCATGGACAACCTAGATAAATTTAATAAAGTATATGATGACATGGATTTACCTCATGAGACAGTAATACACAATTATATCAATGAAGAAAGAATACTAGAACTATCTAAACAGGATGAAGAAGCAAAAAAGACTTTTAACTCAAGAGAATTGAATTTAGTTCAAGTTTCAAGATTAGTGGAACAAAAGGCAGTAGATAGATTAATTGACGTACATACAAAATTAATAAAACAAGGATATAAGCATCATATATATGTAATTGGAGATGGACCTTTAAGAGAAAAGCTAATGAAACAAATAAAGGACAACAAAGTGGAAGATACTTTTACAATACTTGGGGCCAAAAAGAATCCTTATCAATTTATGAAAAATGCTGATGCAGTATGTCTATTTTCTAAATTTGAAGGCTATCCAATGGTACTAGAAGAAGCTAAAATATTAAGAAAATATATATTGACGACTAATACTTCATCAAGGGAAGTTTTAATGGATTATCCAGGTAATAGCATAATAACAACAAATGATGAACAAGGGATAGAGAATGCTATAAAAAGTATAACAAAAAATAAAATGCAAAAAAATGAAAAAAATAATCAATATGTCTATGAAAATAATAAAATTATTGATAAAATAGTAAAGACAATCGAACAGACAAAAAAGAAGGAAGCAGTAAAAGTAATGTGGAGGCAAGAATAATGAAAATATCAATACTAACTCCGACCTACAATAGAGCAAATCTTTTGGACAAACTATATGCAAGTATTTTAATAAATAGCAACAATTGTAGCAATATGCAAATAGAATGGCTTGTGATGGATGATGGCTCTACTGATAACACTAAAAGAGTAGTTGAAGAATATGTAAAAGAGAGAATAATAGAAGTACAATATTTTCATCAAGATAACAAAGGCAAAATGGTAGCGATAAATGAACTTGTAAAAAAAGCTACAGGAGATTTAATAATAGAATGTGATGATGATGACTTCTTTACAAAAGATGCGTTCAAGATAATAGAGCAAAGTCTAAAAGAATGTAAAGATATGGGAGATATATATGCACTAGTATTCTTAAAATATACAACAAAAGGCGAGAATATGGGAAATAATTTCATAGAGAATAATTACCCAAGCACAATGTTTGACCTTTATTTTAAGGAAGGAATAACAGGAGAAAAAGCACTAGTATATAATGCATCAATTAGAAAACAATTTCAGTATGAATTAGAAAAAGACGAAAAATTTGTTACAGAAGCAAGATTACATCATAAGATGGATTTAAAATACGAAGTTAGATGCTTTAATAAACCAATAATGATATGTGAATACAAACCAGATGGATATACAAAAAACATAAATAAGATATTTAAACAAAGCCCATATGGATATTTTGAATATTTTAAGGAAATATTTAATCAAGATATGCATGGAGTGACTTTGAAAAAGAGACTATATGTGTATAAGCATTACATACTATTTTCAGTTCTAACAAACCAAAAACATCCGACAAAGCAAGTCAAAGGAATAGGCAATAAAGCAATGGTAGCTTTCTTGTATTTGCCTGGAAAATTGGCAACAAAAATGAAAATGAAATAGGGGACTATATGGAAAAAAATATATTAATATGTTTAGAGAAGATGGGAGCTGGAGGCGTAGAAACCTTTGTTTTTACTCAAGCAATGGAGCTAAAAAGAAGAGGATTTACGGTCTATGTAATGTCTAAAGATGGAGAATATGTAAAAAGTTTACAAGAACATGGAATAGAATGGATTGAAGAATCTTTTGAACTTGAAAATAAGTTTGACTTTGATAAATCGTTAAAGATATATAAAATCTTAAAAGAAAAAAATGTAGGACAGGTACACATACATCAATTCCCTTGTGTGCTATCAGTTTGGTGCGCATGTGCAATGGCGGAAATACCATATGTAACATATCTCCATTCAGGAATAAATTCCATTTATAACTGGTATGAATATAATTATACCATATATAAACGATTTTTTAGAGAATTCTTTAATAATGCAGAAAAGATTGTGGCTGTAAGTGTAGAAGCAAAAAATAGTCATAAGAACTATTATAACATACCTGAAGAAAAATATATCGTATTAAACAATAGTATTAATTTTGAATTATTTAAGCCAACAAAACAACTAGAAAAAATAAAAAAGTTTATGATTATATCTAGAATGTCTAAAGAAAAAGTTAATTCGATTAAAAATGCTATTGATTTCTTCATAAAGTATTCTGAGGAAAATCCAAAAAATAATTATATACTAGATATTTATGGAGATGGACCAGAAAAAGACGAGATAGGGAAATATGTTGAAGAACAAAATGTAAATGGTTATAAAATAAATATATTAGGTAGTACAAACGAAGTTAATAAAGTTATGGACGAACATGATGTTATAATGGGATTAGGAAGATGTGTGCTAGAGGCAATTGCAATGCAAAGAATTGCGATAATTTCCGGGAATGCAGGAGATCAACCATTAAAATATATTGTAAAACCAGAAAATATTATAGAGTCAATTAAAAATAATTTTGTATACAAAGATTTAAAAAATGAAGATATTGAAGACATAATAAAGGATTTGTCAAACTATACTCAGGAAGATTTAAAAAAGATTGTTGAATCAAATTACAGAACAATAAAAGAAAAATTAGATATAAAAAACAATCTATATGTTGTGGAAACAACAAAGAAAATAAAGGAAAGCAGTAACAATATTCTAAAGATAATAATACAAATAGAAAAAGATAAGTATTTGCAATTAGAAGAAGATAACAACAGATATAAAACAGAAATTGAAGAAGTTAGAGAAGAAATAGAACAAATCAAAGAGAATAATGAAAAGCTAAAAGAAGAATTAGACAAGGTGTACAATAGCAAAAGATGGAAATATATAGACAAAATAATAAAACCGTTAAAAAACAACAAAAAACCTTAAATTTTGACAATAGAACAGAGATATATTATAATAGCGATTATGTTGAAAGGAAGAAATATAAATGAAAAAGCAAAACGATAGGATAATAGTAGATCATGTATATAAAACATTTAATATATATATGGATAAAGCAAATAGTTTAAAAGAAAAACTACTATTTTGGAATAGAAATAAAAAAGAGAAAAGAGAAGTTCTGAAAGACATTAATTTAACAATAAAGAATGGTGAAGCAGTAGCCCTAATAGGCGTAAACGGAAGCGGAAAATCAACATTATTAAAATTAATGACAAAAATAATATATCCTAACAAGGGAAACATAATAACACATGGAAAATTAACTTCATTATTGGAACTAGGTGCGGGATTTCATCCTGATTTTTCTGGAAGAGAAAATATATATTTTAATGCTTCTATATTTGGATTAACTAAAAAAGATATTGATGAAAGAATAGATAAAATAATAGAATTTTCAGAGCTTGGTAGTTACATAGATAACCCAGTAAGAACATATTCTTCGGGAATGTATATGAGACTAGCTTTTGCAGTTGCTATAAATGTGGATGCAGACATACTATTAATAGATGAAATACTTGCAGTTGGAGATCAGCATTTTCAGGATAAATGTATAGCGAAAATGAAAGAATTAAAAGCTCAAGGAAAGACTATGGTGTTTGTAACGCATAGTATGAATACAGTGAAAGAATTTTGTAGTAGAGCTGTATGGTTAAGCAATGGTGTAATAAAAATGGATGATGTTCCAGAAAAAGTAATAGAAGAATATTTAAAGGAGACCTTATAAATGAATATAGCAAAAGATTTATATAATTATAGAGAATTATTGAAAACCAGTATAACTAAGGATGTAGGAGGAAAATATAAGCATTCTTTTTTAGGAGTAATTTGGTCTTTTATAAATCCACTTTTGCAGATTGCAGTATATGCTTTAGTATTTCAAGTAATATTAAAAAGTAATATAGAGAACTATGCTGTATACTTATGCTGTGGGTTGGTTCCTTGGCAATACTTTTCAAGTGTTGTGCTAAGAGGAGCGGCAACTATAATAGATAATGGCAATATTATTAAAAAAGTATATTTCCCACGAGAAATATTACCAATATCAGTTGTTGCAAGTGAAGGTGTGAACTTCCTAATATCTACAACGATAATATTAGGTTTCGTAATATTTGGAGGAATAGGATTATCTTGGAATATATTGTGGTATTTCTTAATATTAGCAGTACAAATTATAGTATCAATAGGAGTGGCTTTAATAGTATCTAGTTTGACTGTTTATTTTAGAGATTTACAACATTTATTAGGAATAGTAATACAATTATTGTTCTATGGAACTCCAATAGTATATGCGGCAAGTGCAGTACCAGCAAATTTACAATGGCTAGTCAAAATAAATCCAATGTCGTATTTAATTGAAAGTTATAGAAATATTTTCTATAATAAGACAACGCCGGATTTTAAAGGATTAGTAATAGCATTTGTGATGGGACTAGTTTTATGTATATGCGGATACTTTATATTTAGAAAATTAGAAAAAAGATTTGCAGAAGAACTATAAATGTAACAAGGAGAACAACTTATAAATGAAAGACGATAAGTATTTTTTTGATTTTAGACTACAACCAGGCAAAAAACTTAATAATACTACAACTATATATAACCAAGAGCAAAAGCCACTAGTATCAATAATAACGTCGTATTATAATTCAGATGAATTTATGTGGCAAACAATAAATTGTGTTCTAAACCAAACTTTCCCGTACTGGGAATGGATTATTGTTGATGATGGTAGTACAAAAAAAGAGTCAATAGAATATTTAAAAAATATAGAAAAGATAGATAAAAGAATAAAAGTCTATCATAAACAAAATGAGGGATTAGCTAAGGGTAGAGATTATGCAATACAATTTTCTAATACAAGGTATGTTTTGCCATTGGATGCAGATGATTTGATAGAACCAACATATATTGAAACATTGTATTGGTCATTAGAAACAAATCAAAATGCAACTTGGGCTTTCACAAACTCATTAGGATTTGGCAAGTATATATATTTAGTAGATAAAGATTTTGACTGTGAGCAAATGAAAACAAACAATATGATTACAGCCACAGCTTTAATTAGAAAAGAAAAAATACTTGAACTAAATGGATATGGTGTTGCTAAAAGATATGTTAATGAAGACTGGCATTTGTGGTTAAGAATGTTGGCAAATGGAGAATATCCAGTGCAAATTCCTTTTTATGGGTTTTGGTATAGAAGAAGAAAAGAAAGTTTGCTGTCGCAAATTAATAATGAAGAAAATAAGGAAAACGAACTAAGACTTAAAGATATAAAAGTGGAAGCAGACAAAATTGAAGAAAAAGTAGAGGCTATTATTTATCCAGATAACACAGAGAGCAAGACAGAAAGTAAAATATTAGAAAATGCAGAAAAATTATTAATGACAAATAATAGAAAAAAATGTTTATTCATATTACCGCAAACAGGTCCAGATAAAAAAATGTTTGAAAATGTAAAAAATCTAAGTAAAGAATATGATATATACATTATAACTTTAGAAAATGATAGGTATTCGCCATACATTTATAGACAAAAATACGAAAAATTTGCTACAGTATTTGATTTAACAACATTTTTAAACAAAGAGTATTTTATAGGTTTTATTGAATATATAATAACTACTAGGCAAATAAAAGATGTATACATAACAAAGGAATTAACTTGGTATACTAAATTAAAAAAACTTTTAAAAAATACTAACGATGTGAGTTACAAAGCAAGCAACAATGTTTACAACAGCAAAATTATAAAATACAAATTATGCCATACAATTATAGGCAGAGCTACAAGAAAGATAATTAGAATTATATGTAAGGAAAGGATATAGAATGAAAATTTGGTTTTTAACAGGAGAATTTGCTCCAGACTTTGGAGGAGGAATAGGTACATATGTAGAAAACTGTGCGACTATGTTTGCAAGAGCTGGAGATGATGTTACAGTATTTGTAAGAAGTGCAAATGAAAATAAGATTGAAACATCGAAGGAAGGATATAGAGTAGTAAGACTTTTACAAGGAGAAGGAGAATATTATCAATACTTAGGATTTGACACTGCACTAGCATATCAATATTATGAAGTTGTTTTAAAGATGATAGATAAGTTTGGAAAACCAGATGTAATTGAAGTACAAGAATATAATGCAATAGGTCAATATATTATACAAAACAAATTAATGTTAAATAAAGATTTAAAAGATATACCAATTGTAGTACACTTACATACGCCTAGCTTCGAAACATTAAGAATAAACCAATTTAATACATATGAATTGCCATTTTATTGGATAGGCGAGATGGAAAAGTTCTGTATAAAGGGAGCTGATGCACTACTTTGCCCAAGTCAATTTTTAGCAGATAAACTACAATATTTAACAGACACAAAAATAAATGTAATTAATTTGCCATTTAATATAGATGAAAAAGAAATTGAAAAATATAAAAATATAGAAAAAACAGATAAAAAAACACTACTATATTTTGGAAGATCTGAATATAGAAAAGGTGTAGTTCAAATGCTAAAAGGGGCAGAAAAACTATGGAAAAAAGGATTGTACTTCAAAGTTAAAATAATTGGAGGAGATACTATATTAGAACCTAAAGGCTCTTATATAGGAGAAGACTTAAAGAAAAAATACGCTAATTATATAGAAAGTGGAAATCTAGAAATGTTAAAACCAATTCCGCATTTACAATTAATTCCACATATATTATCAGCAACAGCTGTTACAATACCATCATTATATGAAAATTTTCCAAATACTTGTATATATTCGATGTGGTTAGGCAAGCCAGTTTTAGTATCCCAAAGCGGTGGACAAGCGGAAATGGTAAAAGAATCTGGTAAAAATGGTATAATATTTGACTGGAATAAAGAAGGAGACTTTGAAGAAAAACTTGAACAACTTCTAGGCATGTCTGATGATGAATTGAAGACTATGGGAAATAATGCAAAAGAAAGAATTAATAAGTTATGCAATATGGAAGATAACTTGAAAATGAGAAGGAAATTTTTTGAAAAGGTAATAAAAGAAAAAGATATTCAAAAAACGGAATTTCCATTTATAGAAGAAATGCCAAAAACACCATATAATAAAGACTATGAAGGAGAAAAAGGATTATTATCAGTGGTAATACCATACTATAATTTAGGGGGAACTTTACCAGAAACAATTAAAAGCATCAAAGAAACAACATATAGCAATTATGAAATAGTAATTGTTAACGATGGAAGTTCTGATGAGAAAAGTATACAAGTATTAAATGATTACAAAGATGACGAAAAAATAAAGATAGTAAATATCCAAAATAAAGGTTTGGCAAATGCAAGAAATGTTGGAGCTAAAGAAGCAAAGGGAGAATTTATCGCTTTTATTGATGCGGATGACAAGATAGATAAAAACTTTTATTCAAAAGCAATAGATATTTTACACCAATATAGTAATGTTTCATATGTATATAGCTGGGTTAAATATTTTGAGGGGAGTACTGCTGTATGGCCAACTTTTAATGTGCATATACCATATTTATTATGTGCCAATATGCTTGCAGCATTTGCAGTAATTAGAAGAAATGACTTTCTAAACTTTGGACAAAATAGAATAAAAATGGAGTATGGAATGGAAGATTATGATGGATGGCTTAGTTTGGCCGAAAATGGATATTTAGGTGTTTCTATACCAGAAAAAATGAATCTATATAGAATTAGAAAAAACTCTATGTCTAGGAAATTTAATAAGAAAATGAGAATATATTTATACGAAATATCTAAAGAAGGACACGAAAAGTTATTTGAAAAGTACTCAAAAGATGTATTTATGCTATTACTTACAAATGGACAACCATATTATTGGAACAATCCTTCAACCAAAGTATATATACCTACCGTAAAAGGAAATCCAGAGATGGACGAAAGAATGAGAAAAGTAAATAAAATATTAGATTCATTCCCAGGAAGAATTGCAAGAAAAGTATATAGAGGATTAAGAAGAATAAAACATAAAATAATTAGAAGTTAAGAGATAAGAGGAGAAGAATAATTGAAAAAGTCGAAGAATAATATTATAGCAATTATATTATCATTAATACTTGTGATATTCATATGGCATAAGTTTTTAGTTAGTGGAAACTCAGTAATATTTATATTATTGTTTATAGGATTCTATTATTTCTTAGCAGAAGATTTTAAAAATATTAATAAAAGAAAATGTATTATTTCACTTATAATAGCTGTGATATTTGGACTTATAGAAATAGTATGCTCGAGCATAAATATAAATTATACACTAGAAAACATTACTGATAAATGGAACATAATAAACTTCGCAGGATACACGATACTAGCTTGGAGCATAATTTTAAAAGTATATTCCATAACTGAAAATTATAAACAATGTGATGAAAAAGAAATCAGGATAGGGAAAATTAGAATTTTAAGCAGTAATAGGGTGTCGTTTTTAATTAATATGTTATTAATATTAATTGCGTGGTTACCATATTTCTTAAGATATTATCCTGGACTTTTAACAGCAGATTCTTGTGTCCAAGTAAATCAGGCAATTGGAAATAGTAGACTTACTAGCCACCACCCTGTGTTCCATACAAGTATAATTTCCATATTTATAAATATTGGAGTATCTGTATTTAATAATATAAATACTGGTGTTGCACTATATACAATATTTCAGATGATACTACTTGCAACAATGTTCTCTGGCGTGCTTCAATATTTAAGCAAAAAGAAAACCCCATTAAATATTAAATTTATAATATTATTGTTTTATATGTTTTATCCTATAAATGGTTTGTTTTCAGTAACTATGTGGAAAGATGTACTATTTGCAGGAATTATACCGATATTTATAACCTTATGTGCAGAGTTGATATTTAATACGGAAGAGTTTTTTAAGGAAAAAAAGAACATTATAATATATATAGTAATTTCGATATTTGTATTTCTTATGAGAAACAATGGAATGTATGTAGTAATATTGACAATGCCTTTTATTGCTATTGTTTTGAAAAAATATTGGAAAAAAGTAATACCAATATTTTTGAGTATAATAGTAACATATTTTGTGATAAACACAGCGTTATTCTCAATTTTAAATATACAAAAAGGTTCAATAGCAGAAATGCTATCAATTCCATTACAGCAGATAGCGAGAGTGCATAAATATCACAATGACGAATTAGATGAAGAAACAAAACAAGAAATAGACAAATTCTTTAATGTCACTAATATAGGAGAGAAATACAATCCAATATTATCAGATCCAGTTAAAGCAGAATTAAATGTAATATACTTTAATGAACATAAATCAGAATTTATAAAACTTTGGACTAAATTGCTAAAGACATATTTTAAAGATTATGTAGAATCATTTATTTCGAATTCATATGGTTACTATTATCCAGAAGCAAAGCATTGGGTTGCAAATAGAACAATGGAAAAAAATAACTTAGGCTTAGAACAGACACCTATAATCAATGGAGAATTAGTATCAAAAGTAGACTCGCTAATAGAAAAAAGAGATATACCGATAGTATCTATGTGCTTCAGTATAGGAATGGCATTTTGGATATTAGTTATAAGTTTAGGATACAAAATATATACAAAGGAATATAAATATATATTGTTGTACTTGCCAATATTTATACTATGGCTTACAATAGTAGCATCACCAGTGTTCTGTGAATATAGATATGCATATTCATTATTTACAACATTGCCATTATATACAGCGTTAAATTTTATAAAAGGAGAGAAGAAACAGAATGGAAAAAATAGCAGTATTAATACCATGTTATAATGAAGAATTAACAATTGAAAAAGTAATAAAAGACTTTAGGAAAGAATTACCTGACGCAGATATTTATGTGTATAATAATAATTCAAAAGACAAAACAAAAGAAATAGCTATTAAGAACGGAGCTATTGTGGTAGATGAATATAAACAAGGAAAGGGAAATGTCGTAAGAAGTCAGTTTAGAGATATTGATGCTGATATATATGTAATGGTAGATGGTGATGACACCTATCCTGCTGAATTTGTTCATCAACTAATAGAGCCAATAAAAAATGGACAAGCAGATATGACAATAGGAGATAGATTATCTAATGGAACATATCAAAAAGAAAATAAAAGACCTTTCCACGAGTTTGGAAATAATCTAGTAAAAAAAGCAATTAATATTCTATTTGATACTAAACTTAAAGACATTATGACTGGGTACAGAGCGTTTAATAGAAGATTTGTAAAGAATATGCCTGTTTTAAGTCCAAAGTTTGAGATAGAAACAGAAATGTCATTATATGCGTTAGATAAGAAGTATATAATAAAAGAAATACCAATTGTATACAGAGACAGACCAGAAGGAAGTTCTTCTAAGCTGGACACTGTTGGAGATGGAATAAAAGTTGTAAAAACCATAGCAAGAATGTTCAAAGATTATAAACCATTCAGGTTCTTTGGAATAATAGCATTGATTTTATTCATTATAGGGCTTGCAATCGGAATTCCAGTATTAATAGAATTTTTTAAAACAGCTTATATTACTAAAGTACCATCAGCTATACTCGCAACTGGATTTATGGGCTTAGCAGCTGTATCTTTACAATGCGGAATTGTTTTAGACACCATCACAAGACAGCATAAAGAAGATTATGAATTAAATTTATTGAGATATGAACAAATGGAAAATTTAAAAAAGTAAAAAAATAACAAAAAATTTTTAAATAAAAATATTCTCTTTTTCGACATTTTATGATATGATAACATTGTATAGATTATATTATAAAACAAAGGAGCAATATTAACAATGAGTAAATTAAAATTTGGTATTTTAATAATAGCAGTATTACTATTAGGAATATTATTGCCTAATTGCAGTACTGCTACATCTGATTTAAAACAAGATGAAAAACAAACACTAGCAGATGGTATATATATAATAAGGTCAAAAATCAACAACAAATATGTTCTTGATGTTTATGGAGCGGGAAAAGATAATGGTACAAATGTACAATTGTATGAATATACTGATGTTCCTCAAAAGAAATACAAAGTAACATATTTGGGAGATGGATATTATAGTATAATAGCGACGCACTCGGATAAATCGATAGATGTAAAAGATGCATCGAAAAGTAAAGGTGCAAATGTCCAACAATGGGAATGGAATGATACTGATGCACAAAAATGGATGATTAAAGATGTAGGAAATGGATATTACAGTATAATATCAAAATGCAATGGACTATATGTAGATGTCTATAATGCAATAGCACAGAATTATCAGAACATACAGATGTGTGATGGAAATGGATTAGATGCACAAAAATTTAAATTTGAAAAAATTGAAGATACAAAAAAAACGGAAACACCAAAGGGTGAAAAAACTATTGAAAATGGTACATATATAGTAAAATCGGCAATAAATACAAAGTATGTTCTTGATGTTTATGGAGCGGGAAAAGATAATGGTACAAATGTACAATTGTATGAATATACTGATGTACCCCAGAAAAAATTTGAAATTACATATTTAGATAATGGTTATTATAAAATAATAGCTTCACATTCGGGAAAATCACTAAATGTAAAAGATTCATCAAAATCAAAAGGTGCAAATGTTGAACAATGGGAATGGACAAATACTGATGCACAACAATGGGTAATCAAAGATGTAGGAAATGGATATTATAGCATAATATCAAAATGTAATGGACTATATGTAGATGTCTATAATGCGGTAGCACAAAATTATCAGAACATACAAATGTGTGATGGAAATGGATTAAGTGCGCAAAAATTTAAATTTGAAAAAATAAAAACTGACTCAGACGAAAACATTCCAATAGGAACTAAAACGATAAATGATGGTATATATGAAATACAATCAGCTTTAAATAGTAATTTTGTAGTAGATGTAAAAGACTCATTGTTAGAGGATGGAACAAATATACAGCTATACCAAAGAAAAGAAACTAAGAACCAATATTTTAAAATATCATATCTTAATAATGGTTACTATAGTATAATTGCATTACATTCAGGAAAATCTATGGATGTAAAAGATGGAGCAAAATCTAAAGGAGCAAATGTTCAACAAAAAGAATATAATAGTAACTTAAATGAGCAACAATGGATAATAAAAGATGTGGGAAATGGCTACTATAGCATAATATCAAAATGTAACGGATTATATGTAGATGTATATAATGCAGTAGCGGCAAATGGAACTAATATACAAATGTGCGATGGAAACGGATTAGATGCTCAAAAATTTAAATTTAACAAAATAGAAGTTGTTGGCGGAGACAAAACCATAGAGAGTGGAACTTACATAATAAGGTCAGCAATCAACAAAGAATTTGCAATAGAGGTAGAGAATGCTTCAAAAGACAATTGTGCCAACATTCAATTATGGAAATACTCTGCTACATTACAACAAAAGTTCAAAGTTGTATATTTAGAGAACGGCTTTTATAAAATAACTGCTAAACATTCAAGCAAATCTTTAGATGTTGAAAATGCATCGAAGGAAAAAGGAGCAAATGTTCAACAATATCAGGCTAATGGTACAAATGCCCAACAGTGGTTAATAAAAGATGTTGGAGATGGATACTACAGCATAATATCAAAATGTAATGGACTATATGTAGATGTATATAATGCAGTAGCAGCAAACGGAACTAACATACAAATGTGTGATGGGAATGGATTGAATGCACAAAAATTCATATTTGAAAAAATAGATACTACAGAAGACTTAGATACAACTAAATACCCAGGATATAAAGAACAAATAGAAAAATTAATGGAACTTCATCCAAACTGGAATTTTGAGTTTTTATATACAGGATTAAACTTCTCTGATGCAGTAGCTGGAGAATATGCAGTTCGCTCAGCAAACTTAGTTCCAACATCATATGGTGGAGAATGGATTAGTGGAACCACTTTATATGACACTGGATGGTATGGAGCTTCTGAAAAAGCAATAGCTCGTTTTATGGATCCAAGAAACTTCTTAAATGAAGTTGATGTATTCCAATTCCAAGATGTAAACGATTATTTATATGGAGTATGTACACTAGAAGGAATACAGGAACAAGTAAACAATTCTTTCTTACAAGATTATGCAACAGATATAGATACAGCTTGTAGGAATGAAAATGTAAATCCATACTACATAATAGCAAGATTGTTCCAAGAAAATGGCAGAACCCCAAGCAATGGTACATATAAAATGAATGGTGGAGACGGTAAGTATTATTATAACCCATTTAATATAGGAGCAACAGGAAATTCAAAATCAGAAGTATACAATAATGCGCTAGCAAGAGCAAAAAGTGAAGGCTGGGATACAATGGTAAAAGCTCTTCAAGGAGGAATATACTTCTGTAAGAAGAATTGGCTTGAAAACTACCAAAATACACTATATCAAAATAAATTTGATATAGATTCTACAAATGGAACAGCTTTATATTCACATCAATATATGCAAAACTTATTTGGAGCATATAATGAAGCAAAATCTTTGCAAGGAATGTATAATAAAACAGGAAAGCTAGATTCTGGCTTTACATTTATAATTCCATTATATGAAAATATGCCAAAAGAACTTTCGCCAGAGCCAGTAAGTAATCAAGAGAGTTATATAATAAATGTAAAAACAACAGGAACATATATTAGAATAAGATCAGATGCTTCAACTGATTCAACAATATTAAGAGAAATACCAGATAAAGGAACAGTGCTTTTGTCTGTGCAAAGAGGTATAAACTCAAATTGGCATAAAGTTGTTACAACAGACGGACTAATAGGATATGTATCTGGAACTTATTTAGAGCAGATTGATGATGTAAAAACTTGCAATTATACAGCAAAAGTAAAGACTAATGATGGAGATGGATGCTATATAAGAATTGGACCAAGCACTAACTTAGACAAGATAACTGGCTTATCAGACGGAACATATGTTACAGTTATTGACGATTCTACTTATAAAAATATAAATGGATATGACTGGAGCAGAATAATGTTATCAAATGGAACTCAAGCATTTATGCCAAGCAAGTTCTTAGCAAAATAAAACAACAATCAAGGGGCATACAAATGCCCCTAAAATAAAAGAAAAAGAGGATATTATAATGAAAAGTGAAATAAAAAATATTGTAGTAATCTTAATAATCATTGGAAGTTTAGTATTTACAAATAAAGTGTACGCATCTTTTGCAGAAATGGATGATGCTACTTCTGATAAACAAAGAAATGAGCAATTACAAGAACAGGAAAAACAAGATAAAGAAAACTTTGGCAAATCAAGCAATAATTATCTAAAAGGACTATCAATAAAAGGATTTAAACTATCTCCTGAATTTGACAAGCAAACTATTGATTATACAATAGAGGGAGAGTTAGATGTTGATTCGATAGAAATAAGTGCTGATCTAGACGACTCTAGGGCAAAAGTAAGCGGAACGGGAACTATTAAGCTAGAGCCAGGTGAAAATAATATAAGAGTTGATGTTACATCAGAAAATGGAATAGTAAGAACATACAATATAAAAGTAATAAGAAAAGGACAAAACACTACAGCAGAAAACAAAGAAGAAAATACGGAAGTGGCAGAAAATACAGTAGAAACAACAGCAACATCTGTACAAAAAAGCAATAAATTAAAAACACTTATTACAATAGGAATAGTAATAGCTGTATTAATTGTTTTATATTTATTAGCAAATAAATCAAAAGGAAAAAGAAGAAAGAGAAGATAAAATGAAGTGATGCAATAAAATTGCATCATTTTTTTTATTTTTGTTGAAAAATGACTAATATATGGTATAATCATATAAGTAGAATTATATTAAATTAGAGAGGAATAATCATTATGTGGGGAGATATAGCAATAGCGTTTTTACTAGCATTTATAACAGCATTTGTAATAACACCATATACAATAAGACTTGCTAAAAAAGTAGGAGCGGTAGATATACCAAATGACAGAAGGGTAAATAAAAAGCCAATGCCAAGACTTGGCGGATTGGCAGTAATCGCAGGATTCTTAGTTTCTGTGGTGTATCTTGTAATTAGTGCTTCTATTGAGGGAAAAATAAACTTATTAGAAGATAATTTAAACGTAAAATTAATAGGAATATTAGGAGGAATGCTAGTATTAGGAATTGTATGTTATATAGATGATGTAAAAAATATAAAACCGTTGGTAAAGCTTGCAGGACAAGTTATAGCAGCAGTAATAGTTGCAAGTTCAGGAGTATTAATAGACAATTTTACAATACCTTTCAAAGAGAATAGTGTTGTATTAAATGAAGTATTTAGCTTTATTTTAACTGTAGGGTGGATGGTAGGAATAACAAACGCAATTAATTTAATAGATGGACTAGACGGTTTATCTTCAGGAATTACATTAATATCTTGCCTTTCATTAGTAGTTGTGTTTGCACTAAATGAATCTCCACTAATAGCAATAATTCTAATAACTGCACTGGCAGGTGCAATTGTTGGATTTTTACCATACAACTTTAACCCCGCTAAAACTTTTATTGGAGATGTGGGCTCCAACTTTATGGGCTTTGCTCTTGCGATAATATCAATATTAGGAGTTGCAAAAACATATACAGCTATAGTACTTATAGCTCCTATTATGATATTAGCACTTCCGATATTTGATACTATATGGGCAATAATAAGAAGAATTATAAAAAGTAAATCGATAAAAGGCGTATTTAAAGCAGATAGAGGACATTTACATCATAGATTAATGGCAAAAGGATACACACAAAAGCAATCAGTTTTAATTCTATATGGAGCAACAGCAACTCTTGGAATGACAGCAATAATATTGCTAGATAGTGGAATTTGGAAAGCCGCTTCATTTGCACTTTTAGTAATTGCAATAGTAGCAATAGGGTATAGAGATTTTGTGAAACTAAGCGTATTTAAAGAGGCAGAAATAAAAAAAGAAAACAGAAATAAAGAAGGAGAAGAAAAGTGAAAAAAATAACTATATTAGTACCAGCATATAACGAAGAAGAAGCACTACCACTTTTATACGAAAGAGTGAACAAGATAATGAACGAAATGAAAAATTACGATTTTGAATTATTATTTGTAAATGATGGTAGTAAAGATAATACATTAAATGAAATAAAAAAATTAAGAGAACAAGACAAGAGAATAAGTTATGTGGACTTTTCAAGAAATTTTGGAAAAGAAATAGGAATGATTGCAGGACTTGATTATGCGACAGGCGATTGTGTAATAATAATGGACGCAGATTTACAAGATCCACCAGAGTTAATTCCTAAAATGGTAGAACTATGGGAGCAGGGATATGATGATGTATATGCACAAAGAAAATCAAGGAAGGGAGAAACTTGGTTAAAGAAATTTACATCGAAAATGTATTACAAAGTATTACAAAGCTTAACAAGAGTTCCAATACAAAAAGATACTGGAGACTTTAGACTATTAGATAGAAGATGTGTAAACGCATTAAAGAAAATGAGAGAAACAAGCAGATGCTCGAAAAGTATGTTTAGCTGGATTGGATACAATAAAAAAGCTATATTATATGATAGAGACCCAAGAGTGGCAGGAAAAACAAAATGGAACTATATGAAACTAATTGATTTAGCCATAGATGGAATAACAGCATTTACAACATCACCACTTAGAATATCAACATTTTTAAGCATACCAACATTTTTAGCATTACTAATATATTTCATATATGTAATAGTAAAATGCTGTAGACTTCATATTGCAATACAAGCATTCCAAGCAACAATATTACTAATATTATTCTTTGCGGGAGTTCAAATAGTACTAATTGGAATTATGGGAGAATATCTAGGAAGAATATTCAATGAGTCTAAACAAAGACCATTATATTTAGTAAATGAATACAACGGCGAAAAAGAAACTAACGAAAAATAGGGAGAGTTTTTTATATGACAGCAAATGTGCTAAGCTTAATAGCGTTCATTGGTATAATCTTAGTAAGAGTAATAAACCTAAAAGATAATACCAAAAAACAAGAAACAGACAAAGCAATAGATAATTTTATAGACAAGCATTACAAGAAAATATTGCTAGTATTTCTACTACTAATATTCATAACAAGAATCTATAAATTTGGAGAAATTCCAAGCTTTATAAGTGTGGACGAAGCAGGGGCTGCATATGATGCCTACTGCTTATCTGAATATGGAGTAGACCGATACTTAAATTCATTTCCACTATATTTAATTAACTTTGGTGGAGGGCAGAGTGCTTTGTATGCTTATGCAACTATACCATTTATAAAATTAATAGGTGCAAATATTATAGCATACAGATTACCAGAACTATTATTTTTCTTGATGGGAATAGTAGTATGCTACATACTAGCTAATAAAATGAAAGATAAGAAGATAGCTTTATTATATACATTTTTAATAATAATCTGTCCTTGGAATATAGAAGCATCTAGACAAGGATTAGATTGCAACTTATTAGCACCAATGTTTATGTTAGATGTACTATTATTAGTAACCTCAAATAAAAATTGGCATTATATAGTTACAGGTCTTGCAATAGGAGTGACACTATATACATATTGTCTAGCATGGATATTAATTCCAACCTTTCTATTGATTTATATAATTTATATGTTATGGGTAAAGAAGATAAATTTTAAACAATTAGTATTATTAGGGATACCAATCGCTTTGCTAGCAACACCTTTAATATATTTAATATTGTTAAACAAAGGATATGCTACAAGAACAAACTTTGGAATATTTACAATACCAAAATTGTTCTTCTTTAGACAAGGAGAAATAAGCATTCATAATTTATTACAATATGGAGTATATAGCCTAAAAACTATATTTACCGATTCAAGGGGCATTTATCTTATAGAACTTCCATTTCTTTTAGTAGGAATTGTAGTTGGAATTAAAGAATTTATAAAAAGCATAAAAGAAAGAGATTTTAGCTTCAATGGACTTATAACTGTAGCATTCATAGGATTATTGATATGCAATTTATTAGTAACTGTTGAGACTTTAAATAGAGCTAATATATTATATTTACCAATGTTATATCTGATTACAATAGGTATTAGTTATTTATCAAAAGGGTCTAAATGGACAATAATATCAATACTTATAGTTTTAACAGCTTTGTTTGTTACATTTGAAATATCATATTACACGGAAGATCCAGAACAAAGAAGAATGAGTGTATATGAAGATATAGAACTTTATCAAATAACAGAAAAATTAGAAAATGATGAAGCTACTAAAGATGTAAAAAAGTACTTTGCAATAACAAATAAAGCAGAAGCATATATTTATCCAATATTAGCATCTAAGCCATCGCCATATGACCTAAAATTTTTAAAAGCCCAAAAGGTACAACAATACGAAAACTATTTCTTTGAATATAATAAAATTGCAACAGAAGATATTATACAAGAGAAGGCAATTGTAGTTGTTACAAAGAGCAGAAATGATATTGTGGAAGCTTTCGAAAGACTAAATTTCTCTAAAGAAGAAACAAACTTATATTGTATTATGAAAAATTTTTAGAAGGAACAGGAATGAAAAATATAAAATTAATTCTTAAATATATATTGATATTTATTGTGTTAATTTGCTTATATGTTGCAATGATGGTATTATCAAGTATTATACCATCATCTGCAATAAAGGAGAATGTGACCAGAAGTTCGGAATATTTAAAACAATATGGAGAAAAAGAAATAGTAGATTTGAAATACAAAAAAGAAGAAATCTTCTTATTTACAGATGCTTTAATGCTTAATACGGCATATTCTATTGATTCTGAAAATCCTATAGAAAGTTCTTTATTGGCAAGAAAAAATTACATCCCAGGACAAACTCAAACAATAAGCAAGGACAAAGAGAAAAATCTAGGTGCTTCAAAAGCACACACTGACAAAAATGGAAATATTTTTCAAGTGGATGAACTATATGGACTTATGCACGGAGAAAGCATAACTGAGAGTTTTGAATATGCAAGATACTGGCACGGCTATTTGATATTCTTAAGACCTTTATTATTAGTGCTAAACTATGAGCGGAATAAGAATATTAATGCTGATACTTACAATTTTGCTAATTGCGTATATGAGTTATCTGATAATCAAGAAGATAAATTTTGAAACAGCTGTATTTTTTATAATTGGATTATTGTCGGTTGAAATAATACTAACCACTAGGGCGTTAAATGAAATAATAGATTTTATAATAGCAATATCCGCTTCAATAGCGATACTTTTGAAGAAAGATACAAATAAAAACATAGGAGTTATATTCTTTATAGTTGGCTCAGTTACAAGTTTTATGGATCTACTAACAGAACCACTTATCACATTGGGATTGCCTCTAATTATATATATACTATTAATACAAAAACAAAGAATATCATTGAAACAAGATATAATAAGTTTTGTTAAACTATGTATTTTATGGGGGCTAGGTTATGCACTTACTTGGTTAATGAAATGGATTTTAGTATCACTAATATATAATAGAGATATAATTCAAAATGCTTTACACCAAGCTAAGTTTAGATCAACCGGAATGAAACAATACGGATATTTAATTGTAGTTGACAAGAATTTGAGATTTTTATCTCCAATAGTTATATCAATAAATCTAGCATTAGTTATGATGTATTCAATAATCAAGCTAATAAAAAATAGAAATGGCAAAATAAATGCTAAGCAAAATTTATATACTACAATACCATTTATATGTTTAGGAGTACTACCATTTATCTGGTATTTGGCATTAAGACAACATTCTTATATACATACATTTTTTACATACAAAATATTAATCATAACAATAATAAGCATATTTATAATTGCAGATAAAATTTTAGAGACAGAAAATAAAGGAAATGAAAATGAGAGAAGAAAAGATTATTAATCCAGAGATTCAGGATAATGCAGAAGAGAACTTAGAAAAAACACTAAGACCTCAATTATTAAATGAATATATAGGACAAACCAAAATTAAAGAAAGCATGGAGATTTTTATAGGTGCTGCGAAGAAAAGACAAGAAGCATTAGATCATGTACTTTTATATGGACCTCCAGGACTTGGAAAAACAACACTTGCAAACATCATTGCAAACGAAATGGATTCGAATATCAAAATTACAACAGGTCCAGCTATAACAAAACCAGGAGACTTAGCAGCAATACTTACTGCACTTAAACCAAACGATGTTTTGTTTATAGATGAAATACATAGACTAAACAAGAATATAGAAGAAATATTATACCCTGCAATGGAAGACTTTAAGCTAGATATAATATTAGGAAATGGACCTACTGCAAAATCAATAAGAATAAATTTGCCTAAATTTACATTAATAGGAGCTACTACAAAAGCAGGATCTTTAACAACACCTCTTAGAGATAGATTTGGAATAGTCCATAGACTGGAATTGTATAATGAGCAGGACTTAAAAACAATAATAAAAAGATCTGCAAAAATATTAAATGTAGATATAGATGAACCTTCTTGCATAGAGCTTGCAAGAAGATCTAGAGGAACTCCAAGAATTGCAAATAGATTGCTAAAAAGAGTACGTGATTATGCACTGGTTTTAGGAGATGGAAATATAGACTTAAAGATTACAAAATTAGCATTAGGAAAACTGGAAATAGATGAATTAGGATTAGACGAGATAGATAGAAGAATATTAGAAACAATGATTTTAAAATATGCAGGTAGACCAATAGGAATAGAAACACTTGCTACAACAATAGGAGAAGATTTGGATACAATAGAGGATGTGTACGAACCATATCTAATACAAATTGGCTTTATTGCCAGAACACCAAGAGGCAGAATTCCAATGCCGGATGCATATAAACACTTAGGGATAGAGGATAGTGGAAACTAACAATGACATTGGAACAATATATGAAATAAATGAAAGGAACTAATTATGAAACTATTAATGCATACCTGCTGTGCACCTTGTAGTGTGTACTGTATAGATACTTTAAGAAAAGAAGGAATAGAGCCAACCTTGTATTGGTATAATCCTAACATACACCCATACACAGAATATAAGTCAAGAAGAGATTGCCTAAAAGAATATGCAAATAGTATAAATGTACAAGCTATATTTGAAGAAGATTATGGCTTAGATGAGTTTTGCAAAGAAGCGGTAAAAGATTTAAAAGCAAGATGTGTAAATTATTGCTATCCAGTTAGGCTAAGAAAGACATTTGAATATGCAAAAGAAAATGGGTATGATACAGTAACAACAACTTTATTATACAGCATATATCAAAAGCATGATTTCATAAAAGCTTACATGGAACAATTAAGCAAAGAATTTGGAATCGACTTCTTGTATAGAGATTTTAGAGTTGGATTTTGGGAAGGACATCAGAAAGCTCACGATATAGGATTATATATGCAAAAATATTGTGGTTGTATATTTAGTGAAGAAGATAGGTATGAAAAAAAGATTAAAAAAGATAAAGAGAATAATGTGATGTAATTAGTAGATTATATGAGGAGTAATCAAAGATGGATATATGGGAAGAAATGTATAATAAAGCAAAGAGAGAATATCATAGGGAAGATGTATCTCCTTTTATTGTTGCGCATCATGTGGTATCAGCTGTAGAGAGTGAAGATGGAGAAATCTTTACTGGTTTTTGTATTGAAAGTGCAAGTGGCGTTATGAATTTATGTGCTGAACGAGTTGCAGCATTAAATATGTATATGAACACTGGAAAAACCAAAATTAAAAGATTAATTGCATTTAGAGATAATCCACCACATAATGGAGGAATGCCATGTGGGGCTTGTAGAGAGTTCTTAATGCAATTAAATAGAGATAATAAAGATATGGAAATATTGACAGATTATGAAACAAGGACAACTATCAAACTATCAGAGGTATTACCTAATTGGTGGGGAGATAAGAGATATAATTAGTAATATGTTCACTAATAGAAAGGATAAAAAGATTTGAAAAATCAATTAATATATTTTGTACACGGTACAACTTACGATAACGCAAGTAAAAAGTGTTCAGGCTGGAAACAAGTTGAATTAAATGATTTGGGAAGAGAACAAGCCGTTAATTTGGGAAAGATTAATTCTAATATTAAATTTGATGTTATTTTTACATCTGACTTAATAAGAGCAATTGATAGTGCTGAATTAGCATTTCCAAGTGTAAAGAAGATTCAAGATAAAAGATTAAGAGAATGTAATTATGGAGATCTAGATGGTGGAGATAAAAAGCTTATTGTATATGAAGAACATATTGAGAAGAAATTCCCTAATGGAGAATCTCTAAAAGATGTTGAAAAGAGAATTCAAGACTTTATAGATGATATTTCTAAAGAATATAGTGGAAAAATAATCGGGATAGTTGCACATAGAGCACCGCAATTAGCACTTGAAGTTATTACAAAGAAAATTAGTTGGGAAGAAGCTATTAGAAACGATTGGAGAAAAATTGGCGATTGGAAGCCAGGTTGGAAATATGATTTTTAAATAATTGCAAATTATAAAAAATTAGTTCGCGAAAAATTCAAGTGTCTATATAAGGAGGCGATATATATGAAATTAAATTTTGATATAAAAAATAAAAAGGCTAATCTTGAAGCCGATGTGGAGAGACTAGTAGAAAAAGGTATGGATCAAAACGAAAAGAATTGGAAGGATAAGTTTGTTACAAAACACAATGCTAAAAAAGAGATTCTAGAGATGAAACATAAACAAAAAATGGAGATAGAAGACAAATCTCAAACTAAAAAGAATTGGATTCAAAAAATAGAAGAAGAAAGAAGAAGAACAAAGCAACTTGAATTTGAAGAACAAAAAAGAATAGATGAGGAAAATAAAAAAAGCAAGAAAAATAAAATAATATTATCAATTATATTAGGAATACTCGGAGCAACATTGATGATAGTTGGTTGTGTTCTGGGTTCTTTGTCAGGAGACCCTAATTCTGGATGGTATATGATGACATTTGTAGGATTATTTGTTATAATTAGCATAGTATTCATATGGGCGAATGTAGGAGATAATAAAAAAAGATAAGTAATATGTAGGAGGTATTTATGAGAAATAGTAATTATGATGAAATTAATGGATTGTTGGATAAAATAAAGGTAGATGACAATAATGCAGAACTGATTAGATCAATAAGAGAAAACCTAGAAGCTAATAATATGATTGAGACTCTAGAATTATTAAAAATGTTACAAGAGCAAGGGTTTGATTATAAAGATGAAGAAAGTGAAGAAGAAGTAGAAGAAAACGAAGATGATAAAGACCAAATATATTGTGCGTCTTTAAGAGATGACAGTCTGGAAAGAAAATATATAGGGAAACTCCTAAATGAAGTAAAAGCAATTGCGGTATATTACTTTCCGTTTAAAGAGTGTTACTTTGTAAATGACAATATATTAAATATATATAAAACAATTTTATTTACTGATGCGGACAAGTATGCATCAGAAGTGGCAAAAGAGGGATTTAGCTTTGCTAGAAAAACTCCTGAAAGTGATAAGTTGAAATACCAATTACGAAAAGAATTTAGCGAAGAAAAAGAAAGTTTAGAAAAGATATATACAGATTTAAAGAAATTGTTTGTAATAAGAAAGAATTATCTAGCAATACCAGTAAAAAGTATTCAAACAGAAATAGCCGATATACTAAATTATGAACTTTATGACAAGATGTCTGTTGAAGAAGTAGAAAGTGCAATAGAACAAGTAACAATTACAGAAAAATTTAAAAGAGCAGTATTAAATAAAGACATAACAGACTTTTTAGTAAAAGGAAATAATACATTAACAAACGGATTAGACTTACCATTTAAGATATTGTCTAGCGTTTTCAAAGGTGTAAGACAAGGAGAAACAACAGCTTTTGCAATGCCATCTAACTCTGGTAAAAGTAGATTTACAATAAATATTGCATCATATATAGCTTTAATTCATAAAAAGAAAGTTCTAATAATATCTAATGAAATGTCTGAAGAAAAAATGAAATTATGCTTAATAACAACAATACTAAATAATCCAAAGATACAAGAGCTACATGGACAAAAACTGCATAAAACAGAAGGAGAATTACTAGAATTTAAATATAGGCCTAATAAAGATGCAAATGTAAAACTAGATGAGGAAGGATTTGTAGCAAAAGAGGAAAACGAAACACATACAGCATTTATTAAAAGACTATCTCAAGTATCTGATGAATTTAATATGGCAACAGCTGTAACGGACTGGTTTAACAAACAAATTCACAATTATATGTATTTCATAAACATAACTGACCATACAAATGATGAGCTAAAGAAAGTAATTATGAACTACTACTACAAGGAAAAAGTTGAATATGTATTCTACGATACTTTAAAAACTGACATTGAAAATATAGGGAATGGAGAAGAAATAAAGAAAACTGCAACGATACTTTCAAACTTAGCACAAAATTTTAAAATGTTTATAGGATCAACATTACAACTAGCAGAAACAAACACTGACCCAATAAATTTAAATATAAATGATTTAGCAGTTAGTAGAACTGTAAAAGAAGTACTAGATACATTATGCTTATTTAAACAAATACATAATGAGGATTTACACAAATACGAATATTCTTTAAATGAAGTTGATACGGAGTTTTTTGACCTAGAAGAATTTAAAGATCCAGATGTAAGATATTATTCTTGCATAGTAGACAAAAACAGAGCTGGAAGTAAACCTAAACTAGTATTTAGATTAAATTTAGCATATAACGAATGGAATGAGTTAGGATATATAAGATTAAAATCATAAAATGAGCACACCCTAGGAGGAATCCTCCCAGGGTGTGTTTGCACAAGTTTAGTCATCAGGCAATTTCTTTTTGCGCCGAGGGCGCTGTAATAAATCATCACGTGAAACAGAGTTTTCGATTGCAATATCATCCAAATGGTTATAAATCGTTTGGTAAGAAATTTGATACAACTGTGCCATCTGAGGAATGCTATATCCTTTAGAACGCAATTCCATAAAATCCTGTTTCATTTGGATTGTTTTAGATGATAGTTGCTTTCGTCTTGGCTTGTACAAAAAAACGCCTCCTTAAATTATTATTTAGAGTAGTGCTAAGTTTTGCTGTATATAGTATAGCATACTTTGTTAAATAAATCAAATTATGTAAATCCGCATCTTATTTTTAATAATAACTTGACAATTATGCGGTTAAAAAATAAAATATAAGTGAATAATTTTAGTATAAAACAAAATAAAGTGTTTATAAATTTAAAAATGATAAAGATGATAATAATGAGAGATAATTAAAGAAAGAGGTATAATTTTGAAAAGTAATAGATTATTAATAATAGACGGGAATAGTATAATGAACAGAGCTTTTTATGGAATAATGAATACCAAAGCACTAATGTCAGCTGACGGTACATACACAAATGCGATATATGGCTTCTTATCAATATTATTTAAGGAACTAGAAGATTTAAAACCAGAATATATAGCAGTTGCATTTGACTTAAAAGCACCAACTCACAGACACAGTATTTATAAAGAATACAAAGGGACAAGACATGCAATGCCAGAAGAATTAGCTCAACAAATGCCTATTATTAAAGAAATATTAAGAGATATGAATATTACTATATTAGAAAAAGAAGGCTATGAAGCTGATGACATATTAGGAACAGTATCAAAATTAGCAGAAAAAGAAGGAATAAAAACAACTATCCTTTCGGGAGATAGAGATACTTTCCAACTTGCAAGTAAAAATATCACTATTAGAATTCCAAGAACTAAAATGGGAAAAACAGAAACAGAAGATTATGACGAGGCAAAAATAGAAGAAGAATATGGAATAAAACCAGTACAGTTAATACAGGTAAAAGGATTAATGGGGGACACATCAGATAATATTCCAGGAGTACCAGGTGTAGGAGAAAAGACGGCATTAAAGCTTATAAAAGAATACCAAAACATAGACAAACTGTATGAAGAATTGGAGAACGGAAATGCTACAATAAAAGGAGCTCTAAAGGATAAAATAACAAATAATAAAGAATTAGCTATGCTTTCAAGAACACTTGGAACGATATTGCTAGATGCACCATTAGATGTAGAAGTAAGAAATCTAGCTGTAAAAGACTGGAATAAAGAAGCGGTAACAAATAAATTTAAAGAGCTTAGATTTAATAGATTTATAGAAAGATTTGACTTAAACGGTCT
Source organism: Bacteroidaceae bacterium (assembly GCA_963621875.1). GTDB lineage: Bacteria > Bacillota > Clostridia > TANB77 > CAG-508 > CAG-245. The sequence goes on along the minus strand of CAVFFR010000006.1, from coordinate 9,189 downwards.
AGGAACAGCGAAAGTTAATAAAAAAATAGATGATTTGTTTAAAATAGAAGAAGCGGAAATAGAAAAGATACTGAAATTAGCTAAAGAAAGCAAGGAACTTATATACTATTTTGAAAAAGAAAAGGTACAAACAAATGGTTTGATAATAAATGAGAGTATTAAATCTATTAGTGTATATGATAGAAAAACAAATACAGTATATTACTCAAAGAACATAGATGTAACAATACTAAAAGATTTATTTGAAGATTCTCAAATAGAAAAAGCAAGTTATAAAGTAAAAACAGACTACATTCTACTTAAACAAGAGGGAGTAGAATATAATAATATTAAATATGATGCAGAGATAGCTGGATACAACTTAAATCCTACTGACAAGAATACAATAGATGAAATGGCTAAAAAATATTTAGATATAGACATAGAAGAATATATGGATAATGAGTTTGAAAATTCTAATAGGTCTGATACTGCACAATTAAATTTATTTGATACTAATCCAGACAATGAAGATGAATTAAAGAAAGAAAAATATAGAAATTCATTTATGTGCTATATTATAGCAAAACTCCAAGAAGTTACGATAAAGAGGTTGGAAGAAACGGGAACCATATCTTTATTTAACAACATAGAAATGCCATTAGCACAGATACTTGCTAATATGCAATATAACGGAATGTATGTAGATGAAGAAGAATTAAAAAATTTTGGTACTGAATTAAAAGCTCAACTTCAAACATTAACAACTGAAATATGCAACTTAGCAGGAGAAGAATTTAACATTAATTCTCACCAACAGCTAGGCAAAATATTGTTTGAAAAGCTACAATTACCAGTATACAAAAAAACAAAAAATGGTTATACAACAGATGTTGATGTACTAGAAAAATTAAAAGGTCAACATCCTATAATAGAAAAAATACTAGAATATAGAACATTAATGAAGCTAAACTCAACATATGTAGAGGGATTGATACCATATATAAATATTAATACTCACAAAATACATTCGAGTTTTCATCAGACAATTACAGCAACAGGAAGAATAAGCAGTACTGAGCCAAACTTGCAAAATATTCCAACAAAAACAGAACTTGGAAAACAAATAAGAAAAGCATTCAAACCAACAGAAGGAAACATATATATAGATGCGGATTATTCACAAATAGAATTAAGAGTGTTAGCACATATTTCACAAGACGAGAATATGATATATGCTTTTAATCATGGTGAAGACATTCATAAGCAAGCTGCCTCTAAAGTGTTCAACATTCCAATTGACGAAGTAACAAAAGAACAAAGATCTTCAGCAAAGGCTGTAAATTTCGGAATAGTTTATGGAATAAGTGATTTTGGATTAGCAAATCAAATAGGAGTAAGCAATAAAAAAGCTAAAGAATATATACAGCAATATTTAGAAAAATATAGTGGAATAAAACATTTTATGGATGATATAGTTGAAAGTGCAAAGCAAAAAGGATATGTGGAAACACTATTTGGAAGAAGAAGATATATTCCAGAGATAAAATCTAGCAATTATATGGTAAGACAATTTGGAAATAGAGTAGCAATGAATACTCCTATACAGGGAACTGCAGCTGATATTATGAAAATTGCAATGATAAATGTAAACAAAGCATTGCAAGAAAGCAAAATTAATGCTAAAATTATATTGCAAATACACGACGAATTATTATTGGAAGTTGGACTTCAAGATAAAGAAATAGCTAAACAGATATTAAAAGATTCTATGGAAAGTGCAATGAAGCTATCTGTACCGCTAGAAGTTGAACTTTCAGAAGGAACAAGTTGGTATGAAGTAAAATAAACAAAAGAATTTTACAAGGAGAAGATATTTTGAAAAAGACATATAAAAACATACTTATTGTAATAGCAATATTGTTATTATTAATAATAGCGTTAAAGGCACTAAATGTCAAAAATATAATTTTAAATAAGGTATATCCGAAAAAATATCAAGAATATGTAGAAAAATACGCAAATGAATATAATATAGATCCACTTTTGGTATTCTCTATAATAAAAGCGGAGAGTAATTTTAATAAAGACGCCAAATCCACAAGTAAAGCAAAGGGACTTATGCAAGTAATGGATTCTACAGCAATAGAGATAGCAAATAAAATAGACGAACCCATAATGGAAGAAACATTATATGATCCAGAAAAGAATATTATGATTGGAACTAAATATTATTCTGAATTATTAAAATTATATAATGGTAACATATTATTAGCTTTAACAGCATACAACGCAGGAATTGGCACTGTAAAAGAGTGGATACAAAATGGAATAATAAAAGAAGATGGAAGCGATATTGAAAACATACCATATAAAGAAACAAATATGTATGTGCGTAAGATTATAAGAAATTATAAAATATATCAATATTTAGAAGAAAACACTAATGAATAAATAAAAAGGAGAACTTATATGAAAACAAAAAGAATTAGTATTAGTATATTTCAAATTTTAATTTTTATTATTGTAATAATTGCTATAGTAGTTGCTGTGATAGTATTTAAAGACAAAATAGGAAAAGATACTGTTACACCGATTGAAAGTAAATTTTTAGGAACTGGAACAAAAGAAGATGCGTATCAAATATCAAAAATAGAAGATCTAATTACTTTTTTTATAAATTTAAATCAAGGTGAAAGTTATAAAGACCAATACTTTATACTAAATACTTCTTTAGATTTTCAAGATGATAATTCTTATTCAAATCCTCAAGACACATCTTTTGGAGATTTAAATAATGACGGACAAATTGATGGCATCAAACAAGAACTAACAACTGGAAAAGTATTTATTAAAGCTCAAAAAAACAATAACAAAAAAGAAAAAGATGATAAAGAAATAGTCTTTGAAGGAAATTTTAATGGAAATGGCAAAACCATAAACAATCTATTAATAGATGTACCAGAAGATCAAGTTGAAGATTCTATCGGGTTATTTCGTAATAATTTCGGAACAATACAAGACTTAAAAGTAGTTGCACAAATTTTTATTCCAAATGTAGAAGGAAAAACAGCAAGTATTGGTATTATTGCAGGTAAAAACTCTGGAACTCTACAAAAATGCAAAGTAGAAGGAGAAATAGTAGCAAATACTGAGAGCACAAATAACACAATTATAGTTGCCGGAATAGTTGGAGAAAATACAGGAACCATATTAGATAGTTCTAGCGATGTTGACATAACAGCAAATCATCTAAAAGCAGGTATAGTTGCTAAAAATGTAAACTCTAGCGATAATGAAAATAGCGGAGTAATAACAAACTGTACTAATAATGGTTATATAAAAGAACTAGAACATACAGAACAGTATACAGCAGGAATTGTAGCAATTAATGAAAAAGGAAAAATAACTAATTGCACTAACAATGGAAAATTAGAGGGAAAATTAGTAGGAGGTATAGTAGGAACATCAACTGGAGAAATTATAGCTTGCAGTAATACAGGAGATATAAGCAACTTAAAAACAGAATCAGATGATACTGAAATAGCTGGAGGAATAGTTGGAATACTAGATAATACAACCATAGAGAATTGCAAGAATACGGGAAAAGTAAAAGGACTAACTTATATTGCAGGAATAGCAGCACAAAACAAAGGATCTATTTCGTTAAGTAGGAATGATGGAGAACTTTCAAAAGTCAGTGGAACTAAAGCAAATACAATCTATATTGGTGGAGTATCAGGAGTAAATTATTCTAATTCAAAAATAGTTACTTCAAAAAATTATGGCAATATACACTCCACAGAAGATACATTAATAATGATGGGAGGAATTTGTGGCAATTTAGAAGCAGATTCAATTATAGATTATTGTGAAAATAATGGCTTTGTTAATTCATTTGGTAAAAAAATCCATAGAAATGAAGATATGACAAAAAAATGTAACTCTTGTAAAACTGGAGGTGGCGGACGAGCTGAGAAGTCTGCAACAGGAGGAGAATTATTTATAGGCTTAATCTATGGCAATACCCCAGGAATCGAAGAAGTTGAAATATTAGAAATTGAAGGAGAGGAATAATATGGCTATATTAGTAACAGGAGGAGCTGGATATATTGGAGCTCACACAGTGGTAGAATTATTAAATAAAGGAAAAGAAGTTGTTATAGTAGATAATTTTTATAACAGTAAACCAGAAGTTTTAGATGCTATCAGAAAGATAACAAATAAGGACTTTAAGTTTTACGAAATAAACTACTTAGATAGAGAAAAATTAGAAAAAGTATTTGAAGAAAATAATATAGATTCTGTAATGAACTTTGCTGGATATAAAGCTGTGGGAGAGTCAGTGTTAAAACCATTAGAGTATTACGAAAATAATGTATCTGGATGTATCGTGCTTCTAGAAACTATGAAAAAATATAATGTAAAGAAATTTGTGTTTAGTTCTTCAGCAACAGTTTATGGCGACCCAGAAGTTATTCCAATAACAGAAGATTGTAAAGTAGGGGGGACAACCAACCCTTATGGAACTTCTAAACTATTTATAGAAAAAATATTAGAAGATTTATATAAATCAGACAATAATTGGGATATATGTATATTAAGATACTTTAATCCTGTTGGATCTCACGAAAGTGGATTAATAGGAGAAGAACCACAGGGTATTCCAAATAACTTAATGCCATATGTTGCAAGAGTTGCAACAGGAGAGTTAAAAGAATTATCAGTATTTGGCAATGATTATGATACACCAGACGGAACAGGAGTTAGAGATTACATACATGTAGTAGACTTAGCAAAAGGACATATATATGCATTAAACAAATTAGATAAAGAAGGAAAAGGATTATATATATATAATTTAGGAACAGGAGTAGGGTACAGCGTATTGGATATGGTAAAATCTTTTGAAGAAGCAACAGGAAGAAAAATACCATATAAAATAGTAGATAGAAGACCAGGAGATATTGCAACTTGCTATTCAGATCCTAAAAAAGCTAAAAAAGAATTGGGATGGTCAGCAGAAAAAGGAATTAAAGAAATGTGTCAAGATTCTTGGAATTATATGATTCATAAAGAAAACTAATTTAATGTGAAGGAGTAGGTTTTATGCAAAGTCAAATGCTAACTTCCAGACTAGGAGGAGAACTAATAAGCTACAAACTAGATGGAATAGAAAAAATTCACCAAGGACAAGACTGCATAGATGAAAACGGAAAAGTATATTGGAAAAGACACTTTCCAATACTTTTTCCTATAGTAGGAAAACTAAAGCAAAATAAAACTATTATCAATGGTAAAACATATGAAATGTTTCAGCATGGTTTTGCCAGAGATATGGAATTTGAACCGATAACAAAATTAAATGACTTTCATTCATATGTGCTTAGAAGCAACCCCAGCACCTTGGTGAAATATCCATTTGACTTCGCTCTATATATTACGTATAGAACCGACAAAAATAAATTAACTACCATATATAAAGTCGTTAACGAAGGGGATAACAATATGCCTTTTGGAATAGGCGGACATCCTGCTTTTAAGATTGACAAAAAAGCACTGCTAAATAACGAATACTATTTGGAATTTGAAAAAGATGAAGAAAAAATACATTTTCTATATTTAGTTGATGGACTAGTGGGAACAGAATACGCAAAAAATGTTATGGTAGACTTAAGAAGAATACCAATAAATGGAGATACATTCAAAAACGATGCTCTAATAATGAAAGGAATTACATCAAATAAAATAAGTTTAAAACAAAAAACAGGAAACAAAACATTATTAACAATGGATTTTGAAGGATTTCCATACTTAGCCGTTTGGTCAAAACCAAAAGCACCATTTATTTGTATTGAGCCATGGTACTCAACTGCGGATAATGTCAAGACTACTGGAGTATTTGCACAAAAAACAGATATAATGACACTCGCGCCTAAAAAGGAATTTGATTGCAGATTCACAGTGGAATTTTTTAATTAAAAGGATGTAAAAATGGGAAAATTAATTTTAATATTACTAGGGGCTCTAATTGTTATGGTTGGAGTTACTATGATATATGATGCAAGAAAAATTGCAACCAAAAGCTTTAGTTCAGGAGAAGTTAATGAAACAACAAAGATATTAAAAATATCAGGAATAATTATTTCTCTTGTCGGATTAGGAATAATATATATAATTAAATAGAAAAGTCTTGCTAAATATGAGTTTTCGTAATATAATAACAAGGTAAAATCTACAACAATCGAAAGGATGAATATAAATGGGATTATTTAAAACATATAGTGAAAAAGAAGTAAAAAGAGTAATGCCTATAGTAGCAAAGATAAACAGTTTGGAAGATGAAATTTCAAAATTATCTGATAGCGAATTAATTGCAAAAACTCCTTATTTCAAAGAACAGCTAAAAAATGGTAAAACTCTAAATGATATATTACCAGAAGCATTTGCAGTAGTAAGAGAAGCCTCTAAAAGAGTATTAGGAATGCGTCACTTTGATGTACAATTGATAGGTGGAATAATCTTACATCAAGGAAGAATTGCAGAAATGAAAACAGGTGAAGGAAAGACACTTGTTGCAACACTTCCAGTATATTTAAATGCTCTAACAGGTGAAGGAGTTCATGTTATAACAGTTAATGACTATCTAGCAAAAAGAGATAGTGAATGGATGGGAAAACTATACAAATTCTTAGGTCTTTCAGTAGGACTAGTTATAGCAGGAATGAATCCAGCAGAAAAACAAGTTGCTTATGGATGTGATGTTACATATGGAACAAACAATGAATTTGGATTTGATTATCTAAGAGATAATATGGTTATATACAAAAATCAATTAGTACAAAGAAAACTAAAATATGCTATCATAGATGAGATAGACAGTATTCTAGTTGATGAGGCTCGTACGCCTCTTATCATATCTGGTAGAGGAGCAGAATCTTCAAATTTATATCAAAAAGCTGATCGTTTTGTAAAAAAACTACAACCAAAAATAATAATAGAAGAAAACGATAAAGATTTAGAACAAAGTGAAGATAATGAAAAGTACGATTATATAGTAGACTTAAAATCAAAATCTGCAACACTTACACAAAAAGGTATAAAAAAAGCAGAGCAAGAATTTAACTTAGAAAACTTTAACGACCTAGAAAACTCTGAATTAGTACATGATGTAAACCAAGCATTACACGCAAATGGAATAATGAAGAAAGATAAAGATTATATCGTAAAAGACGGACAAGTTCTTATTGTAGACGAATTCACAGGAAGAATTATGTATGGAAGAAGATATAATAACGGATTACATCAAGCAATAGAAGCAAAAGAGCATGTAAAAATCAACGATGAATCTAAAACGCTTGCTACAATTACATTCCAAAATTACTTTAGAATGTACGAAAAATTATCAGGTATGACTGGTACTGCTATGACAGAAGAAACAGAATTTGAGGAAATATACAAATTAGATGTTGTAGAAATTCCTACAAATAAGCCAATGATTAGAAAAGACAACCCGGACATTATTTACAAAAACGAAGACGTAAAATTCAAAGCAGTTATAGAGGATATTAAGCAAGCTCATAGCAAAGGACAACCAGTATTAATTGGTACAGTATCAATAGATAAATCAGAAAAATTAAGCAAATTATTAGATAAAGAGGGAATTCCTCACGAAGTATTAAACGCAAAATATCATGAAAAAGAAGCTCAGATTATAGCACAAGCTGGTAAGTATGGAGCTGTTACAATAGCAACAAACATGGCTGGTCGTGGTACTGATATTATGCTAGGAGGAAATAGTGAATATTTGGCAAAACAAGAGATGCGAAAGCTAAAATATTCAGATGAAGAAATAGAAGAAGCAATAGCTCACAACGAAACAGATAACAAAGCCATACTTTCAGCAAGAGCAAAATTTACTGAATTAGAGAAGAAATACTCAGAAGAAATAAAAGAAGAAAAGAAAAAAGTTATCGAAGCAGGTGGACTAAAAATAATTGGTACACAAAGACACGAATCAAGAAGAATTGATAACCAGCTTCGTGGACGTAGTGGACGTCAAGGAGATCCAGGAGAATCAAGATTTTATATTGGATTAGATGATGATTTAATGAAAATCTTCGGTGGAGATATGATAACAAGAGTATATAATACGCTTGGAGCATCAGAAGATCTACCTATAGAATCAAGAACAATTTCAAGAGCTGTTGAAAATGCTCAAAAGAAAGTTGAAGGAAGAAACTTCAGTATCAGAAAGAATGTATTACAATACGATGATGTTATGAATGTACAAAGAACTGTAATATATGCTCAAAGGAGAGAAGTTTTAGATGGAAAGAACCTAAAAGACAGTATTTCTAAGATGATGGACTCAGTTGTAGAATTAGTAGTTTCAACACACTTTGTAGAAGGAGAAACAGTAAACAAAGAAACATTACTACAAGACATCCAAAATACATTAGGAATATCAGAAGTAGAATCTCTAAAATCAGACAATTTTACTCAAGAAGATGTAATAGAAGAATTGCAAAACACAGTACATGAAATATATGACGCTAAAGAAAAAGAATTTGGTGAAGAAAATTTAAGAGAACTTGAAAGAGTTGTAATGCTTAAAATAGTTGACCAAAAATGGATGGATCATATAGATAACATGGATGAACTAAAAAAAGGTATTGGCCTTCGTGGTTATGGACAAAAAGATCCAGTTGTACAATACAGACTTGAAGGAACAGATATGTTTGATGATATGATAGAAGACATTAAAATAGATGTTGTAAAAATATTATTAAATGTAAGAAAAAAAGAAGGTGCTATTCAAAGGACTGAAACAGCAAAGATAACAGGTGCAGGACTTGAAGATACAGCTATTAACTTAGTTGATGGAAACCTATCTGAAAAAGAAGGCGGAATGAATAAAACAGTAGTAAACAACGAACCAAAAGTTGGTAGAAATGATCCTTGTCCTTGCGGTTCGGGAAAAAAATATAAGAATTGCTGTGGAAAGTAGCATAAAATAATGGAAAACTAATAATTATAAAAATTATAAATTGGTTCGAGTTTTATAACTTGTCCACAAAAAATTAAAATTATGTAGTAAAATAAAGGTGTGAACAATAATTATATTTGTTGACACCTTTTAAAATCTAAATAGAAAGACAGTAGGTAATATGTCAATAGAAAAATAAAATATTTTTTAAATAATTTTTG
>CAVFFR010000005.1:0-57880 GCA_963621875.1 Bacteroidaceae bacterium | reverse complement strand
TAACTTACAAGTTGTATTTTTAATTAATAAATTTTCAAAAAAGACTTACACAAAAACAAAATATTTCATTACTTTTTATGAAATTACGTGTGAGCTAAAAATGTCCAAATTTTCGAGTAAAATAAACTTCTAAATTGGACATTTTTTATAATTAGAAAAATCAGCAATACCAATGCTTTGAAACAAAATAAATGACATATTTTACTAACTAGGGTAGATGTGTGATAGTGAAAACTATCGCATAGCTACCCTTGAACTATTTATGAACAAGTGTGGATATATCTAAAAAATTAAAAAAAATTTAATATAAGGGAGAATTTTTATAAGAAAACAGATGTATATATAGTATAGGGAGAGTGAATTAATATGAGTGAAACTTTCAAAATCAATATATACTTCGATGAAAAAGGTGAAGAGTTAGAAGGATTAATAAAACACTTAATAATTAATATCTTAAAAAAAGATATTTTTGAGCGTTAAAATTTTGTCTTAAATAAGATATAATAAAACTTAAATTCAAATTGTTTTTATCAAGCATAGAAGGGAGGAAAAATGCTTGAACAAATAGAAAAAACAATATACAAGGTAGCAATTTATATAAGGTTATCAAAAGAAGATGTAGATAGAGGATATGATGAAAGTGAAAGTATAAAAAATCAAAGAACACTACTAACAGAATATGTGCAAAAATTAGGATGGAAGTACCAATTAATAGATACATATATAGATCAAGGCTTTACTGGAACAAATTTTAATAGACCAGATTTTCAAAAAATGATAAAAGATATAGAAAACGGAAAAATTAATATGGTTGTAACAAAAGATTTATCCCGTTTAGGTCGTGATTATATAGAAACAGGAGAATATATAGAAAAATGGTTTCCAGAAAATAATGTAAGATATGTTTCAGTAACAGATGGAATAGATACTTTTGAAACGTCAAATGGTAACAATGACATTGCACCATTTAAATCAATATTAAATGATATGTATTCTAAAGATTTATCTAAAAAAATCAGAACAGCACTTCACACTATGCAAAAACAAGGAAAATGGGTAGGTGGAAAAACACCATTTGGATACATAAAAGATTCAAATGATAAAAACAAATTAATAATTTATGAGCCAGAAGCTCAAATTGTAAAGACTATTTTTAATATGGCATCTAGTGGGAATCAAGTTGGAACAATAAGAGATTACTTAAACAATAGCAATATTCCAACAGCAAATAAATCAAGATACAATAAAGAAACATATTGGGAAAATAAAACAGTAAAAAACATATTGAAAAATAAAGTTTACATAGGCACAACAGTGCAAAATAAAAGGAGTAGAATAAGTTATAAAAATAGAAAAATTAGACCAAATTCAGAAGAAAAATGGATAATTGTAGAAAATACACATGAACCAATAATAGACAAAAAAGTATTTGATACAGTGCAAAAAATGGTAATAGTTCAAAACTACAATAGAAACGAAAAGAAAAATATGTTTTTATTAGATGGTTTACTTTTTTGTTACGAATGCAAACATAAAATAGGGGTAAGAGGAAAAAAGAATAGTAATTATTATATGGTATGTAATAATTATCGTAGAAATTCAAAATTAAAACTTTGCACATCACATGGTTTTAGTTATTCTAATTTAGAAGAGAATGTAATTAAATATATTAAAAATTTATTTCAAAAAATAGATAGTGAAAAAATGGAGTTAGAAGTAAAAAAGGGAATGACAAAATATGATTATGGAAAAATACTTCAAAAATTAGAGAACGAGATAAAATTGATAAATAACAATATTGACCAAATGTATATAGACAAATTAAACAATAAAATAAGTGAAGAAATGTATGATAGATTATTAAAAAAATTTAGGAATGAAATAGAAGAAAAAGAAAACGAATACATAGAAATTAAACAGCAAAAAGAAGAAGCAAAACAAGATGATACGGAAAAAATAAAAATTGTTGTACAGGATTTTCTAAGTCTAAATAAACCAACATCAGAAATTATGAAAGTAATTATTAATAGAATAGAAATACATCAAGACAAACAGATAGATTTATATTTCAATTTTAAACAATTAAATAACTTAAAAGAAAAAATATAAGGCTAATTTAATTTCAAACATTAGATTAGTCAAAAATAAAAATCAAAACTGCCTATTTTTGTATCAACCAGAAGGCATATCAATGGCAGTGCCAATGAAAAATGGAGGAATGCAAACAAGTAAAGTCTTACTCTATGTAGTTCTATCCGGAATAACAACAGGAATAGGAGCATTTGCAGGAAAAATAGTAGGAGAAATATCTGAGGACATTATTTCTATTTGCCTAACATTTGCGGCAGGGGCAATGTTGTACATAGTTTCTGGAGAGCTAATACCAGAATCAAACTCATTATATAAAGGTAAATTCCCAACTTTGGGAAATATAGTAGGATTTATACTAGGACTAATAGCTGTAAATATCTAGCTACAAAATAAGAACAAGTGTTTTTATAAAAGTATTGACTTTTAGCTATTGAAAATATATAATAACCTTCGAATATAAAACGAAAGGATTACATATGAACAAAGAAGAAATAATTGAAGGATTAAACGATAAACAAAAAGAAGCGGTACTTGCAACAGAAGGACCTTGCCTTGTAATTGCTGGTGCCGGAAGCGGAAAAACAAAAGTATTAACGCATAAAATTGCGTATGAAATAGCAAATGGTGTAAAACCTTGGAATATACTTGCAATAACATTTACAAATAAAGCTGCAAACGAAATGAAAGAAAGAATAGAAAAACTAATTGGAAATGCAGCAAAAGATCTATGGATGGGAACTTTCCACTCAATTTGCGTAAAAATATTAAGAAGATACATAGATAGAATTGGCTACAAAACAGACTTTGTAATATTTGATACATCAGACCAAAAAACATTAATAAAAGAATGTATAAAAACACTAAAAGTAGATGACAAACTATTCACAGACAGAGGAGTACTTACAGAAATAAGCAATGGCAAAAACGAGCTGTTAGAGCCAAAAGCATATAGAGTAAAATATGCTGGAGACTTTAGAAGAGAAAAAATAGCAGAATTATATGAACTATATCAACAAAAATTAAAAGAAAACAATGCAGTAGACTTTGACGATATAATAAATCTTACAATAAAAATACTAACAGAAAATCCAGATGTATTAGACTATTACACAGAAAAATTTCAATATGTATTAGTAGACGAATACCAAGATACAAACAAAGCACAATTTATGTTGGTATCAATGTTAGCATCAAAATATGGAAACATAACAGCCGTGGGCGATAACGACCAAGGAATTTATAGTTTTAGAGGAGCAGACATTAGCAATATACTAAACTTTGAAAGAGATTTCCCAGGAACTAAAATAATAAAATTAGAACAAAACTATAGATGTACAGGTAATATTTTAAAAGCTGCAAATGCAGTAATTAAGCACAACGAAAACAAATATGACAAAAAATTATGGACACAAAACGAAGAAGGGAAAATACCTTGCATATACAATGGAGAAGATGAATATGACGAAGCAAGATACATAGTAGAACAAATAGAACATCTAAAAAGAGAAGAATACTATAAAAATTCGAATTTTGTTGTGCTATATAGAATGAACGCTCAATCAAGAGCAATAGAAGATATATTAATGAGAGAAGGTTTGCCATATAAAGTAATTGGCGGACTAAAATTCTACGAAAGAAAAGAAATAAAAGACATAATTGCATATTTAAGATTAATTCACAACACAGCAGACAATTTATCTTTAAAAAGAATCATAAATGAACCAAAAAGAGGAATAGGTAAAATGAGCCTAAACAGAGTCCAAGAAATATCAGAGAACTCTGGTATACCAATGTACGAAATAATAAAAGATGCTGATAAATACGAATTAAACAGAGTGTATGTATATTCAAGAGAATTTATAGAGCAAATAGAATATCTAAGAGAGCAAAAAGACAAAATTAAAATTTCCGATTTAATAAAAGAAACATTAAACAAAACAGGATACACAAAAGCACTACAACTTGAAAACAGTGTAGAAGCCGAAACAAGAATAGAAAACTTAGAGGAGTTTTTAACAGTTGCAATAGAATTTGAAGAACAAGAGGCAGACAATACTTTGGCTGAATTCTTAGAAAATATAACACTTTCAAGCGACATAGATGGAATGGAAGATCAAGAGGACTCTATAACATTGATGACTTTACATAGTGCAAAAGGTCTTGAATTTCCAGTTGTATTCCTAGTAGGAATGGAAGAAGGAATATTCCCAGGATACAAATCGATAGGAGAGCCACAAGCACTAGAAGAAGAAAGAAGACTATTTTATGTAGGAATAACAAGAGCAAAACAATATTTGTACCTAACTTGTGCTAAACATAGAACAATATTTGGAGCAACGAGCTACAACCAAGTATCAAGATTTGTTCAAGAAATTCCAGAAGAATTATTAGAAGGCTATGCTGAGATGGTAAACAGTAGTTCTAAGGAAGATGAATTCAAAGATTCAGGCTACAGGTGGAGCTATGGAAAAGGCCAAACTGTAAAAACCTATAAAATGGATGAAGAAGACAAAAAGAACACTGCAAAAATCCTACAAGGAAATAATACATCAGGTTTTCAATTTAGAACAGCAGAAAGCTTCTTAAACTCAATAAAACAAAATAACCAAAACAGCAATATAGACATAAGTAAATACAAAGTCGGACAAAGGGTATACCATAAAAAATTTGGAGAAGGTACCATAACAAAACTAGAACAAGAAGGAAACGATATCAAGGTAGACCTTGAATTTGACAAAGTTGGGCATAAAAGATTAATGGCAAAATTTGCTGGACTAGAAATAATAAAATAAAAAACGCAAAAAATTATATGATGAAAAAATCATATAATTTTTTTGAATAAAACTAAAATTGAAGCGCATAATAAAATTATCTAAGTCGGAAAGGAAGGATAAATATGGCAAATTTAAGTCAAGTAGAACTACAAAATTTAAGACACTTAATAGGTGCACACGAAACATCATACCAAAAATTAAATGCATATGCATCACAAGCAGTCGATCCACAAATAAAACAAGTATTCACAAAATCTGCACAAGATGCACTAAACACAAAACAAAAATTAATGTCATTTTTAAATAATTAGGAGGTGGAAATATGGACGAAAAAACAATGGTTAATGACATATTAGACGGAGTTAAATCTGAGTTAAAAACATACCAAGGAGTAATAATAGAAACAGAAAATATGCAATTAAGACAAACAATACAACAGATAAGAAATAATGACGAAAGCTTTCAATATGAATTATTTAAAATAGCACAAACAAAAGGATATTACAAACCAGCAGCACAAGCAACTCAAACAGAAATAATGACAGTTAAAAACGATTTACAATAAACAAAAAAGGGGATTCAAAATCTCCTTTTTTAAAAATATTACGAAAAAATTCGTAATGGAACAGAAAAAAAGCAGTTTAGTAAAATATTAATAAAAAATTCTACAATAGCCAAAATATCTATTAAGGAGTTTTTAAAATTTATTTCTTGCCCTGCTGTTTTATTAATATAGCAATTAAAGAATCTACAACAAAACGATTCTTTTTATTTAGCTCATTATAACCAGAAATAGAATTATAACTAGAACAATCATCAGGATTATTAGTCATAGTATATAAAATGTGATTAGGAGTAATTCCATAAGCATCACATAATTTGATTAATGTAGAAATACTACCAGAAGAAAAGCCTCTCTCAATCTGACTAATATATCTAGGAGCAAGACCAGTAATCTCAGAAACATCTTCCTGAGTATAGCCTTTCATCATTCTATATTTTCTTAAAGCTTTACCAATTTTAACTTTATTCTCATCCAAAATAATCACCTAATAATAAATATATCAGTATATTATTTAACAATAAATGATTATTTATGCGAAAAAAACGCATAAAAGAAAAAGTTTTGCAAAAAGTATTTACAAATAAAAAAACTTAGTATATTATAAAAGCATAATAGTGCAATAACATTATTAAAATCAGAAGTAAAATGGAGGTAAACAAATGAAACAAAGTAAAATTTTAAAACTACAGGACAAAAACGCTATCACACTAATAGCATTAGTAGTAACAATAGTAGTGCTTTTGATACTAGCAGGAGTAAGCATAAATTTAGTACTAGATCAAAATGGAATAATACAAAAAAGTAAAGATGCCAAAAATGCAAGTATAGCAAGTACAATAAGGGACGAAATAAGCCTATGGGAAGCAGAGAAATTTGCATCAGAAAATGGAGCAGGGACACACGAAAGTATGGATGACTTCTTAACAAGACTAAAAGAAAGAGGCTTAATAAGTGAAGAAGATATCAATACAATAAAAGAAAACAAAAAGCTAACAATAGGAAAAGAAACAATAGTATTCCCATCAGATGCAAAAACATTAGTACAAGCATATAAAGATGGAAAAATAAACATAGGAGATTACTTAAACTATAATGACTATGTAGACGAAAGTAAAACTTGTACAACAGAAACAAACGAAAATGGATGGGCAGACCAAACATATACAGCAACAAGGAACACATATTGGCAAGTACTAGGGCTAGATAGTACAGGAGAAAAGCTAATGTTAATCTCACAAAGCCCAATAAAAAAGACAATGAAAACAGAAGACACAGCAGAAGACTGGGAAAAAACACCATACTTAGTATTAAAAGGAGCATATGGATATGTAAATTGTAAAACCATATTAAACAATATAAGTGGAATATATAGTACAAGTTTAGGAACAGCAAAAAGTATAACAGCAGAAGAAATAAATAGACTAATAGGAGTAACAGTAGACTATACTAACAAAACAGTATATGCAAACTCAGATCCAAGCACTAATATAGACGAAGCTAAAGTATTAGGCAATCAATACACATATAAATCAACTGATTATACACCAGAGAGTTATATAAATAATAAAACAAATGCAACAGCAGGAACACAAACAGACCCAGCAACAGCATATTGGTACCCATGGGGCAGTTTAACAATACCAGACACATTATCAACCATGTTATTTAGTGGAACAACAGAAGATGCAAACTGGGCTAAGTCTTACTGGCTAGCTTCCTCTGCAGTTCGCGCTTACTCTAACTATGCTTACTTCGGGCCTGGCTATGTCAATGGCGGCTATGTCACCTCGAACGACATCCTGGTCGACTCGAACGGCCGCTGGTATGCGGACGGCTTGGGTGTCCGCCCCGTAGTATATCTAAACTCTAATATCACTGTAGAAGACTTAAAAGTAATAACAGGACAAGAAGACGACTGGTCAGCATACTCAAATGAAGGCTCTGTAGCATCTGGAAAGGCGTCAACAGGAACACCGGGAACTTCAGGTGATGCAGATAACTAATAAGGCAACAAACTAAGCTTGAATGCAAAACATAAACAGCAAAAGCCCCAAGAAGGCCTTGTGACTTCTGGGGGCTCGCTTTAAAAGAGGAACAAATGAAAATAGAAAAAATAATAAATATGGTACAAAACATAAAACAAATATGTAAAAATTATGTAGTACTTATAGAAATAGGCTCATTTTATTATTGCTATGGCAAAGATACTCTCATAATTAGTTATCTAGAAAAATACAAAATAAAAATTTTAGATAACAATATATATTCATGTTCTTTTCCAAAATCAGCATATAATAAAGTGATAGCTCAATTAGAAAGTAAAAAAATAAATTATATAGTATTAGATAGAAGAAACAATTACGAAGAACGAGAAAAAAGTAACTTTAAGAATTTAAATAATTATGAAAAATACTACGAATTGGGAAAAGCAGAAAATGCGAGCAAAATTAGAATAGAAAAAATAACAAATTATTTAAATACTCATAGTAAAGATAAGGAACTAATAAACAATATAGAGAGTTTAATAAATGAAAGAAGAAAAATTTAAAGTAATAAATTACATTAGAGAATTAATAGTTTATATGGATGTACACCTAAATAATTTTCCTAAAAAAGATATAGAAATTAAAAGCAAATTAAAAGAAGAAAGCTATGAATTATTAGAACTTGCATATAAAGCTAATCTTACTTCTCAAGACAAAAGAGAAGATTTAATAGAAAACATAATTGCAAAAGTTAAAGTTATAGATTTTTTACTTAATTTATGTTATGACAAAGAAATAATAAATAGCAAAAGATATGTAAAATTTGGGCAAAAATTAGATGATATAATTAAATATGCAACAGGATGGAAAAAAACTATTAATACAAATTAGTTCTCATAGGGCTTGGTTGATGTGGCTAGCTTCCTCTGCAGTTAACGCTAACTCTAACAATGCTAACTTCGGGCCTGGCAATGTCAATAACGGCAATGTCAACTCGAACAACAACTTGTTCAACTCGAACGGCAACTGGAATGCGAACGGCTTGGGTGTCCGCCCCATAGCTTCTATACACTGTGGTTATATGCTAATATATCATATAAGAGATAATATAGAAACAAACCGTAGTCCTTTAACATTATATGTTATAAATAAAAATAGATAAATATAATTGTTAGTAGCACCTGCGAACGGGATTATATTTTAGAACTGTTTTTGAAGTAGTTTTTTAACTACTTCTTTTATTTTATAAAGGAGAAAACCAATGAAAAGGAAAAACAATTTATATCAAGATGTTTGCAAAATGGAAAACATAATGCAAGCTTTTGATGAAGTATGTAAAAATACAAAAAATAAAAGGAAAGTAAGAAAATATAAAGAATATAAATGTGTTTATATAAGCAGAATATACGATATTATGATAAATAAAAATTATGAAGTTGGACCATATACAATTTTTAAGATATATGAACCAAAAGAGCGAAGGATAGTGAGTCAAAATCTACAAGATAAAATTATAAATCATTTAGTAAGTAGACAGATACTTTATCCAACTTTAAATCCTTGCTTAATACCAGAAAATGTAGCAAGTATTAAAGACAGAGGAACAAAAGAGGGATTAAGACTTGAGAGAAACTTTATTAAAAAGTGCAACATAAAATATAAAGATTACTATATATTAAAGTGTGATATTAGTAAATTTTTTGCGAGCATAGATCATACAAGATTAAAAGAAAAGATACTTAAAAAAATAAAGGATAAAGATGCAATTAATATTTTGTTCAAGATAATTGATAGTGAGGAAAAAGGGCTGGGAATAGGTAATATGACAAGCCAAGTTCTAGCAGTGTTTTATTTAAACGATTTGGATCACTATATAAAAGAAGATTTAAAAATAAAATACTATGTGAGATACCAAGACGATTTTTTATTATTTCATCCATCAAAAGAATATTTAAAAGAATGTTTTGAAAAAATCAAGATATTCTTGAGTAAAGAAAAGTTAGTTCTAAATAAAAAAAGCAGAATATATAAGAATACGAACAATTTTATATTTTTAGGACGTAATAAGAGAGGAGGCTATGCAAAATACAGAAGTATGAAAAGAAAGATAAAATATAAAAAATATTTATATCAAAACAAAAAGATAGATTTAATTAATTTAACTAACAGCATAACTTGTTATAAGAATCTACTGAAAAAGAGCTAATGCGATAAAGCGTTAGCCATATTTTTTATTTTATCTATAAATTCATAAGCTTCCTTAATAGACAAATTATTGGTATCTACTTTTAAAATTGCATCTAATATTTCCTGAAGTCCATCTTTTGTTGCATAATCACATAGAGTATAAGCTGTATTATTATCTATTATTTTAAAGTCAAAGTTATGATTTTTAAGTAACTGAAAATATTTGTCTTTTGCAGAAATAGGAAAACCACATTTTAAAATCTCATCATTAAACTTAGTAAGTTTTAGTCCCAAGGAAAGAGAAACACGCTTAGCATCATCATCTAGTAAAATATAAAAAATACCAGATTTGAACAGATAAATACAATTGTTTTCGCATAGCTTTAAATTTTTATATGTATCATATAATTTGCTCATAATATCCCTTTCTTTTGTTATTTAATTCCTTTATTAAATTCGAATCCATCGTGCAATCCTATAATATAAGATAGATAAATTTCCTCTGTAAAAAGACTGCTTTTAATGTCTATAAGATCATTAAGCAATACCTTATCGTCGCTTGAAATCTTAGACATAAAAGATTGATATTTGTTTGTGTACATATCACTAAGGGATATATAATTTAAATTATCAAGCAAGATAGAATAATTGTCTTGAATTCTATTTTCTATAAAACTATTTAAAGTATCTATATTCATAATATAAATTCTCCATAAGTATATTTTTTTATTTATAATAACATACTTATAGATATAATGCAATAGACTTGCAGAATATTTATTTCAAATCGATAAAATTATAAAATCATTATGAATAATATATTTAGAGAGGCTTATTTACTATGAACTATTATGAAGAATTAAGGAAAATGTTTAAACAAAAGAGAGAAGAACTAAATATGAAACAAACAGAGGTTGCAGAACGAGCTGATATTTCTAATAATTTTTATAGCAATATAGAAAGAGGAAAAACGAAACCCAGTGTTGAGACAGTTTTAAAAATTTGCACAGTATTGCAACTTTCGTTAGATAGGATTATATTTTATGATAAAATGACTAACAAAGAATTAAAGTCAAAAGAAATTAATAAAGAACTAGAAAATATAATGAGAAAATGTGACAATAAAAATATAGATGATATGATCTTGTTTTGCAATAGTATGTCAACAATATTAAATAAAATGAAAGAAAATTAAAAGACTGTATAATAACAGGCTTTGTTTGTGTCGTCAAAATAAGTTTATTTATTTTTTATAAAACCAGTGATCATAAAGAATGAAAGTTAATAAAAAAATATTCTGGAGCAACAGACGAAGAAATTGAATCCGTAAAAAACAGCAAAATAAAATCTTAAATTATGTAAAGTAACGCTTGAGAAAAAAAGCAATTTATTATAGAATATAAAAAATGAAAATTAAAAGATAGGAGCTGTTTATCATAAATATAGTAAAAAAATCCTTATCACATTTAAGAAAATCAGTAAAAGTAGTAATAATAATGGTAATAGCGGGAGTAATGTTAACAGGACTAACTCTTTACATATATAAACCAACCTATAGTGTAACACTAAATGACGAATTTATAGGATACACTCAAAATAAAAGCCAATTACAATTACGAATTAACGAAGCAATGAGAAAAGGTGACGGAGAAAATGTGGCATTTATGCAAATAGATAATATGCCAGAATACAACCTTTGCTTATTAAAAAGAGATGTTGAAACAAACGACGAAGAAATATACAACAAAATAGTAGGCGATGGAACTGTATATTATAGATATTATGCTATACTAGAAGACGGAGAAGAAAAATATAATGTTTCTAAATTTGAAGAAGCAGAAGATGTTATACAACAATTAAAAGATAAAGAAAGCACAAACTCAGAAAATATAACAATAGTAGAAAAATATGACACTGCAAAAGCAGAGTTCACAGATGTAGAAACTTGTGTAGCTTCACTATATAAGAAAAAGGTTGTTCAAGTTAAATCTAGTAGTGGAATAGGAGTATCAGGAGTAAATACATCAGGTGAAAAAATAGAATTAGGAATTGCCTTAATAAGACCAATATCAGGAGTAGTAACTTCAAGATTTGGTGGAAGATGGGGAAAAAACCATACAGGAATAGATATAGGAGCAGAAAAAGACACTCCAATACAGGCTGTAGCAGCAGGAACAGTTACTGATGTTGTAGATGACGAATGGGGTGGAGGATATGGCAGACATTTATTAATATCTCATGGAAATGGTGTACAAACATTATATGGACATTGCAATAGTTTAAATGTAACCGTTGGACAGCAGGTATCACAAGGACAAATTATAGCATTTGTAGGAAATACTGGAAGATCTTACGGCAACCATCTACATTTTGAAGTAAGAGTTAATGGAGTGGCACAAGATCCTCAAAACTATGTGTATTAAAATATAAGATGTAGACATAATAGTATCTACATCTTTTTTTAAAATAAAAATGGCAGACTTCAGAAGAAGACTGCCATTTATTGTTTAAGAAAAATATTTATCGCAAACTTTTATTGCATGATTTTTTATAATTAATTTGCCAGATTCATATAATTTAGCTATAAACACTGGCGAACTATTCACATAAGTAGCAAATTCGGTTATGCTAGATGTAAATGTACTTAAACTAGGATATTTAGCGTTTATATTGTCTAATACTAAATAAAATGAATTATTATAACTATATAGCATAGAAATTTTTGATATTTTATCTACATCATATAAATTTATAAAAGATAAAGATTCAACAAATTGGCAAAAATTTTCGAAAGTTGAAAATTTATATACTAGAGAGGGAAAAGAATTGCTAGGTGATTTTCTGGAAACTCTAAACCTCTTTTTTTGAGTTATATTTTTTTCATCTTCAAAACGGCTCCTAGTTATTGTTACAACAAAACTACCACTATCTAATGCAAGTGTTTCTACTTTAAGATTGTAATTGTCGGTAGAAAAACCATAATCTCTTTCTGCTTTATCTAGGACTGCAAGAAACAAAGATTCTGTTTCTTGTGAGTTTGCCATAAAAGAATGAAAATCTATATCATTAGCTTTTAAATCATCCATACTTAATGTTATTTTTATTTTATCATTATTTACCTTTTCGAATTTCATTAGATACCTCCCTAAGTGTATACTTATATTATACTACTAAAATACAAGTATTGGAATGAGTAAAATTTGGAAAAACAATACTCAATATATTATATTACTTAAATCAGAAAAGTGTAATTGATAATATATCATATAATTATAAAAAAATAAAGCAAAAAACGGGAAGTTACTCTAAAAATTTACGAAAAATAAAAAAATATATTTTAGTATAAGTATTGAAAAAAAGTACTTTTCAATGTATAATACAAGAGGTAAAAGTGTTTTAAATAGCATTTCCGTAAGATTATAAAGTCACATAGGAGGAATTTAGATGAAAAACAAAAGTACTTGGGTATGTATATTATTTGTTTTAGCAGGACTTGTAATAGGAGGACTAATAGGGCAATTAACAGAAGGAGTTAATTTCTTATGGTGGTTATCTTATGGACAAGAATTCGGACTAACAGAACCATTACAACTAGACTTAGGAGTTATAAGACTAACTTTTGCAGTAATCTTTAAAATAAACATAGCAAGCATAATAGGAGTAATTATATCTATGATAATATATAGAAAAGCTTTATAAACAATGGTAGAAAGGAATTAAATTGACAATTAAAAAACTACCAACATTAGAAAGACCTTACGAAAAAGCACAAATGTATGGAATAGAGAATTTATCAAATTCTGAATTATTGGGAATAATAATAAAAACAGGTACAAAAGAAAAAACATCAGTAGAGCTTGCTCAAGAAATTTTATCTATAGAAACAAATGGCAAAGAAAATATTCAATTTCTACAAGATGTTTCAATAGAGGACTTGACAAAAATAAAAGGTATAGGGATAGTAAAAGCTATACAAATTAAAGCTGTATGCGAACTTAACAAAAGAATGGCAAGACCAATAAAT
Source organism: Bacteroidaceae bacterium (assembly GCA_963621875.1). Lineage (GTDB taxonomy): Bacteria > Bacillota > Clostridia > TANB77 > CAG-508 > CAG-245. The sequence goes on along the minus strand of CAVFFR010000005.1, from coordinate 44,254 downwards.
AAAGAAGTAATAAAAATAAATCGTCCATATGATGTATATAAATTATTAACAAATGAAATGAGATATGAAAAAAGAGAAAAACTAAAAGTATTAGCTTTAAACACAAGAAATATATTGCTAAAAATTATAGATGTTTCACAAGGAGGGACTAACTTTATAGCAATAGACTTAAAAGACATATTGGCAGAGCCTATAAAGATAGGAGCTTCAAAAATTATATTAGTACATAATCATCCAGCTGGTAGTACATTGCCGAGCCAACAAGACATACAGTTAACAAAAAGACTGTATAACATAACCTGCCAGTTGGGAATAGAATTTATAGATCACATAATAATTGCAAATGATAGATATGAGAGTATTTTTAGAGTGGAAAGGATAGGAAAAGAATAATGGGCATTTTTTCATTAGTAGGGTCAAAAGATATAGGAATGGACCTAGGTACATCAAACATTTTATTAACTATAAAAGGAAAAGGAATAGTTTTAAATGAGCCTGCAGTTGTAGCAATAAAAAGGCAAAATAATGAAATAGTTGCTACAGGACACGAGGCCAAAGAAATGATAGGAAGAACTCCTGAGCAAATTAGAGCAGTAAGGCCAATGAAAGATGGTGTTATTGCAGACTTTACAGCAACCCAATTAATGATAAAAAACATTATAACAAAGGTATGTAAAAGATATAATGCTGGCAGACCAAGAATAGTAGTTGGAGTTCCTTCTGGAATAACAGAGGTGGAAGAAAGAGCAGTAGAGGAGGCTGTTTTACAAGCAGGAGCAAGAGAAGTATTTTTAATAGAAGAACCAATGGCTGCAGCTATTGGAGCTGGACTTGATGTTGCAGAGCCAACAGGCAATATGGTTGTTGATATAGGAGCAGGAACAACAGAAGTTGCAGTAATTTCACTTGGTGGAATTGTTGTAAGTGATTCTATAAAAATCGCTGGAGATGCAATTGATGACGAAATAATAAATTACACAAAAAATAATTTAAACTTAGCAATAGGTTATACAACAGCAGAACAAGTTAAATTAGAATTAGGATGTGCTATGCCATTAGTAACGCAAAAATCAATGGAAATAAGAGGACGTGAGCTAACAACAGGACTTCCAGAAAATAAAATTATAACATCAGAACAAGTACAAGAAGCAATGGCACAGGTAATAGAAAAAATAGTTGATTTAATAAGGTCAACCTTAGAAAAAACTCCACCAGAGCTAGTTTCTGACATAATAGAAAGAGGAATAGTATTAACAGGAGGAGGAGCGTTAATAAAAAATATAGATACAGTAATTTCACAAAAAACAGAAATACCAGTATATATAGCAGAAAGGCCTCTGGACTGTGTTGCAAATGGTACAAGCAAAACGATTGAAGATATGGATAAATTAAGAACGGCGCTATTAAAAAGAAAAAAATAATATTTATCTAGGAGAAGAAAATGTATAAAAATAAAAAAACAGGAATAATTGGAATAATAGTTACAGTTATTATATTGATTATAATTGTAATAATTTCAAACATAAAAATTGAAGATTTTTCTCATATAGGGGGAGCGTTGAGTTCCTTTGTTATGCCTGTTCAAAATGGTATGACTTATATAAAAAATAAAGTAAAGAAAAATGATACATTTTTTTCAGATTTAACAACATTAAAAGAAGAAAATAAAACTCTAAAAGAAAAGAATAGTGAATTAGAAAAATCATTAAGAGAATTAGAGGTAATCAAATCAGAAAACGAAACATTAAAAGAATATGTTAATTTAAAAGATAAATATAAAGAGTATACTACTGTTCCGGGATATGTAATAAACAAAAGTACAGGAAATTATAGCAACATTATAGTAATAAATATAGGAGAAAATGATGGAATACAAGTAAATCAACCAGTAATAGCAGATGAGGGACTGGTAGGACATATTATATCTGTTACAGCGAGCACAGCAAAAGTTCAAACATTAGTAGATACTTCAAGTGCTGTAAGTAGTGTTGTAGGAACTGCAAGAGATTCTGTTGTAGTAAAAGGAAATCTAGAAAATAGAGATATGCTAAAAGGAAGCTATATTTCAACAACGGCAACATTATTAGAGGGAGATAAAGTAGAAACATCAGGGCTTGGAGGAATATATCCAAAGGGAATCACAATAGGAAATGTAAAGCAAGTTATTCCAACAAAAAATCTAACAAATAGATATATATTAATAGAGCCAGCGGTAAATTTTGATAAATTAGAAACTGTATTAGTAATATTACATTAAAAAGGAAGGATAAGATGAAAAAAGCACTTGCTATAATATTTTTAATATTAACATTTTTTATAATATATTTTCTACAATCAAACTTCTTTGTATGGTTCAATATAGCAGGAATAATGCCAAACATTTATGTTATTTTAGTATTATTTATAGGATTATTCGTAAAAAGAAAAGCAGGACTTGTATGCGGACTTGGATTTGGACTATATTTAGACATTGTACTAGGAAAAACGGTGGGAATATCAGCATTAGTATTAGGTGTGGTTGGAATGCTTGGAGAAATTTTAAGTAAAAACTTCTCTAAAGATAGCAGATTTATAGTATGTTTAATGGTTTTAGGAACAACTGCACTATATGAATTAGCAGTATATCTGTTAACAATGTTAAGAACTAGTTCAGACATAGAGATATTAGCATTTCTAAAAATATTGCTAGTAGAATTAATATTTAATGAACTAATAACAATAATAATATATCCAATAATAAAAAAAGCAGGATATTATTTAGAAAATTTATTTGATGATAAATTTATATTAACAAGGTATTTTTAAAAGAAGAAGGTGGGCTATTGGGAAAAGGGAAAGACAAAAATAATAGAATAAGATACAATGTAATAACAATTTTTGTATACTTAATAGGAATTGCACTATTAGCTCAGCTATTCAATTTGCAAATTATACATGGGGCAGAATACAGAGAAACCTCAAATGTAAGACTTACTAGGGAAAGCGTTTTAAAAGCCGATAGAGGCAATATAAAGGACAGCTCAGGAACATTACTTGCAAGAGTGGAATCACAAGACACAATAGTTTTATATAAAACAAAGGTTAGTGATCAAACATTAAATGAAACAATATTAAGATTAATAAATTTATTATCCAAAAATGGTGATGAATATGTGGATAATTTTCTTATAGATGTTAATCCATATAGATTTAAATTAACAGAAGAAGAATCGCAAAAAAAATGGAAGAAAGCTAATAATATAGATGAAAATGCAACAGCAGAAGAAGCATTTAATTACTTTAAAAATAAATATGAAATAACAGAAGAAAATGTAGAAGATGTCAGAAAAATATTAGCAATAAGATATGAAATATCGTATCAAGGATATAGCAATACAAAATCTATACAAATAGCAGAAAACATAAGCAGAAACACATTGTTAGAGATAAAAGAAAGAAGCTCCGAATTCTCTGGGGTTGAAGTAGTAGAAGAACCTAAAAGAGTATATCCTCTAGGGAATACTGCTTCACACATTATAGGAAGAATAGGAAGAATAGAGGAAGAAGAACTTAAAGGAAACGAAGATACATACGACCAAAACGATATAATAGGAAAATCTGGAATTGAGTATGTGTTTGAGGAATACTTAAAAGGGCAAAATGGTATTAAGCAAATAGATATGGATGTAGAGGGAACTATAACCAACGAATATATCTCTCAGGAAGCAGTCGCTGGCAATGATGTAATTTTAACAATAGACTCTAAACTACAAGCTGTTACAGAACAAGCACTGAAAAATAACATTGAGCGAATTGCAGGAGGTGCATTTTCTAAAACGAGTCCGGCTGATGCAGGAGCAGCAGTAGTACTAAATGTAAAAACTGGAGAAGTTCTAGCAATGGCAAGTTATCCTGATTATGATCCTTCAGCATTTGTAAATGGAATAGACAATAATACTTGGAATTATTATATAAATGGAGATACTAAACCATTAGAGAACAAAGCAATATCGGCAATGTATTCACCTGGCTCTACATATAAAATGGTAACTGCACTTGCGGGACTTGAAACAGGAGCAATAACAACTAAGGAAAAAATCAGAGATACAGGTGTGTATAAAAAATATAATAGTAGCTGGAAGTGTTGGTACACAAGCGGACACGGATACTTAGATGTATCAAATGCGATAGAACGTTCTTGCAACTATTTCTTTTATGAAGTCGGAGATAGAGTCGGAATAGATAATTTGGCAAAATATTCATATTATTTAGGACTAGGGCATAAAACAGGTATTGAGCTAAAAGGAGAAATATCAGGAGTGTTAGCAAGTAATGAGATTGCAAAACAAGAAAATAGAGTTTGGAATCCGGGAGAAACAATATCTGCTGCAATAGGACAAAGTTATAATACATTTACTCCATTGCAAATGGCAAAATATGTTGGAATGATTGCAAACAAAGGAAGAAAACTAGATATTACTGTTGTAAAATCTATAATAAGACCAGACGGAAGTGAAGTTCCAAGGAACGAATACGAAAGTAAAGTAAGTGAAAAATTAGGATTAACAGCTGATGATACAGAGGAAATGAACTTTAATGAAGAAAACATACAAGCTATTTTAGAAGGTATGAGAGGCGTTACTAGTGAATCAGGCGGAACAGCGTATTCTACTTTTAAGGACTTTGATATAGAAGTAGGAGGAAAAACTGGTTCAGCTCAAACAGGTGTTGAAGGCAAAACTAATGCTTGGTTTGTGGGATTTGCACCATTTGACAATCCAGAAATAGCAATAGTGGTATTTGTAAGAAACGGAGGAAGCGGAGGATACACTGCAGAAGTTGCAAGAGATATAATAGCACAATATTTTGGAATGAATACATTACAAGTGTATGAGGACACACAGGCGATTCCAACAATTCAAATAATAAATTAAAGGATGTAGAAAAATGAGAAGTAGTATAAGTATTAATTTAAAAAAAGACAACATTAATATAAAACTAAATGAGGAAGCTTCGCAAGAAGATATAATGTATGGACTAAGAAAAAAAATACCTGATTTAAAAAAATTATACCAAGGAGAAAATACTCCAATAATAATAACTGGCAAAATACTAAAAAACAAAGAGATAGACGAAATTCAAAAACTAATAAAAAGATATATAGATGTAAAAATAAAATTTGAAAGCCCAAGAACATTAGGGCTTCATGGAATAGTTAAAACATATAATAAAGAAATTGCAATTTCTGAAACGAAATTTCACAGAGGGGCAGTAAGATCTGGACAAAAAATCGAATTTGAAGGAAGCTTGGTCATAATTGGAGATGTTAATGATGGAGCAGAAGTTATAGCAGGAGACAATATTGTAATTTTAGGAACACTAAGAGGATTGGCACACGCAGGAGCAAAAGGAAATAAAAATGCAATAATAGCTGCATCTTCTATAGATGCTCCACAGTTAAGAATTGCTAATGTTATAAAAGAAAGAGAAAAAGAAGAAATGCTAGAAGATAACAAAACTTATGCGTTTTTAGATGAAAAAGGAAATTTAGAAATGCAATAAAAAAACTAGGATATTGATAAAAACAGAAGTATATATGTGATATGTATACTTCTGTTATAGTTTAAGTCAATAGCAACAAAATAAGAATAATAAATAAATAAGGATCATTTACATTTTCGTTATACAAAAAGAATATTACCAAAATAAGAAGAACATCATCAAAATAAAGATTAATTCCTAAAAGACTAAACACAGGAACATTATCAGATTGATGTTTTTCCTTTTTTGTATTAACTGGAATGTAATTTATAGAACATTGCCTTTTTTGTCTATTAAAAGGGACAGACTTAAATTGAGTAGCAGTATTAAAGAACTGATAATTTGGTTTGCTATATTGCACACTATTTGCAAAATTATTAGAAAAATTTTTTTTAAAATAATCCCTATTGGGCTTTTGTATATTGTTAGACATATTTTTTGAACTACTAGGAAAACCAAAACCAGAATTCATATGTTTCATATAATTAGGAAAACCAAAATAAGGATAATCAGCTATCATTTTTTTTGTCACCGCCAGTTTGATTCATTAAATTAATAACTTTTTCAATATTAAATAATTGAATATATTCATCTACTTTTGCTTGCCTGTTAGGATTTAAATATGGCTTTAGAGAGCGTAACAAATTAGCTCCTGAATTATTAGAGGAACTATTCAGTGCACTCATAATTTTTTGCATTTTCATCATAGTTTCCATATCTATACCAGAACTGCTAGAAGTGTTAGGTCCAGTACTTGTTTCTGAAGTTGAATTATTATTGGATAAAGAATTTAACATTTCTTTTATATTATCGGGAATTTCTTTACCATCCATCATTGATGAAAAATTTTTTAACATTTCAGACATATCAGCCATATAACTCACCACCTAAAACACAAACAAAATATTACTAATTTTTAGTATTTCCTTTTATTTCTTTCATAATTTCTTCTGGCGTTTTAGAATTTAGCATTTGAGAAACTTGATTCATCTTTGTTTCAAGCTCCTTTTTATCCATTTTAGAGATCATCTTCATAAGTTCATTAAAATCCATATTAGCCATAAACCCCTCCAATAAAATATATTCATAAATAAAAAATATAATACTATTAAAAAATAATAGTATTATATAATATTAAAAATATAAAAAAATGTTACTCTAAATTATGATATTTTTTGTATAGTTCCAATGCTGTTTCGGGAGTCTCGTTCCCTGTAAAAGCTTTTATTGGTGCGAATTCTTCGTTTGGTGGAACTTCTAATATAAGAAGTTTATCAAAAAATCTGAAAGAATCAAAAATAAATTTTTCAAACTTAAAAGAATTAGGCTTTACAGGAACTTCCTTCATACCTTCTGAGTTTATAAAAACATTTTTCTTAAATGCTCTATGATAAGGTAGAGGGATATTTACTAATTTTTTAAAAGCATTTGTTGTAAATAAGTGTGCTAACATATTAGTCTGATTATATAAATTTGGATCAGCATCAGGCGATAAACTCTCTGGATTTACAATACTTGGCTTAGAATCTACATTTGCAAAGACCCATTCAGGAGATGCAAAATCAGTTTTTCTAATAGATTTGCTAGCTATTGAATAATTACCAGAAATTGCAAGCCCTAAGAATAAGGTATCTGCTAATTTTAGCAAAATATTATCAATTCCGCCAATAAAAATCCATTTGATATTATTTTTATCTAAATCTTCGATTAATCCATTAACTGCAAAAGATTTAAATACATCTCCATTTCCATTAGAGCCCGTTTTTATTGAATATGGAGTTTCTAAAATAATTTTTGCATTTGTATCTATAATTGGAAAAGTATCTTGCACAAAAAACTTAATCTTTTCTTTAGGATAATCAAAGTAATTATGATTTTCAAAATATTCTCGAGTGGCTATATCATTTGAAGGACTTGTCATTATGTACCAATATAATGAAATATTATATCTATTTTGGACTTCCTTTAAATTATCATATGCAAATTCAAAAAGAGATTTTTTGGGGGGAACTTCAATTTCATAAGTTCCTTTTGGACCTTTATAGCCAAGTCGTGAGCCTTGACCTCCCGCCAAGGTAATTATGGCTAGTTCGCCATCTTTTATAGAGCATTCACCAATTTTAGTATAATTGTCTATTTCGTCATTTGATAATTGAGTTTTTGAAATATATGGTATAGGCGATATCCTATCAGAAGATATATTTGTAGCAGTAACAGACTCATTATAATAGTTATTAACTTTATTAAAATCTGTAGAATTAATCTGTGAAATTAAAATCTTTTTTTCATCTTCTTCTAATTCATCATAAAAATTTAATAAATGTTCTTGATTATATTTTTTTAATAATTTCTTTGCTTTACACAGCTCATTTTCCATAATAACACCTCATTATTTTAAAAAGAACTAGCGGTTCTTAATTCTTGAATAACTTTTTCCTTAAAAGGCATATCAGATTTTTCTAAATATGAAATTTCTTTATCTATATCATAAGGAACTCTTACTAAGTTGATAGAGAAAGAAGATAATTCTTTAGAATTATAGTTGCCTTCTAATATAATATATGAACTTAATGTAGAAAAGCGATTAGTATTGTCATTTAGGTTATTATTGTTAACCATCTCTACTGGAGTTCCAACACTTCCAGTATTAAAAATCAATTTATTCCCATAACGAACAATATTTGGAGTATGTATATGTCCATAACCAATAATATCTGGAATAGGATCATTTTCTGTTTTTCCAATAAATTCAGTATTTTTAAATAATTCTAATGGAGAATACAGCTCTACATCTTTATATGCAGAGATTTCGTTAGAAAACATAGGATTATATATATGAAAAAGACTTTGAGGAGATGCATGAAATAGTCTAATAAGTCTACCACTCATATAAAATTCAGTCGAGACAGGCAAATTATGTATAAAATTAGCACGTTCAGGACCTATTTTTTCTGTAGTCCAAAACTTTTTATTGGCATTATGAGGTAAAGTAATAATTTCGTCACAATTTCCTTTTAAAATTATTTCACATTTTTCTCTAACAGAGTCTACAACCAAGTCTGGATTACAACCCTTTGTAAGATTATCTCCAAGACAAAAAATTCTAGAAATACCTCTAGCAGCGATATCATCAAAAACAGCATTCAATGCTGTAATATTACCATGTACATCTGAAAATATTGCTATTTTATCCATAGTTTCCTCCTTAAATCTAATATATTATACAGCATTTTGTGGAAAAATTCAATGGTGTTTATTCGACAAAGGAGTAAAAAGAAGGTCGAAAGAAAAAAATAATTAAGCAAGAATAGTGTTTTAAATGTAAAATTGGCAAAACGTGTAGAAAAATCACATACGAAAAAGCTTGATAAATAGCAAGTTTGATGGTATTATATATACAGTTTTATAAAACATTTATTTAAAAAATTTGTACAAGTTTATCTTAATCTAAAACTTTATATTCTACAGTGTATAGAGAATTCTCAATATCAAAGTGATTTAATTCAAAAAAATCCAAAGAAAAAATAATAATAAACATATGAAATTAAAAATATTACTTAAAAGCTTTAACCCCACTTTATAAGTAATATAGACACTTTACCCAAAATATATACAGGAGGTGATTTTATAGATAAATCATATAGATAAATACATAATATTCATATAAATAAATATTAAGCCATTGTTTATTTAGCTTAAAATAAACTAATAGAAGTCCAAGAGATAGCAAGAAGCTACCTCTTGGTTTTTTGTGCAAAATAAGAACAAATAGAAAAAGTCTACATAAAATATATTAAGATAATTGACATTGGAGGGATAAATGTGAGCGATTTTCATACAAGTGATAAAAAAATAGTAGAGGTAAAAAATATATATAAAACATATCAATCAAAAAATGGGGAAGTTGAAGCTTTAACAAATATAAATTTTGATGTGAAAGAAGGAGAATTTATAAGCATTATAGGTCCGAGTGGGTGCGGAAAATCTACATTATTATCAATAATTGCAGGATTAGAAGAAAAAACATCTGGAGAAATATACATAGATGGAAAAATGGGATATATGTTGCAAAGAGATAATCTATTAGAATGGAGAACAATATACAAAAATGTTCTTTTAGGCCTAGAAATAAAAAAAGCTCTTACAGAGGAAAATAAGGCTTATGTAATAAAACTTCTAAAGAAGTATGATTTATATGAATTTAGAAACAAATATCCAACGCAATTGTCTGGAGGAATGCGACAAAGAGTTGCACTAATAAGAACACTTGCAATTCGTCCAAATATTTTATTACTAGATGAGGCGTTCTCTGCACTAGATTATCAGACTAGATTAATGGTAACAGAAGATATTTATAAAATACTAAAAAATGAAAACATTACAGCAATAATGGTTACACACGATATATCAGAAGCTATTAGTATGTCTGATAGAGTAATTGTTTTAACGCAAAGACCTGCAACAGTGAAAGAAATTCACAAAATTGACTTTGATATGAAAAACAGAACACCATTAAATTGTAGAGAGAGTCCAAAGTTTAGTAAATATTTCAACTTGATGTGGAAGGAGCTTGAAAAAGATGAAGAAGCAGAAAGAAAAAAATAAAGTAGCAATTTCTATAGACAGAAAAAAATATTTACGAAAAATAAAAGCAAATAAAATAAAAATATTTGCTATGCAAATTAGTATACTGGTTATTTTTATAGCCTTGTGGGAAGTACTTGCAAATACGGGAAAAATAGATAGCTTCATAACAAGTCAACCGTCAAGAATACTAAGAACATTTTTAGACTTATCTTCCAACAATTTATTAGAACATTTACAAATTACATGTATAGAAACAATAGTTGGATTTTTACTAGGAACAGCAATGGGAGCATTAATTGCGATAATTTTATGGTGGTCTCCGTTTATATCAAAAGTATCAGAGCCTTTTCTAGTAGTACTAAATGCACTTCCAAAGATAGCATTAGGACCTGTAATAATAATATGGGTAGGTGCAGGAATGCAATCTATAATAGTAATGGCATTAGCAATATCTTTAATAGTAACTATATTAGATATACTAAATGGACTGTTGTTAACTGATAAAGAAAAAATAAAAATGGCAGAAACATTTAATGCAAACAAGTTTCAAATACTTACAAAAATAGTAATTCCAGCAAACATTCCAACATTGTTCAACACACTGAAAGTAAATATTGGCTTATCTTTAGTTGGAGTTATATCTGGAGAGTTTTTGGTGTCAAAAGGAGGACTTGGATATTTAATAGTATATGGAGGTCAAGTTTTTAAATTAGACTTGGTAATGACAAGTGTTATTATACTAGCGATAGTGGCATCTATAATGTACGAAAGCATAGTGATTTTAGAGAAAAAAATAATAAAATAAAGTGCTCGCTTAAAAAATTGCCCAAAAAGGGGCGTCCCTAATGGGCGAAAAAGGGCGTCTCTAATGGGTGGTTTTGAGTGATAAAAATAGGAGGATTAAGATGAAAAAAGTTATAATAACAATTGCCTGCATATTAATAGTTTCAGTAATTGTCATTGTGGGAATTGTATCTACACAAAAAGAGGAAATTAGCAATGAGCTAAAAACAATTAAATTAAATGAGGTTACAAGATCAGTATTTTATGCTCCTCAATATGCTGCAATAGCAAATGGATTTTTTGAAGAAGAAGGAATAAATGTTGAAATAACAACTGGTCAAGGAGCAGACAATGTTATGACAGCAATACTTGCAGGGCAAAGTGATATAGGACTTTGTGGACCAGAAGCTTCAATATATGTGTATAACGAAGGAAAGACAGATTATGTAGAGGTGTTTGCACAATTAACAAAGAGAGATGGTTCTTTTTTAGTAAGCAAAAACAAAACTGACAATTTCTCGTGGGAAGACTTAAAGGGGAAAACTGTAATTCCGGGTAGAAAAGGTGGCGTTCCATATATGACATTAGAATATGTTTTAAAGCAAAATGGAATAAATCCGCAAACTGATTTAACATTGGATGATAGCATAAAATTTGACTTAATGGCAGGAGCATTTACAGGAGGAACAGCCGAATATGTAACATTATTTGAACCAACAGCTTCAATGACACAAGATGCGGGAAAAGGGTATATAGTGGCATCTGTTGGAGAAGCTTCTGGAGAAGTGCCATATACAGCGTATTGTGCTAAAAAAAGCTATATAGAAAATAACCCAGAAACAATTGAAAGTATAACAAGAGCAATATATAAAGGGCAAGTATGGGTAAAAGCTCATTCTGCAAGAGAAGTTGCAGAAAAAATACAAAGTTATTTCCCGGGTACATCAGTAGAATCAATAGAAAAATCAGTTCAAGCTTATAAAGATATAGATGCTTGGAATTCTACGCCAGTACTTAAAGAAGAAGCTTTTGATAAATTACAATTAATAATGACAGAAGCGGGAGAACTAAAGCAAAAAGCTCCATATGATAAAATAGTAAATAATAGTTTCGCAGAAAAAGTTATAAAATAGGATAACATAAAATGTAAAAAAAGGGTTGAAAAAAATCGAAAATATGATAAAATAGAAAGGTAGTAATAAATAAAGGGGGGATAAAAATGAGTGATGATCCGAGTTACGGGCTGAAAAAGACAAATAAAAAAGTAATATTAGCTATCGGTGAAACACTCATTTTTGTTTTGCCTATAATATAATAGCACTTTTTTACATTGTCTTCTTAAATTTAAATAAAAGGAGATAACAATGGAAAATGAAGAAAATGTTAATCTAAACGAACAAATACAAGGTCCAATAGATGATGTAACATCAGTTGATATAGCAACACAGCTCTCTGAATGCGAAGATGAAGAAATCAAAAAAATATGTAAAGACTTAGATGCAAAAAAGTTGGCAGCTATATTGGAAGAATCAGAAGCAAAAACTCAGTTAAGTATGATTGAATTTTTAGATAACAAGAAAATTATAGACATATTCAGCTATATGTCAAAAGACGATATTGTAGACATATTGGGCGAACTTAAACCATTAAGGTCTAAAGAACTAATAAACCTTATGAGAGAGGGAGATAAGAAAATAATAAAGCAACTACTAGGCTACAGAGATGATTGTGCTGGTGGAATAATGACAACAGAATATATTGCTTTATTTAGTGACTTAAAAATCGAAGATGTAATAAGAAAAATAAAACAAATAGCACCTAAAACCGAGTTGATAGAAACAATTTTTGTTACAAATAAAAAAAGAGAACTAATAGGAACAGCTTCTTTAAGAGATATACTAGTGGCTCCAGAAAACCAAAAATTAGAAGAAATAACAAATACTCACTTTATAAGCGTAGAACCAGAAACAGACCAAGAGGAAGTTGCATTATTAGTTTCAAAATATGACTTAACAGCAATACCTGTAGTAAATAAAAGAAATGCAATATTAGGAATCATAACCATAGATGACATCGTAGATGTTATTGTGGAAGAACAAACAGAAGATGTTTTGAAAATGGGTGGTGTTGCGAAAGAGGAAACACTAGATAGCACATTAGCAGAATCTGTAAAATTAAGAACACCATGGCTGCTAATAAATCTAATAACTGCATTTATAGCATCTATGACAGTAAAAGCTTTTGAGTCAACAATAGCACAAGTGGTTGCACTTTCTGCAGTAATGTCAATAGTAACAGGAATGGGAGGAAATGCAGGTACACAAACAATATCTATAATAATTAGAAATATTGCTATGGGAAAAATAAAGCTGAAAGATGCAAAAGGAATAATATTAAAACAGATAGCATTAGGCTTTATAGAAGGACTTATAGTTGGAGCTATAACAGGCTGTGTAGTTGGATTAATATACCAGAATCTATATTTGGGAATAATTATTTGTTTAGCAATAATAGGAAATTTAATAATAGCTGGAATATTTGGATTATTGATTCCGTTAATACTAGATAAAATAAAAATGGATCCAGCATTATCATCATCAATATTTCTAACAGCAACTACTGACACACTAGGTTTTTTAGTATTTTTAGGATTAGCAAAACTATTCCTACCACATTTAATATAAAAAGTAATAGGACTATTTAATAGTTCTATTTTTATTTGCTTTCAAAGTATTGTTTTTTAGGACAAAATAAGATAAAATATACCTAACAAAAAATAGATATAAATAAAAAAATAAAAAATATAATAAAAATATATCACAATATGTAAAAAACTTTTTTGATTTTCGTCCGTAAAACGACAAATAAATCGCATAGCTTGTACTACAATATAGCCATAAACGAAAGTTAAAAAAGTAAGAGGTGGTAAGGATGTTTCAAAATATATCAGAAAAGACAAAAAAATTTTTTGGTGAGGATGTTGAATCAAACAATCAAGATGATGTGAAGTCAGTACTAAAAAATAATTTTAACATTCAAAATAGCATAGTATATGTATTATCATTTATGCTAGCAATTATAGGGGGAAATAATAGCAGTATCTTTACGGGTATAACGCCATTTGGATTTGCAATAGTAGGTGCGAGTATGGCAACAAAAATACCTGCTGTTTTAGTATGCTTAATTACTGCTATTGGAACAGCTATTAAGTTTGGAGGCAATGGATTATTATTCTATTTATTAACATTGCTAATATTTATAGCTCTTGTACTAATAAAAAGACCTATGGAAGAAAACGACAGAAATGAACAAATAAGAGTAGGTGGACCAATTGCAATCTCTGTATTTGCAGTTCAAACTGTAAAAATGATGTTCAACGGATTTTTATTATATGACTTTTTATATAATATAATGTTTGCAATAATAACCTTTGCTTCATATAAAATGTTTGTAAATTCAATAATCCTAATAAAAGATTATAAGAAAAAAAGAGTATTTTCAATAGAAGAAGTAATGGGATTAAGCATAATGCTTACAATAGCAGTAAATGCTTTGGGAGAACTTAGCATATTTGGTTTTTCAGTAAGAAATATCTTGTGCATATTAACAGTTTTAATAATGGGCTGGAAGAATGGAATGTTAGTTGGAGCTACAACAGGTATAACAGTTGGTACAATTTTAGGAATACTAAATTCTGCAGATCCAGTTATGCTTGCAGCATATGCAATATCAGGGCTATTAGCAGGATTACTAAATAAATTAGGAAAAATAGGAGTGGCAATAGGATTTATAATAGGCAACATAGTTTTATCATATGTTGCAAATGGAAATACAATAGAAGTAATTAAATTTCAAGAAATATTAATTGCAACTTTAGGACTACTTGCAATTCCAAAAACATATAAATTGCAAGTAAGTGATATTTTAAGTGACGAAAAACTATTGCCAGAAACAACGACAAGAACTCTTGAAGAAAACAAGGAAACAATAAACAAATTAACAAATATGTCAAATACAATTTCGCAAATGGCTCAAGACTATGAAAATGCAGCTGCAACAATAGTTACTGACGAAGAACTTGAAAAGCAAGAAAAAGAAAATCAAGAAATATTTGAAGATGAATTACTAAACAACTTAGAGGGTAAAGAAGATAATTTATTATATGCAGATTTATATAACAATACGGAAAATATATTAAATGAAGTATTTGATAAATTAAGAGCAAAAGAAGTAATTACTAGAAAAGATATAGTAGAAATTTTTGCTAGCCACAATAATTATATAATGGGATTTAGTAAAGAAGCTAAAGAAGAAGATTACATTGCACAAAGCGACATTGATGAGATGGTAAGGGCTATAAACTCATCATATAGAATTAGCAAGATAAACTTTGTATGGAAGAAAAGGCTTGATGAAAATAAAAAAACAATGTCAAATCAATTAAATGGTGTATCAGAAGCATTATCAAATTTAGCAAATCAAATTTCAAAAGAGGAAGAAGATCCATACAAAATACAAAAAGATCAAATTAAAATATTATTAGAAGAAAAAGAAATAATATTAAGAGATATTACAATTAAAAGAGAAGAAAGTGGCAGATTTATAGTAAACTTATACACAAATGTGTGCAATTCTGTGGATGGAAGTGCCTGTGGAATTAAAAAAATTGCAAAAGTTTTGGAAAAAGTTCTAAAAGACAAAATGACAATTCAAAAACAAAAATGTGCATTAAGAGAAAACGACGATACTTGTGTATTTACCTTCGTATCAGAAGATTTATATAGCCTTCAGGTTGGACTTGCAAAATCAAAGAAAGACGGCTCAATAATATCTGGAGACACAACAGTGCAAACAAAGCTAGAAGATGGAAAGTACTTGTTAGCTTTAAGTGATGGAATGGGCTCTGGACCTGATGCAAGAAAGAGTAGCAAAATAGCAATAAAAATGCTAGAGAGATTATTAAAATCAGGATTTAACAATGATACTGCATTAAAATTAATCAACACAACAATATCTGCAAATACTGATGATGATATGTATGCAACATTAGATGTAAGTATTCTTGATTTATTTAAAGGAGATATGAAATTTATAAAAAATGGAGCATGCCCAACTTTTATAAAGAGAGGCGAAAATGTAGAAATATTAAAATCAGTTACATTACCAACAGGAATACTAAATAACATAGATTTAGTTGAATATGAATATGATCTGCAAGATGGAGATATAGTAATAATGTGTAGTGATGGAATAATAAATTCAAACAAAGAATATATAAACAAAGAACTTTGGGTTCAAGAAGCACTTGAAGAAATTGACTCTGAAGATGCACAAAGAATTGCAGATTTAATTCTTAGAGAAGCTATTGACAATGATTTTGGTAAAGAAAAAGATGATATGACAGTACTAGCTTATAAGGTAGCAGAAAGAAAAAAATAGATTACTAATAAAATGTAAAACAAACAAGCAAAAGCTTAAAATGTTTTACATTTTTTGCGTTTATATATTGTATTTTTATATTGCTTTGTGATATATTATAAGCGTGAAGAACTATAAACAAAATGGAGAGATTTTTATGGGAAAAGGGAAAAGATATAATCCAGAACATAAGCTAAATATAAAAAAAGTAATAGCAACAATAATAGCATTATTAGTAATTATTATGTTTATAATTATAATAGCCAGATTAATGAAACCAGACAATACAAGACAAGAGAAGAAAGTAGCACTAGCATATTATCCTGTGCTAGAAGATGATAAATGGGGAGTTATCAATTCATCAGGAGATACAATTATAACTCCAAGTTATGAAGAAATGTTAATAATACCAGACAAAGAAAAAGATGTATTCGTAGTAACTTATGATGTTGACTATACAAATAACACATATAAAACAAAAGCAGTAAATGCGAAAAATGAACAACTATTTAGTGAATATGAGCAAGTAGAAGTAATACAAAATTATGACAAACAAAATAGCATATGGTATGAAAAAGGATGCTTAAGGGTAAAGAAAAATGGAAAATATGGATTAATCGATTTTTCAGGAAAAGTACTATTGGATTGTCAATATGATAGCATAGAGCCAATTATAGGAGCTAACAATAGTTTAGTAACCCAAAAAGATGGTAAAGAAGGACTTGTAAGCACAATAGGAGCACAAATAATAGATAACAGTTATACGAGCATAACAACATTAACAGATACATATGAAGATGGATACATAGTAAAAAACGAGAACGGAAAACTAGGAGTAATAGGAACAAATAAAAAGGAATTACTAAAAATAGAATACGATGATATAAAAAACATATATTCAAATAATACATATGTAGCAAAAAAAGATGGAGAATGGAAAATAATAAATGAAGGAAAAGAAACAGCTTCATTAAATTTTGACGATGCAATAGCAATAGATAGCAATGGATATATTATAGTAAAAAAAGATGATAATTATGGAGTTATAGATGCAAAAGGAACAGAAATAATACCAACTGAATATAAAAGCCTAAAAAGCGTATTCCAAAGCTATTACATAGCAGAAAAAGATACTGGGTTTGGCGTAATAGACACAAAAAACATAGTAAAAATAGACTTTACTTACAAAAACTTAACATATATTAAAACTGCAGATATAATTGAGGGATCTTCTGATAAAGTAGAAACAGATTTATTCGATAGAAACTTTAATTTAAAGCTATCTGGAATTGTATCAGAAATAAATACATCTAAGGGCTATATGAAAGTTAGAGTAAATTCAGAATATAAATACTATAATTTCCAATTTGAAGAAAAAAAGAGTACAGAAATTTTGAAAGGAAATACATTGTTCTTATCTAAAAAAGATGGAAAATATGGATATGTTGACAAAAACAATGTAGTTGTTATTAATTACATATATGATGATGCAACAGAACAAAATGATTCAGGATATGTTGCAGTAAAAAAAGACGGAAAATGGGGTGCAATTAACTCAAAAGGCGAAACAGTAGTTGAACCAAAATACACACTAGAAAACAATCCAATAATAGATTTTATAGGAGTTTGGCATTTAGCTGAAGATATAAATGCTGAATACTATACAAAATAAAAAAGGAGAAAAATATGGAACTAAAGACCAAATATCAATATACATATTTTATATATCCGTATGTAGTAAATGAAAAAAGCTATGTAAGATATTTGCAAAAACTATTAACAAGTAAAGATTATAAAATTAAATTTTTTGAAAGTGACAAAGATGCAGACTTGTATGAGTATTTTCTTCCAAAAGTAAGGAATACAATATTTTGGTCTATGGACTTTGCAAAAATGAGGATATCAAAATTTGAAAGCCTAGACAAAAGCATGCAAGCATCAGTTCTTGGAAAATATCCTTGTGCAATTTTTGAATACAATTTAAATAAAGACATACAAGGGAAAGCAGGAAAAAAAGATGGAATATTCTTTAACATTTCCAAAATAGAAATTATTTGCTTTAACAATGGCATATGTTTCTTATCAATGAAAACTATGCTAGAAGGAGAAAACACTCTAGCAGATGTATGCAACTTTAATTACAAATTTAGAGATATAAAATCAAAATTATATGATTTTAAAGGATATGAGAACATAAAAATACAAACAGATATGTTTGAAGACATTAAAGAAATAACGACATTAATTAAAGAGATTACAGGCAACA
Source organism: Bacteroidaceae bacterium (assembly GCA_963621875.1). GTDB lineage: Bacteria > Bacillota > Clostridia > TANB77 > CAG-508 > CAG-245. The sequence goes on along the minus strand of CAVFFR010000005.1, from coordinate 25,680 downwards.
ACAAAGGAGCAAAAGAATTAAATCTAAATACAGAACGTTTCATAACATATTCGTATGCTTGCATAGACCAAGAGGATTGGAATAATAAAACAAATACCGAATTATTAGGAAAAGAGTTTTATAAATTTGCAAATGTAGAAAGTGCAGACAGTGTTGTAGAGAGTATTTCTGATGGAAGAAAAAGCAAAACAGCAATAGTAGAAAAATCAAAATATGAATTATTTGGATTTAGTAATATTGCAACAGTTTTATTGACATCTGATAAAAATTCTGAGAATTACACAAAATTACCTCATATTTTTGAAAGACAATATTTATATAACTATATATTTGAACTATATAAAAAAATAAGTCTAAAAAAAGTAAATAATGAATTCAAACAAAACCGCAAATTTGAAACAACTAAACAAAAATTCATTGACTTTACTCAAAAGGTATGGATAGAAGAAACAACAAATGATAATACAGGAAGTACATTAGAAGACGAGTGGAATTCTATACTAAAGTTAGAAGAAGTATATCATCAAGTAAAATCAAAATATGATGTATTATACAAAAATTCAAACATAGAAAAAACTGCAAAAACAAACAAAATAATAGTAGTAATATTAATAATATTATTAATAATCAACATTATTAATATATTTAAACTATTCTAAATAAATTACCCAGAAAGAATGTCCTTTTGGGAGTGAAAAGGAAGAATATATATGCAAATAAAAGTAGGCGTTGATGTTATTGAAGTTGAAAGAATTAAACAATCAATAGAAGATTTGGGAGAAGATTTTGTACATAGAGTATTTACGGACAAGGAAATAAAATATTGTGATAGCAAAAAAGTAAATAAATACCAGCATTATGCGGGAAGATTTGCGGCAAAAGAAGCAGCATTTAAAGCTGTTTCAGAGCTGTTAAGTGACAAGTATTCTTTATCTTGGAAAAACATAGAAATAACCAATAATACAAGTGGGAAGCCTAAATTAGAGTTTATCTCTTTGGACAAAAAAGTAGAAAAAGAGTTAAGCAAGATAGTAGATAAAGATATAAGCATTTCGCATCTAAAAGATTATGCTATAGCAAATGTAAGTATTATAATCTAAAAAGAAAAAGGATGGAAAATTAGCTTTTCATCCTAATTTATATTTTGGAGGGATAAAATGAAATTATTCGATTCGCATGCACATTATGATGATGAAAAATTTGAAGAAGACAGAGAAGATGTAATACAAAGTATCCATAATAGTGATGTAGACAAACTTATTAGTGCAGGATATAGTTTAGAGTCATCAAAAAATGCAATAAAATTGGCAAATAAATATGAGTTTATTTATACCACTGTTGGAATTTCGCCAAATGATGTGAGAACAACATTGCAAGAAACCATAGAAGACATAGAAAAATTAGAAAAAATAATAAACAAAGAAGAAAACAAGAAGATAATAGGAATAGGAGAAATTGGATTAGATTATTATTGGAACAAAGAAAATAAAGAAATACAAAAACAAGCATTCATCAAACAAATAGAACTAGCCAATAAACTTAATCTGCCAATTACAATTCACACCAGAGATGCTGTAACAGACACTTTAGAAATTTTAAAACAACATCCAGTCAATAAAAGAGGAGTTTTTCACTGTTGTCCATTAAACAGAGAATTAGTAAAAGAAGCATTAAAGCTAGGATTTTATATTTCTTTTGCAGGGCCAGTTACATTTAAAAATTCAAAAAATGCACAAGAAATAGTAGAGATGGTGCCAAATGATAGAATGTTAATAGAAACAGACAGCCCATATTTAGCACCAGAGCCTGTTAGAGGAACAAGAAATAATTCTAGAAATGTAAAATATATTGCAGAAAAAATAGCTAGTATCAAAAAAATTCAGGTAGAAGAAATTGCAAAAATTACTTATCAGAACACATTGAGAATATTTAACATATAAAAAAATCTTTATTGTGGGAAGACCCGCAATAAAGATTTTTTGTATTATTTGTTAAAATCAACCTTAACATTTTTTCTAGCCTCTGGAGCATCAATTTCGAATAATTTTTCTGATTCGAAGTGGAACATAGAAGCCACAATGTTTGTTGGAAAAGTTTCTCTCATAGTATTGTACCTTGTAACAGTGTCATTATAAAATTGTCTTGAGTAAGAAATTTTATTTTCAGTATTAGAAACTTCTTCTTGTAAAGCTATAAAATTTTCGTTAGCTTTTAAATCAGGATAATTCTCAGAAATGGCCATAATTGTTTTTAATGTTTCAGAAAGTTGATTATTTATATCAATTTTTTCAGAAACTGAAGTGGCATTAGCCCAAGAAGTACGAAGTTCTGTAACTTTCTCTAATACAGATGCCTCATGAGACATATAACCTTTTACAGACTCTACTAGGTTTGGAATTAAATCAAATCTTCTTTGTAATTGAACATCAATTTGGCTCCAACCATTTTTTACTTTTTGTCTTGCTGTAACTAAATTGTTATATGTAGCAATTAAGGCAATTACTATAATAAGTAATACTATACCAACTATAATCCATGGTGTCATAACATTACCTCCTATAAAAATTATAATATTAATATATCATATTAGTATAGTATTTACAATATATTGTGAAAAAATTAAAAAATAATCATAATTGCTCAAAGTCTTGAATATTATATAATAGGACAAAGTATAAAAAAAGCAAAAAACCTGCAACTCAAACGTCCGTAAGCAAATAAGAAAATAGAAACAAATTTGACAAGAATGGAAAAATATGTTACAATAAGATTGTTGTTTCAAAAGGAGGAACGAAAAATATATGAAGAAAGTGAAAAAAGCAAAATTGCCAATACAAAAAATAATTGGTATATGCTTAATACTATTATTCGTAATGGGAATAGGAGTTACAGCATCAAATGCTAAACTCAACAATGTAAAAATAATTCTTTCAAATGGATATATAATGGAAGTTACAACAACAAAAACAAAAATAGCAGACATATTAGATGAAAACCACATTATAATATTACCAGAAGAAAGTGTTATACCTGGAAAAGATAATGAATTATCAGACAATAAAACCATAAAAATAACAACAGAAGATGAGCAAGTAGTTGAAATTGCAGAAGAATCAGAAAAATCAGAAAAAATAACAATGGAAACATTACTAAGTTCATATGACTCTATAGTAGAAAAAATAGTAACAGTTCAAGAAACAATGCCATATGAAACAATTACAAAAGATGTTTCAAACAATGATTCAAGTAAAAGAGAAGTTGTAATTCAATACGGAAAAGATGGTTTAAGAGAAGTAACATATAAAATAAAATACCAAAACGATGTAGAAATAGAAAGAACTGAGATTGCTTCTAACATAATAGAAGAACCAGTTGACAAAATAGTAGAAGTTAGAAAAAATGTTGTTACAAACAGAAGCTCAAGAAGCTATTCGGTTACGTATAACAACGGCGTATGGTCATACTCAGATGAGGAATTTGACTTAATATGTGCTATAACAGCCCAAGAATGTAGTTCAGGCTACGAAGGAGCTTTAGCAGTTATAACTACTGCATGTAACAGAGCAGAAAGCGAAAAGTGGGCACACAATGGTCAAGACCCATTAAGCCAATACAAAGCTAAAAACCAATTCTGCTACTCAATAGACAACTATTGGAGAAGAAGACTAAATGGTAACTATGCAGACTATGTAAAACAAGCAGTATCAGATGCTTTAAATGGCAAAAGAAATCACAACTATTTATCATTCAGAGCAGCAGGGTATGCTTCAGGTGAATACATTGGAGGTAATGTATATTTCTAAAATATACTTTAATAATACGAATAAATTTAACTAATAGCAAGCCCAAAAGCTTGCTATTTCTTTATATATGTAGTAAAATATATATTACTTTACAAAAGCAAATATTATTCAGACTATTTGCTCTGTAGAAAGGGTTTTAATATGAAACTAATATCGTGGAATGTAAATGGTCTAAGAGCGATTATGAACAAGGGCTTTTTAGATTACTTTGAACAGATAAATGCAGATATTTTCTGCCTTCAAGAAACAAAACTACAAGAAGGACAAATAGATTTCTCACCAAAAGGCTACAATGTATATTGGAATAGTGCAACAAAAAAAGGGTACTCGGGAACAGCAGTATTTTCAAAAATAGAACCAATAAAAGTAGAATACGGAATAGGAAAAGAGGAACATGACCAAGAAGGCAGAGTAATTACATTAGAATATAAAAAATTTTATTTAGTAAATTGCTACACGCCAAATTCACAAAGAGAGCTAACAAGACTAGATTATAGAATGAAGTGGGAAGATGAATTTAAACTATACTTAAAAAAGCTAGATGCTAAAAAACCAGTAATTTTATGTGGAGACTTAAATGTTGCACACAACGAAATAGATTTAAAAAATCCTTCTGCTAATAGGCACAATGCGGGATTCACAAACGAAGAAAGAGAAAAAATGACTGAACTCTTAAATAATGGATTTGTAGATTCATTCAGATATCTATATCCAAATACAAAAGATGTATACAGCTGGTGGTCATATATGTTTCACGCAAGAGAGAAAAATGCGGGCTGGAGAATTGACTATTTTATAGTATCAGATAGAATAAAAAAAGAAATCAATGATAGTAAGATTTTAACCAAAGTTTTTGGTAGTGACCATTGCCCAGTCGAATTAGATATAGAAATATAATAGAGAGGATAAGAAAAAATGAGAGAAGAAAAAAGAGGAATAAAAGAATGGCTTTATTGGCTATCATTAGCGTTAGCAACAATTATACTATATAACTTAGTTGGAAAATTATCATTTGTAGGAATATGGTTTAAAAACCTACTAGGAGTTCTAACACCATTTTTAGCTGGAATATTAATTGCATACATACTATATCTGCCTTGCAGAAAAATAGAGGGATTATTAAAGAAAACTAAAAAGAAAAACTTTTTTAACAAGCATTCTAGAGGAATAAGTGTATTAATAACATATATAATAGCAATCATAATAATTACAATTATACTAAACTTTATAATTCCAATAGTAATACAAAGCTTAACAGACTTACTAACAAATTTACCAAATTACTACAATTCAATAACATCTAAAATAAGCGAATTACCAGAAGACAATATACTAAGAAGCGAAAAAGCAGTAGAAGTAATGAACAATATTAAAAATATAGATTTAGATCAATATGTCAATATGGAAAAAATACAAAGCTATATAAAAAGTATAATAAGTGCAGTAGAAACTATATTTAACATATTTATTTCAGTAATAGTTTCAATATACATATTATTACAAAGAAACAGGATAATAAAATTCCTATCAAAATTAACTTATTCAATATGTAATGAAGAAGCATATCAAAAAATAAAAAAATATTTCAATAGAGGAAATGAGATATTCTTTAGATTTTTAACAAGCCAAATATTAGATGCAATACTAGTTGGAATATTAGTTTCAATAGCCATGACAATTCTAAAAGTAAAATATGCTGTATTATTAGGATTCTTAATAGGACTATTTAATTTAATACCATACTTTGGAGCAATCGTTGCAGTATCAATAGCAATAATTGTTACAATATTAACAGGAGGATTCGCAAAGGCGGTATTAATGGCAATTGTTGTGGTAATATTACAACAAATAGATGCAAATATAATAAATCCAAAAATAGTAGGAAATTCACTAGAAATAAGCCAATTATTAGTAATACTTGCAGTTACTGTTGGTGGAGCATACTTTGGAGTATTAGGAATGTTCTTATCAGTTCCAATTGTTACAATAATAAAAATAATGCTAGAAGACTTTATAGATGAAAAAGAAAAGAAAAAAAGAGAAATAGCAGTATCACAAGGAAATGCAGATATCGAGAAACTGTAAAAAAATTGTAAATAGTATTGACAATATCAGTATTGTTAGTTTATAATAATATGAGTGTAAAGGTTTTTTCTTATAAAATAAGAAGTTAAAATCCCAAACGAATTCATAGCTTTTGCAGCGGAAGGAGGGGAATATTAATGTCAGAAGTTAAAGTAAATAATGGAAATATAGAAGATGCCTTAAAAAGATTTAAGAGACAATGTGCCAGAAATGGAGTATTACAAGAGGTACGTAAAAGAGAGCATTATGAAAAACCTAGTGTAAAAAGAAAAAAGAAATCAGAGGCAGCTAGAAAAAGAAAAATATAATTTAAAACAAACAATAGAGGCGTTTTCAAAATATGTTATTGTATTTTGAAAGCGTTTTTGTATTTTATATAAGATAATTGGGCAAAATGTAAAAGAGCAAACAGATAGGAGGAAAATAAATGTTATATAACATTAAAGAAAACAAAAAAGGAATAAAATTTCATAAAATAACTACTAGTAAATTTAAAACGAATTTGGTATCAATATTTTTAACAACAAAATTAGAAAGAGAAGACATTACAAAAAAGGCTTTGATATTAGCAATACTAAAAAGAGGAACGCAAAATTTAAAAACACAAGAAGAAATTAGTATAAAACTAGAAGAACTTTATGGGGCAGAATTAAATTGTGGAGCAGACAAATTAGGATATGACCATATATTTAAATTTTATATAGAATCTCTAAACGACAAATACACATATAAACAAGAAAATATATTATTGCAAAGCATAGACTTATTATTTGATATAGTATTTAATCCTTTAGTAGAAAATGGTCAATTTAATGAAGAATACTTTAAAAACGAGAAAGAAAACTTAAGACAGAAAATTGAAGCAAAAAAAGACAATAAATCAGCATATGCATATACAAGATGTATAGAAACAATGTATAAAGATCAACCTTATGGGCTATATTCATATGGCTATGCAGAAGATTTAGATAAAATTACAAATAAAGAATTATATGAAACATACCTAGGCATAATAAAAAACTGCAAAATAGATATCTTTGCTTCAGGTGATTTTACAGAAGAAATAAACTCAATAATAGAAAAAAATACAGAAAAATTAAGTGAAAGAGAAGTAGAGCAATTTTATATAGAAACAGAAGAAAAAACTGGGACAATGGAAAAAGTAGTAAAAGAGAAGATGGATGTATCTCAAGGGAAACTAGTAATTGGACTAGATGTCTTAGAAAACGATAAAAGTGCAACATCAGTATACAATGCAATACTTGGTGGAGGGGCAAACTCTAAACTTTTTCAAAATGTAAGAGAAAAAGCAAGTTTAGCATACAGTGCGGGTTCTATGTATATAAAACAAAAAAGAAATATAATTATCAGAAGCGGAATAGAAATAGAAAATTATGACAAAGCGCTAGAAATAATAAAAAAACAAATAGAAGATATGAAACAAGGAGAGTTCTCGAACAAAGATATACAAAATGCAAAAGAACTTATAATTGCTAGTATAAAATCAATGCAAGATGAACAAGATTCCGAAATTTCATATTGCTTTGGGAGAGAATTGATGAAAGAAAATATTGATACAGAAGAAGATATAAAAAATATTGAACAAGTAACAAAAGATCAAATTGTAAAAATATCAAAAAGTATACAAATCAATACAATTTACTTCTTAACAAATCAATAGAAAGGATGGACAAATGAAAGAAATAAAGAACAAAAATATAAAAGAAAAATGCTTTACCGAAGAACTTGAAAACGGGATGAAAGTAATACTAATTCCTAAAAAAGCAATAAAGAAAAAATATGTAATTTGGGCAACAAAATTTGGCTCAATAGACAATAGATTTATTGATGCCAGAACGAATACAGAAATATTTATTCCAGATGGAGTAGCACATTTTTTAGAGCACAAAATGTTTGAACAAGAAAATGGAGTTGACAGCTTATATGTGCTAATGGCATTAGGAATAGATGCAAATGCTTACACAACAAATGACCATACAGCATATTTATTTGAATGTACAGACCATTTTTATGAAGGACTTGACGAATTAATGGATTATGTACAACATCCATATTTTACAGACAAAAATGTTGAAAAAGAAAAAGGAATTATAGGTCAAGAGATAGGAATGTATGATGATGATCCAGGCTGGCAGTTATATGTAAATACAATGGACTGCTTATATGAAAAAAATCCGATAAAAGTAGACATAGCAGGAACAGTAGAAAGCATTGCTAAAATAACACCAGATGTCCTATTTAAATGTTACAATAATTTCTATCATCCAAGCAATATGGTATTTGTTACAGTAGGCGACTTTGAACCAGAAGAAATGCTTGAAGAAATTAAAAAGAGATTACTTCCAAAAGAAAAAATAGGAGAAATAAAAAGAATATATCCGCAAGATAAAAAAGAAACAAATAAAAAGTATGCTGAAAAAGAAATGGAAGTAAGTATGCCTATATTTATGATAGGGATAAAAGACAATATAGAAAATTATAACGAAATAGTAAAGAGACATATAGCAATAGAAATACTATTAAATTTATTATTAGGAAAAAGCTCAAAACTATATAACCAACTATATCAAGAAGGCGTTTTATTTGTAAAACCAGATTTAGATTATGAATTTTCAAAACAATATGCTCATATTCTAATATCAGGACAATCAAAGAAACCACAAGAAATACTTACTAGACTAGTAAAAGAAATAGAAGAACTAAAACAAAATGGAATAAATCAACAAGACTTTGAGAGAATAAAAAAGAAATTATATGGAGACTATGTTGTAGAATATAATGATGTTGCCAATATAGGAAGGATGTTTGCAGCAGATTATGTAAAAGGAATAAATAGCTTTGACTATATAGATAGATTCAATGAAGTAGACAACAAATATGCACAAGAAATATTAAACGAAATATTCAAAGAAGAAAATATGGTGTTGTCAGTAGTAAAAGGAAAGAATAAATAATGTAAAATAATATAATGTTTTTAATTGTAAAACATTATATTATTTTGCCTAAAAAACAAGTGTAGAAAATTGTCAAAAAAATATGATTTATCAGAAATAAAGAAAAAATAAAAAATAAAAAGAGAAATAATATAAAATTACATAAAAAAATGTAATACGAAAAAGCTTGAAACACCTTGAAAACTAAGAAAAAATAGTTGACTAAGAAGAAAAAATATGATATTTATATAATTATATTATATTTTGAAATTTAAGCTGTAACAAGAAGGGAGAAGAAATGTTAGACGAAAAAATCTGTTTACTAAGAGAAAAATTAAATGATAGTATTATAAAAGGAGAAGACTACAGTATAATATACCAGTTAAGTATAGAACTAGATGAGCTTATTGCTAAGTATTATATACAAAGCAAAATGGCAACAAAATAAACAAAAAATGTAGATTTTTTAGGTAAAATATGCTATAATATATAGAGATATGAGGGAAAATGGGCATACATAAAAAGTTAAAAAAATTATTGACAAATTATTTGATGTATGCTACTCTATAAATACAAAGCATTTAAAAAACCAATGCTTTAAGTAATGGAAAGAGAAAAGTATGGTAAAAAATATTAGACTAATAAACAAAATAATTATGACTGTGATTATCCTAATAATGTTATCAACTGTATTTAGTAATATTGTATATGCAAAAACAAATGAGGGAACTTACTTAGAAACATACAAAATTGCAGCAACAGGCAAAAAAATAGTGGATACAAATGATTATGGAATAGTCAATACTGAAAATAATGAGAAAGCATTAGGAATAGTTGGAACAATTTTAAGTGTAATACAAATTGTTGGAATAATAATAGCAATAATTTCAACATTAATTCTGGGAATTAAATATATGACTGGAAGTTTAGAACAAAAAGCTGAATACAAAAAAACAATGATACCATTCATTATTGGTATAGCACTAATAGTAGCTAGTACAACTATAATAAAGGCTATATATACAATAGTCTCAAGTAATGTATAATTTGTAAAAGGAGAAATGATGAAAAAGATTATAGTGTCCATAATATTATTTACGACTATAGTATTAAGCGGTCAAGTGTCAATGGCAATAAATGGACTAGATGATATTATAAATCGAGGAGACAACTTTGTTAATCAAGGGGACCCTAATAATGTTATTGAACAAAATAATGTTAAGGATGTCTCTGAGGGAATATTTGCAATAGTGCTTGTTATAGGTATAGTTGTTGCAGTAATTGCAACAATTATAATAGGTATGCAGTTTGTAACAGCTTCGGTTGCAGAAAAAGCACAATTAAAAGAAAAACTAATTCCGTTATTAATTGGAGCTGCAATAATTTTTGGAGCCGTTGGAATATGGAGATTAGTTGTAAATATATTACAAGATATTAATTGGTAAAGTTATTAACATTCTTACACTAGGTAAGAGGTTTATATAAAATATAAGAGGATAAGGAGGAATATATATGAAGAAAACAGTAAAAGTTATATCTACTATATTATTAACATTAATGTTAGTTACTTCTGTAGCTGGAGTAGTTTTAGCAGTAGAACCAAATCTTTCTGATACATTTGAAAATCTAAACAAAGCGGATGCAGCTGAGACAGGAAATTTAACAAATATTGGTGGAAAAATAATTAATGTAATACAAGTTGTAGGAATTATCGTAGCAATTGTTGTAATACTAATCTTAGGTATCAAATATATGACCGGTAGTGTAGAACAAAAAGCTGAATACAAGAAAACAATGATACCATATGTTATTGGTGCAATATTATTAGTAGCTGGTACTACAATAGTAAAAACTGTTTACAATATAATAAGCGCTAATGCGGGAACAACAAAGCAAAATATATAATTTCAAAAATATTACAAAACAATTACAAAAAAATTAAAAAGTGCATTTTATGCACTTTTTTTTGTTATTTTGTTACTTTTTTTCTATTTATATGCTATAATATAAAAGAGAAATTATAATAAGGAGAAAAGCAAAAGATGGGAACATATAACTTACCTAGAAATGTAAAAGGTGAAGGAAGAATATTATTTATATTTACCAGAAAGTCATTAATGTTTACAGTGGGAATGGCAATGGTTGGACTCATATTATTTTTGCTATTTAGATTATTAAAATTAACAACTGTGGGAGTTGTAATACTAATATTATTTGCATTAGCTGGTTTTATTATTGGCACATGCAAAGTTCCAAATTTAGCTGGAGTAAAATGGGCAAAAACAAATGCTGGACAAACTTTAGATGATGTAATTATAAGAGCAATAAAATTTAAACAAAAGAATAACAGAATATATGTATATAAGGGGGAAGATACAAATGACAAATAGTAATATAGGATTATTAACAGCAGCACTATTAATAATTGCAGGAATAATGATAGTTTTATTAATTGTTTTAGCAGTTATATATTTAAAGATGAGACTAAAAGAAAAAAGCGAATTAGAAACAAATAATACAGACAAAGAAAACGATATAAAGAAAGAAACCTCAAAAGTTAGGCAGTATACAGTAAATTCTGTATTCGACTTTATGGAATTTGACAAAATAGAAGACAATATGATCATACAAAAAAAAGGAAAAAGATTTATAATGGTTGTAGAATGCCAAGGAATAAATTATGATTTAATGTCGCAAGAAGAAAAAGTTGCGGTAGAAGAAGGATTTTCCCAATTTTTAAATACTTTAAAAGAGCCAATACAATTATATATACAAACAAGAAAAATTAATCTAGAAAGTAGTCTGCAAAATTACAGAGAAAAAGTAGATGAAATAGAAAAAGTCTATACTAAACAGAAAATGAGATATGAGCAAATTGCTAAAAATCCTAACATATCTGAAGAATTGATAAAAAAAGAATACTATGAATACATAAAACAAAAGAACCTATATGAATATGGAAAAGATATAATATACAACACAGAAAGAATGAGCTTAAATAAAAATATATTAAACGAAAAATACTATGCAGTTCTTTCGTACTATTCAGAAAGTGGAGATGAAGGATATTTAGACAAAGATGAAATTAGAGAAAGAGCTTTTTCAGAATTGTATACAAAATCTAAATCAGTAATTAGAGCTCTAAGTGTATCAGGAGTAGTTGGAAAGATATTAAATTCTACAGAATTAGCGGATTTATTATATGTAGCATACAATAGAGATGAATCAGAAGACTATGGAATAGATAAAGCAAGAAGAGCAAGATTTGATGAGCTATATTTAACAGCACAAGATTATATGGACAAGAAAATGCAACTACTTGACGATGAAATAGAAGCAAAGGCATACAAAAAAGCAAACGAAAAGGTCGCAGAAGCGCAGTCTGAGAAAGCTAAAAAATATTCAGAGAAAAAACAAAATATAGATGACATAGTAAATAGCTTAGCTGAAATGTATATTCAAGAAAATGCAGGAATGCTGGGTGAAGATGTTGCAGAAAGAGCAAAAGAAAAAATAAAGAAGGAGAGAAAGAGAAAGGAGACAAAAGAAGATGTTCAATAAAAAGAAAAAAACACAAGAAAATCTTCAAGCTAATAGAAATGATTATTCTGTTGGAGAGGCACCAAAAATATTGCACAAAAAAACAATAAAAGAATTAATCGCTCCATCGGGAATAGATGCAAGCAATATAGATCATTTAGAAATAATTTCAAGTACAAAAAGATATGCAAGAAGCTTTTTTATATCAGCACTTCCAAGAATGTGTACATTCCCTGAATTATTTAGAGATATGTATTTATTTGGAGATATAAATACATCTATATACATAAATCCTATTCCAGAATCTAGCTCTCAAAACGAATTAAATAGAACAATAAATGAATTAGAAACAGAAAGAATTGTGGCTGCAGATAAAGGAAATATAAACAGAGAAAGCACACTAGCACAAAAAAGATACGAAGCAGAACAATTAAGAGATGAGATAGCGGCAGGGTTTAATAAACTATATTCAGCTTCAATAGTATCAACGCTATTTGCATATAACTTAGATGACTTGGACAAATTGACAAAATTACTATCATCAGAGATGTCTAAATCGTTAGTAGGAATAAAGAGTGCTTGGGGAATTCAGGAAGAAGCTTTTAAGTCTAATTTGCCATTTAACTCTGACAAAATAAAAAGAACACATACGTTTGATCACAGATCAATGGGAACGGTATTTCCATTTACAACATCAGAAGTAGGACATATAACAGGAATACCACTAGGCTTTAATAAACAAACTGGAGTTCCAATATTATTTGATAATTTCCACAGCTCATTAACAAATTATAATATGGTTATATTTGCTAAATCTGGTGCTGGTAAATCTGTTACAATGAAAACCTTAATATCAAGATCGGCAGTTTTAATGGGAATACAAAGTTTAGCACTAGATGCTGAAGGCGAATACAGAATAGTTGCAGAGAGCCTAGGAGGAACAAATGTTATTTTAAGTCCAACATCTCAGACAATAATAAATGTTTTTGATATAGAAACAGAGATGGTAAAAGATGAAATAACAGGAAGAGAGAAAACTGTATTAAATGTAGAAAACAAAGTAGAGGATGTTACACAGGCGTTACTAACAATGGCAAGAGGTAGTACAAGAAGCAAAGAAGTAAATGAATTAACTAAACAAATAATAGCAGAAGCTGTATCAGAAGAATATGCTGCTATAGGTATTAATAGTGATCCATCAAGCTTATATGAGAGTGCTGTTGAAACAAGTGGCAATATGCTTGGAAGAAAGAAAAAACAAATGCCTACAATAGGCTCTTGGTATGAGAGAATATTAAGAAAATCAGAAGAAAATCAAAATCCAGATTATAGATTCCATTATAGTTATTTATTAAAAGTTATGAAGCAATATATAAGAAAATATGACGGACAAATGGCGTATTTTGATGGACAATCTACTTTTGATTTACTAGATGGAACATTATTCATCAACTTAGATATATCACAATTAGAGGAGAGATTTGCAAGGCCACTTGCGCAACAGATATTGCTATCTTGGATTTGGGAAAAATATGTTAAGAAAAATAGTGAAGATAGAAAAAAAGCGTCTAAAAAAAGAGTGCTTGTAGATGAGGCGTGGATGCTATTACCATACCCAGAAGCAGTTGACTTCTTAAACACAATGGCAAGACGTGCAAGAAAGAGAAATGTATCTTTGGCAATTATTTCACAAAGATTCCAAGACTTTTACGAAAAGCCAGAGGTGCAAGCAGTTCTTACATCTTCAGATACAAAATTATTATTAGCACAAGATAAATCAGAAATAAAATATTTAAAAGAAGTATTTAAATTAAGCGAAGGAGAAGCAGGATTTTTAGTAACCTGTAACAAAGGAGAAGGTTTATTAAAAGTTGGAAAGGATACAGCAATATTACAAATAACGCCAACTGCAAAAGAATTTGAATTTGTTGAAACTAACATTAATAAATTAGTGGCAATGCAAAATAAATAAAGCAATAAAAGGAGTATGTATGAAAGACAGAAAAGTAAAAAGCATCAAGCAAAAGATTATCATATCACTATTAACAGTAATGCTAGTATTTACCTGCATAATGCCTACATATAGTCAGGCTGATATTGGAGGAACATTATTAACACCAGTATGTGAACTATTATTGTCGATAGGCGATGTTGCAAATAACTTAATAGGAAAAACGGTTGGAACTGGAGATAGTATGGTGGATGCTGCTGTTAAATCATGGATTACAGGAGGAAGACCAGAAGCCATACAAGAGTTAAATCAAGAAAATACAGCAAAAAATCTGATATCTAAACAAATAGTGCATTTGGGAGCATTAGATCAATTATGGTCAGATGTGAAGGGACTTTTTGGCAGTAACACTGAAAAGCCAGAAGCATATACAGCGGGAGTTCGGAACAGTTTATCCTGATATAATTATCCCACGTATAAAAGTATCTCCTGCAGAAATATTTGCTGGAAAGGTTGCTTTTCTTGATGCGGATTTCTTCTCGGATACAACCTCGACTGAATACGAAAATTCTATGATTGGTGGAAGTGAACTGTCAACTGCTGGAAGATTAAAAGGAGTAATTTCTGACTGGTATCAAGGATTACGATTAATTGCAATTGTTGGACTACTTTCTGTACTAGTATACTTAGGAATGAGAATTATTACTTCAGCAGTTGCAACTGATAAAGCAAAATATAAGCAAATGTTCGTGGACTGGATAATTGCTTTATGTTTGGTATTTTTCTTGCACTATATTATGGTGTTCACTATGACTATGGTGAAAGAAATACAGAAATTATTTGTAAATGACTATGAAAATACAAAAACCATTAATACCATAATGGTAGAAGTAATAGATGATAGTGGCAATCCAATAGTAATGGATGGCGTTACAGTTAAATATCCTACCAATCTTGCTGGATATAATAGGGCCTTAGCAGAATGTCCGGATGCTTGGGCAAAACTAGCATATACAGCTATGTATTTAGGATTAACCTTTTACACTTGCTATTTCTTCTTTATATATATAAAGAGGGTAATAATATTAACTGTATTAACAATTATTGCACCACTTGTTGCACTGACATATCCTATAGATAAGATAAAAGACTCTAGGGCACAAGCTTTTGAATATTGGCTAAGAGAATATATTGTAAATGCAATGCTTCCAGTTATACATCTAATTTTATATACTGTATTAATATCATCAGCAATAGATTTAGCAGTAAGCTCACCACTTTATGCAATTTGTATATTTGCATTTATTGTCCCAGCTGAGAAAATGATTAAGAGCATGTTTGGAATTAGAAGTGAAACAGCTCCAGCACTTGGAGGATTTGCCGGTGGAGCTTTGGCAGCACAAGCATTACAAAGAATTGGCAAAGGAAAAGGCGGAAATGGAAAAAACGGAGGCGGTCCTGATAAGATTAGAACAAAAGACAATAATAATGTTACAGATCCGAATGTAGTTGAAGGTAGCGGTTTAGATGCATTAGCTGCTGGAACTCAAACTCAAGAAAGTAACGATGGAGAAGTTCCAGGACAAATGACTATGGATGGATTTGAAGAAGAAAATGGAAGACAACCTCAAATTCAAAACCAAGAACAAGGACAAAACCAAAATCAAAGACAAGATCAAGAGCAAAGTCAACAAAGAGATCAATCTCAGGAACTAGAGGGAGAAAACCAAGCAACACTAGACGCACAAGAGCCAAGAGGTATAGGTGCAGGAATAAGAGCAGGAATCGAAAACCGAGTTGAAACTATGAAACCTAAGGTTAAGACAGCAGCTAGAAACGCTGAAGAAATGCTTAGAAGAAAGTATAATATTCCAAGAGGAAAAACAGGAAAAACTCTATTAAAGAGAGCAGCAATTAAAACAGGTAAGGCCTATATGAAAGGAGCAGCATTAGTAGGTGGAGCAACAATAGGCTTAGCTGGAGGAACAGTTGGCGGTGATATGAGTGATATGTGGAAAGGTGCTACTATTGGTGGTCTTGCTGGAAAAGGAATAGGTGGAGCAGCAGTCAAAGGTATAGGCAATAAAGCAACTGCACTAAAAGAAGATGTTACAGAAATAGCTCATGGAAGAAACGAAACAGATAACTTACTTGCAGATAAAGAATTTATGAATGATGTATCTAATAGAGCTCATGTTGCTAAAAAGATAGAAGAAGCCCATCCAGAGATGCAACGTCAACAAGTTAATGATGAGTTAGAAAAGAGAATGCAGGAATATACTAAATTTAGAAGAACAGGCGTAACTGACATAAAAGAAATGGATAGATTATATGCAATGAAAGAAAGCTTGAAACCATCACAAGAAGAAAGAAGAAATATGCCTAAAGAAGAACAAACTAGAAGAGACGATCTTGCAGACAAACAAGCTGTAGAAATAGCAAAATTATCAACTCTTTATGGTTCTGATACTTTCCGTGATAAAGGCAAACTAGATAAAGCAACAGAAGCTTTAACTCAAAGATTTATAAATGCGGGAATGCAAAATGAAAATGCTGCTAGAACAGCAGCAGCTGACGCTATGAAAAAAGTAAGAAAAATCAAAGGAGAAGATTAATAAAAAGATTAAACCAAAAGGAAATATTCCTTTTGGCTTAATTGCTATAGAAAAAGAGGTAAAAAATGAAAATAAGAAGAATAATAAATCAAAATTCGATCAAGATTATTTTAATAGTAATAATCGCTATAATATTGATAGCAATTATTCATACACTAAACTATTTTGCAAAACAAGATAATTTAAAAGCTAAAAATGTAATAACTAATGAAGGTGAGAATATAAAAACAGATACAAGTGTACAACCGATAATTTCGCAAGGATTTAGTAATATTACAACAAATGACATTGCTAATTATAAAGAAAAAGTAGAAGAATTTATAAAACTATGTAATGAAGGAAATTCAGAGCAAGCATATTCATTAATTAGTAATGACTGTAAAGAAATTTTTTATAAAGACTATACAGTATTTTATAATAACTATTATAAAAAGAACTTTGGCTCTAAAAAATCATATTCAATACAGAGCTGGGTAGATAATATATTTAAAGTTGATATAAAAGAAGACATCCTTTCAACAGGAGGTGCTACTTCAAATAATATTCAGGACTTTATCTCTGTTATAAAGGAAAATGATGAATATAAATTAAATATTAATAATTATATTGGCAGAAAAGAAATAAATGCAGAAACGAAGCAAGGAGATCTGACATTTAAAGTTATAAAAAAAGACTCACATATGAAATATGAGAAATATTATTTAGAAATAAAAAATAATGGAAGTAAAGATATTCTTTTAGATAATTTAGCAAACTCTACTACATTGTATTTACTAGATGAAAATGATGTAAAATACACTGTAACAAATGATGAGTTAACAAAAGAGCAATTATATATTAGAAGCGGCGTTACGATGAATATATCTATCAAGTTTACAAATGCGTATATACAAGGCAGACAATTAAGAAGCATTGTATTTTCAAAAGCTGCTATAATAAATGATGATGGAACATCAGAAGAAATGGAATATAAAGTTAATTTATAGTAATAGGAGAGTAAGATGGAAGAAAATGAAGATGAAAAAAAAGAGGAACAAGTTGCACAAGGAGTTAAACAGCAAGCTAAAAAAGGTGCAAAAAAGCTTTCAAAAAAACTATTGGCATTACTGATAAAAATATTACCATATGTTCTTTTGGTACTGGCGGGTATAGCGATAATTGCATCAATTATTAAGTTTTTATCTGTTCTAAATGGTTCATATAAAGCAGATATGAAGGGCAATGTGCCTGCAACCGTTGAAAAAATGATAAACGAAAAATTAGGAAAAAATCTAAAGATAAAGCAAGATGGCTCGGGTTATGACATAGATATAGAAGCATTTGTGGATGAACTTATAGATAAATTGTATGAAGATGGAAGTGTCCTACCTACATATATAAAAAAATATAATCAAAAAGAATATTTAGCAAACTTTATAAAAGCAGAGTTAGTAACGCAAAACTTTAAAATTGGAGATGCTGATCCGTTACAACAAGATGAATTTAACGGAGCAATAAAAGTTAATAGAAGAACAACTGATAATGCAACTGTGGACTTGGAATATATTAACTATGATACTTTCCAACAATATGTTAATGAAGGAAACAGGGATGTTTTTAATTATTATACAGTGGATGGAAGTGGAATGCTAGTTATAGCACAATATGTGGAAGTTATTACTAAAATAACATCTGACGTTCCAGGAATACCAAGTAGCAGTAATACTAGTTTGACAATTTCACAAACAAGTATTGACTATAAAGCAATGCTAGATGCATATGCTATGCCATTTGACTTTTTATGGGCACTACTTGTAAAGAGTACAGAAGAAGAATTTGTTAATGAAGTTGCAAAATTAGCTTTAGAAAGTGAGATTACAATAACTGCATTTGATAATTTAACCACTACAGTGGAAACAGAAACAACAGGCTACGAGGTAGAAATAACTCATGTTACAACTGATAATGAAACTGGAGAAATAAAAGTAACTACGAGAACTGAGACAAGGTATGTTACAAAAGAGGTAACAACAAATACGGATACTGTTTTCGTAAATGTAACATATGCAGATGTTTGGGTAGTAAAATATAGTATAGAATATACTCAAGAAGTTGCAGACTTAACTCCTATTACAGAAGGAGAAGTAATACCAAAAGAGAATGCAACAAAGCAAAAAACAGATTCTGGCGCGTCAATAACAGAAAAAAGTACTACATACAGTATGAGTTCATCGTCAAAAATATATAAAGAGGGTACGCCTGTTGTAGAAGAAAAAACGGATCAGAATGCAACAGAAGAAAATTTTGTGACATTATTAAAAAAATACAAATATGCTGAAATAAATATAATGCAAGAAGTTGACTGGTTATTTGAAATGATGGAAACAAGCAGTAAAACATCAGATATGATAGACCTAGTAAAATACCTTTTATATAAAGCAACCGGAGTAGATTTAGGTGTAACATCGTTAAATGCAGATTACTTTGTAAGCAAGAGCCTTTCATCAATGTATAGTGGTGCAAGAATAAGTGTTAACAAAACTAGCATAAGCAGAGAAGATTTCATAAAATGCATAGAAGAATATAGCAATAAAAGTGGATATCAGACAAGATTTGCTCAATATGCAGGTAAAATATATGATATATGTGTTAGCAAAAATATAAATCCAATACTTTGTGCCGCACAAGCGGGATGCGAAAGTGCATTTGGAGCAGCTACACCTGCAAATTCTCCATGGAATTATTGGGGATTAGCTGTATATAATGATTCTAATACAGGAAAAACTTTTAATAATATTGATGAAGCGATTACTTTTTACTGTGACACGATATTAAGTTATCAAAAGCCTGGTAGCATTGCATATGCTAAAGCTCAATTATATGCACCATATAGTGATAAAATAACAGGTAATATGAACTCTATATATGATGTGTATAGTGCATATATGTTCTTAGGTGAGAGACATAATGGAAGAATGTGGGATGGAGTAAATGTAAAACAATATTTGGTTAAATATTTACATTTAGATTGTACACATGGTTTGGATGACCCAACAACTCTAGAAGAACAAGCAGCATATGTTGTGGCTTATATAGACAACAATTTAATAGCAATGGCAAAAGAAATATTTGGAAGTAAAATATACTCTGGTGGTAGTATAATTGAAATGGCAGATATGATACATAAATATATGGAACAAAATAATTATACATATTGTGTAAAAGTGAATATGTATGGTGATGAGTGTGCTCAATATGGTAAAAGCCATGGACTAAATGCTACATTTGAAGCATCAAAAACAGGTTTTCATAATACATGTTGTGCAACATATGTTTCTTGGGTATTACAAGAAGCGGGCTATATAGACCCTAGTGACCACTCTGATGGAGCAATTTCACTAGCAGGAATATTAATGAACAAGTACGGATGGAAAAAAGTTAGTGTTGCAGAAGCACAAGCAGGAGATGTGCTATATTATACGGATGGACATATCGAAATATATGCTGGAAATAACACAAAATATAACGCTGGTTCAGGAAAGGCAATAAGAAGAATATCTCCTTACACAACAGTACTTTCGTCTAGTGTTATAGTTCTAAGAGCTCCATAAGATAAATAAACGGAGGAAATATTAATGAAGAAAAAGAAAAAAATAATTATAATTGTTGCAACAATTGCTATCATTATAATTTTGATAATAGCAAATATACTAAAAAAAGATGCTATATCAAAAGAAGAAATGAACCAAATTTATTCTGAAGTACAAGAAAACAAACAAGATGTGAAAGACGAGAAGCCAATAAGAACAAATAGGATTAACACATATGTAACAATTGAGGAAACAATAAAAAATTACATTGACAACATAAAAAGTCAAAATGTAGACTTGGCAATGTCCGTACTAAACAAAGAATACATATCACAAAATAATATAACTAGCAACAGCATAAGTAATAGTGCTCAGCAATACAAAGATATTACAAGCTATGAGAATATAGAGATGTATGAGCAAAATAGCGAAAGATTTTCTGCATATTACATAAAGGGAAAAATAAATGACCAAGCTGATGTATACTTTGAAGTCGGAGTAGATGCAAATAATTATACATATGATATAATGCCAATAACAGAAAATGAATATGCAACAAAAATTAGCCAATCAGCAGAAGAAAGAACAATAACAAAAAATGAATATAATAGCATAGAATTTAAGGACTATGACAATGCTGATATAGCAAAAATGTATTTTGACGATTACCTAAAGCAGATGATTTCAAATCCAGAAAAAGCATACAATTTACTAGATAAACAATATAGAGAAGCAAAATTTGAAAGTTATGACGAATTTGTGCAATATATAAATTCAAACAGAGAAAAATTTGAATTGACATATAAAGTAGAGACATTGGATAACAACGATTTTGAAGAATATTTAGATTATTTTAATTTTAAAAGACAATATAGCTATTTGGGTATAAAAAAGTATTCTGTTGAAACATATGAAGAATATATGCAGTACATATGCCAAGATACAGATGAAAAATATTACATATTTAATGCACAATATCCAATGGATTATTCAGTAATATTGGATGTGTACACAATAAACACACCATACTTTGAAAATATATACAATAAATCAACAGAAGAAGAAAAAGCAAAGCTAAACTTAGAAAAAATACAGGAAGCGTTAAACAACAAAGACTACAAATATATATATAACAAATTAAACGCAACATTTAAAGCAAACAACTTTGCAACAGAAAATCAATTTGAAAGCTATATGGAAAATAATTTCTTTGACAAAAATAAAATAACATACAACTCAGCAGAAAAGCAGGGAGATGCATGGCTATTTGCCTCGAAAGTAGCAAGTGCTTATAGTACAGAAGCAAAAGAAATAAATATAGTAATTAAATTAAACGAAGGAACAGACTTTGAGATGTCATTTAGTATAAAATAATGGAGGTAAGTTTATGAACAAAGAAGAAAAAGAAGCATTAATAAAAGAAAATATGCAAATAATTTACCAACAAAAAAAGAGCGATATGGAAGCAAGAGAGAGTAAAGACAAAATAGATAGCATAACATATTATGAACAATTGGAACTATTCAAAAATGAAAATGGTGGAGGCGTGTCTAAACAAGATACATATCTTGTAAGAGTTATAACAGAAAAAGAAAAAGTTATGTACAGCATTTATGACGAAAATCAAATGCAAATAGCAACAGTTGATGAAAATGGAACAATAAAATTTACAGATGCAGCTTTAGCAAAGTACGAAGAAACTTTAATAAAATCTGATCTTGGAAAAGAAATGTTAAAAAGAATAAAGGATGCAGATGGAAAGGCTAAATTTAAAGAGCCTGAAGAACAGCAAGAAACAGACATAAATATGACTCAACCTGAGTTAGAAGAAGAAAGCCAAAAGCAACAAAAAGCTCAAGACGAAGAAGAACAAGAACAAGAAGAACCTCCTCAAGGTAAAGAAGAAGAATTACAAAAAATTGCTAAAAAAACAGGAATAGACCAAAAAGACTTGACTAATTGTTCTAGCATAAAACCTCAGCAGAAACTTACAGACCAAGACACATTTGAAGATATAGCAAATGTAAAAGGGAAATATACTAATGTATATGTAATAAATGCTAACAAAGCAACTGACAAAAATAAAAGATTTGCATTTGTTGGGATAACTCAAGAAGGAGAAGCAGAGTACATAGATGAGCTAGAAACAACAGGAGCAATGCAGACAAATGTAAGCATATATAGCATAAACAGAGATGGGTCAAGTGTAGAAGAAAAACAAACTAGGGAAATGTTTACAACAAAAAGTAATCCTGACAGAAGATTTACAGTAACAACAGGGCAATATGGAATTTTGGAAGTGGATTATGTTAGAAAAGATCCTAATGAAAACAAATTTATAGGTAGTATGGTAGAGACAGAACACGAAAGGCCAACAACTACACAAGTTAGACAATTTATGAACGAAAGAAGAAATAATAAATATGAAATAGAAGATGCAATAGAAAAAACTGAAGAACAAATAGGTGGAACACATTCGGAAAAAAATGGTGAATTGGAATCTGAGAGAACTCAACTTGAAAATATAGACAAAGATGAGAATAATGACAAAGCTGTAGATATTGATGAAGAAATAACACTACATAGTGGCGAAACTACTACACTTAGAAAAGAAGCAGAAAAATGCGATATGACAATAGAACAATACTGCGACAGGTTTGAGCTAGCAGAAGGAGATTGCCCTTCTGAGAAAATTGAAACAGTAAGAGAAGAAGAAACAGAAGAACAAAATTTAGATGAAACCGAAAAAAGAGAAGATAGAGGGGAAAGACCTACACCAGAAGAAGAAGCTCTAGATAGATTATTAAATAGACACTAAATATGAGAAGAAATTCTCATATTTTTTTAATGCCGTAATATATTTATCACAGGGAGTGTTAAAATAGTGGAAAATACAAGTAAAATTTTTAAAATTATTATAATTACATTTATAATTATTTTTCTAAATATTCAGTATGTTTATGCAGATGATATTGATGAAGAAGTAGTAGAAGTAAATCAGGAATTTACTCAAAATTGTATAAATGAAGTTGCAAAAAATATTTCTGGAGAACCAACAATAAATTCAAGGAAAGCAATTGTTTATGACAGAAAATCTAAAAGGATATTGTATGGGAAGAATGAAAAAGTAAAGTGCGCAATGGCATCAACTACTAAAATAATGACAGCAACTGTTGTGTTAGAGAATGCAAACTTAAGTGATGAAGTAACAATAAATGCAAAAGCAGGAGGAACAGGTGGCTCGAGACTAGGGTTAAAAAAAGGAGATAAAATAACATTAAACGATTTATTATATGGACTAATGTTAAGGTCTGGAAACGATGCTGCCGTAGCAATTGCTGAACATGTAGGCGGTAGTGTTCAGAGATTTGCAGATATGATGAATAAAAAAGCTCAAGAATTAGGATTAACAGAAACAAATTTTGTGACACCACACGGATTAGATAATAGTAAGCACTATACAACAGCTTTAGAACTTGCTAAACTAGCAGATTATGCTTTGCAAAACGAAAAATTTGCACAAATAGTAGGCACAAAACAAACATCAATAACAATTAATGGGGAATCAAGAACAATAGTAAATACCAACGAACTGTTAGGAGTGCTAAATGGTGTAGTAGGAGTAAAAACAGGCTTTACAAACGGTGCTGGAAGATGCCTAGTAACCGAAACAAAAAGAGACGACAAAGATATAATAACAGTCGTTTTGGGAGCTGACACAAAAAAAGACAGAACAAAAGATAGTATAAAATTAATAGAATACACTTTTTCTAACTTTAAAAATGTAAATATAAAAGAAAAGATGTTAGAAGAATTTGAAAAATGGAATGCAATAAACTCAAAAAGAATAGTAGTAGTAAAAGGAAAGGAGGAGAATGTAAAATTAGAATTAAATAAATTAGAAAATGAAATAATTCCAATGAGAGCAGAAGAAGAAAATAATATAAAAATAACAATAAATGCAATAACGCAAACAGAAGCTCCTATAGAAAAGGGACAGAAAATAGGAATACTTAGTATAAAAATAAATGATGAAGTGGTAGAAAATGTTGATATAATATGCAAAGAAAAAATAGAAAAAAAGAGCTGGATAGATTATCTAAAACAGAATTTGCAAGACATATTTAAAATACACATACTAAACTTGTAAGAAGAATTTTGTCGAACGATTTTTTGTTTTTTGATCTTGTTGTAGTTGACTTTTATGTTTTTTTAGTGTATTATTAATATAACAGAACCGATAAAGGGTTTCATAATAAACCAAAAAACTACCACATCATGCGCGATGTGGTAGTTTTATGTATTATTACTGTCCGAAGAAGAGTTTTAAGATTAAGTATATTAGTAATAACACAATTAATCCGATTAAAGGTTTCATAAATTCACCTCCTCTCAATTACATATTTACAGTAATAGAGGTAAATAATAGTATATAACATAATATGTAAAAATAAAGAAAAATCGTGCGTTAAAAAACGACAAAAAACCTTACGGAAACTGGAAAAAAGTTGCAAAAAAACATTGACTTGATAAACAAAATATGATAAAATAAAAAAGCTAGTTTCAATTAGCTTTATTACTTTTGCGTAAAAATAAAAGCTAATAAAAACAAATAAAAAATAGGAGGTGAAATTTAAGTGCCAACAATCAACCAATTAGTAAGAAAAGGAAGAAAAACTACAACAACAAAATCAACATCACCAGCTCTTCAACATGGATACAATTCTATGAAAAAGAAAACAACAGACAGGAGAGCACCACAAAAAAGAGGTGTATGTACTGTAGTTAAAACTGTTACACCTAAGAAACCAAACTCAGCATTAAGAAAAGTTGCCAGAGTTAAGCTTTCAAACGGATATGAAGTTACATCTTACATTCCTGGAATCGGACACAACCTACAAGAGCACAGTGTTGTTTTAATAAGAGGAGGGAGAGTAAAAGATCTTCCAGGTGTTAGATACCACATCATAAGAGGAACTTTAGATACAGCAGGTGTTAAAGACAGAATGCAAGGTAGATCGAAGTATGGAGCTAAGCGCCCTAAAAAATAAAATTTGAAATTATAAACTGCGTCTTGCTTCGTTAGTCTTCGCATAAAAAATGCTCGATGTACAACACGTACTATCTGCGCTTTTTTAGCTAGACTGCCTCGCAATACTTGTT